>NZ_CP178837.1:0-306821 GCF_047946755.1 Leucobacter sp. HNU | reverse complement strand
TGCGCCGACAGGTCGGCATGGTGTTCCAGCGGCCGAACCCCTTCCCCACCATGTCGATCCGCGAGAACGTGCTCGCCGGCGTGCGGCTCAACAACCGCCGCATGTCGTCGAGCGACGCCGACGCGCTCGTCGAGCGTTCGCTGCAGGGTGCGAACCTCTGGAAGGAGGTCAAGGACCGCCTCGACAAGCCCGGTTCGGGCCTGTCCGGCGGCCAGCAGCAGCGTCTCTGCATCGCCCGCGCGATCGCGGTGTCGCCCGACGTGCTCCTCATGGACGAGCCCTGCTCGGCGCTCGACCCGATCTCGACCCTCGCCATCGAGGACCTGATCGACGAGCTGAAGTCGGAGTACACGATCGTGATCGTGACCCACAACATGCAGCAGGCCTCGCGCGTCTCGGACCGCACCGCGTTCTTCAACATCGCGGGCACCGGTAAGCCGGGCAAGCTCATCGAGTTCGACGACACCAAGACGATCTTCTCGACGCCCAAGGTGCAGGCCACCGAGGACTACGTCTCGGGCCGCTTCGGGTAGGCAGCCGCTCATAGCTCTCAGATGGGCTCCTCCGCTTCTCGCGGAGGAGCCCATCCGCGTTTTCGGGGTTGGGGCCTGGCCGTCGATGTGCTGGGGTCTGGGGTCGGAGGTTCGGGGTTCGGAGTCGGTCTCCAACGTCCGGGATCGGGGTCCGAGGGCCGGGGTCGGGGTCGGGGTCCGGCACGAGGCCCGACGGCCGGTGCCGAGAGCCGGTCCCGGTGTCGAGGACCAGTCCCGGTGCCGAGGACCGGTCCCGGTGCCGATGACCGGTCCCGGTGTCGAGGACCGGTTCCGGTGTCGAGGGCCGGCTCAGATCACCGCGAGCAGGCCCGGTTCTCGTCAGTAGACCCGACCCTCGAGAGCTGCACCGGCCCTCGCCAGGCGCACCGGTCCTCGGCAGGCGCACCGGTCCTCGGCAGTACCCCCGACCCTTGAGAAGTGCGCCGGTCCTCGCCAGCAGACCTGACCCCCATCAGTGGATTCAACCCTCGAGAGCTGCACCGGCCCTCGTCAGGCCCGACAGCCGATGCCGAGAGTCCCCTCCGCTGTCGAGAGTCGGCTCCAGTCTCGAGGACCCGCCCAGACCACCGCGAGCAGGCCCGGCCCTCGTCAGTAGACCCGTCCCTCGAGAGTTGCACCGACCCTCGAGAGTTGCACCGGCCCTCGATAGTTGCGCCGGCCCTCGCCAGTACACCCGACCCTCCCCAGTAGACCCGACCCCCGAGAGCTGATCCCGCTCTCGCCAAGGATGCCGGTCTTCGTGCAGCGGCGCGCTCGCCCGGGCACGAACACGAACACGAACACGCGAGCACCCCACACGCGAGCACCCCGCTCGCAAGCACCCCGCCCACGAGACCCCGGACACGAAAAAACCCGGCACCGTCGGGCCCGGGCATGAAAGAACCGGACCGCAGAACGCCTCTCGGCGGAAGGCCGCTCGAAGCGGCTGAATTTGGAGCCCGGGGTTACTGCGGCCCGGCACGAACATTCTAACGCGGCACCGCTGAGCGCAAGAGTCGCTGCGCAGCCCGGGCGTGCTCGCTCAGTCGAGGCTGCCGTCGCGCCAGCGGCGAGCGCCGGCGTGCAGCTCTTCGGCGAGGGTCGCGTAGCGAAGCGAGCGCTTGGTGAGGTGCTCCGCGTGGGCGTCATCGTGGGGATCGCGGGAATCGGCGAGGTCGGCGGAGCCGAGCGACAGGATCCGGCAATAGGCGGCGGCCCGGTCGAGGGCGATGGCGAGATCGCCGGCGAAGACGCCCCGCAGGATCGTGTCGCACAGCGCCGCGATCGATTCGGGCGTGACCGGTTCGGCGGCGCCCGCGACGACGGGGTCGATGGTGATGGCCGCCGCGGCTCCGCGCCGGAACAGGTCGGCGGTACCCTCGGGGTCGCCCGCCGCGATGCGGCGGATCAGGTACAGGCGCCAGAGCACCCCGGCGAGGGAGTGGGCGCCCGCGTGCGACCAGAGTTCCGCGACGTCCTCGAGCCCCCGGCCGTTCGCGAGCTGGACGACCCGCTCGACGATCTCGGGGTCGGCGACGCTGCGCACGCGATCGAGCAGGGCCCAAGAGGTCTCCTGCGCGAGGCGGTGCGTGGTCGCGGGGTCGTCGGCCCCGATGATCCAGTCGAACGTCGCGCTCGGCTGCAGCATCGGCTTCTGGAATTCGCGCGTCATGCGCCTCCTCGGGATCGGGTCCGGTCGTGCGCGGGCGGGCGCGACGCGGAGAGTCTACGCCGGGTTCCAACACGTCGCCCGGGCGTCGCATTCCGGGCGGGCCGCATGCCCCCGGTCGCACGCTCACCCGCACGCGCCGGCGGGCAGCGCGAGTTCGACGCGGTGCACGGTCGGGTCGCCCCCGACGGTGATCTCGAGCGGCAGGCAGGCGGAGTCGCGGTCCCTCAGCAGGAAGCCGCCGACCCAGAACCCCCGCGTCGAGCCCGTTGCCTCGCCCGCGGTGCCGAGGCCGCGGGACTCGGCCTCGGCGTCGTTCGCGCACGCCGCGTAGGTCACCGCGGAGTATCCGCCGTCCCGGCCGCGCTCGGTGCGGATCCCGGCGAACGAGCGCGCTTCGGCACCGATGGAGACGGTCGCCGTCGAGCCGTAGACGACCTGCACGCCGATCTTGTAGTAGCTGAGCCCGTCGGGTCCCGGGGCCGCGGGGGTCCCGCCGTACGTCCGGATGCCGTGGGCCGCGCCGGGGAGGGAGAACGGCCCGACGACCAGGTCGGGATCGCCGCCCAGGTCGGGATCGCCGCCCGGGTCGGGATCGCCGCCCGGGTCGGGATCGGCCGGCCTCGAAGCGTCGCACGCCACCGTCGTCGAGCCCTCCGGGGCCGGAGCTGCGGCCGTGCCGGGCCCCTCCGTCCCGCCGTTGGACGACCCGCCCGGTGAGACCGGCGCCCCTGGCCCGGTCGGTCCCGCGGCGCACCCGATCGCTCCGAGGCTGCACCCCGCAGCGAGCAGCGCCGCGGCGGCGCGCGAGGCTCCCCGCCGGGTCCTTCCGATCATGGACTGCCCTCGATCCCGTTGGCGGCCACGCTACTCCCGCACCGGGGTCCGCACCAGGGCCCGGCGCGGCCAACCGGCTCGTCAGGCGGCCCGGATCGGCGCTGCCGTATGGAATCCGTAGGCGCCGGCCGCCCGCCCGTATGGATTCCGTGAGGACGCCCGCCGGATCCCGCCAACGGGTGTTGCATGAGCTTCGCACCGGTCGCAGGCCTCCTGCCGCGGCCCGGTGCGCGGTCGCCCGATCCGGGGCTCCGCGATCCTCACGAACTGGGAGTCTCTCGTGCTTGATGTCGTCACCGTGCTCGGTGCGATCGCGATCTTCGCGCTCGTCGGTCTGATCGGGAAGGCGGTGGAGAAGCTGTGATGGTCTTCGAGATCGTCGGCGCGATCCTCGGCATCGCGGTGCTCGTGACGCTCGTGGTCGCCCTCGTGAAGCCGGAGCGTTTCTGATGAACTGGTGGTTCGCGATCCTCTCGTTCGCCACGGTGGCGCTCGTCGTCGGCGCGCTCGTGCGTCCCCTGGGCGACTATCTCGCCTGGGTCTACACCTCGCGGAAGGACTGGCGCATCGAGCGCGGGGCCTACCGGCTGCTCGGGGTCGATTCCCGTTCGGAGCAGACCTGGCAGGCGTACCTGCGCAGTGTGCTGCTGTTCTCGCTCGTCGGCCTGCTGCTGCTCTACGGCATGCAGCGGTTGCAGCCGCTGCTCCCGCAGGCGCTCGGCCTCCCGGCGCCGTCCGAGCACTTGGCGTTCAACACGGCGGCCTCGTTCGTCGGCAATACGAACTGGCAGTCGTACGCCCCCGAGAGCACGCTCGGCTACGCCGTGCAGATGGCCGGCCTCGCCGTGCAGAACTTCACGTCGGCGGCGGTCGGCATGGCGGTCGCGATCGCTCTGGTGCGTGGCCTCGCGGCCCGCCGCAGCGGCACGATCGGCAACTTCTGGGTCGATCTGGTGCGCGGCCTCGTGCGCGTCCTGCTCCCGATCGCCTTCGTCGCGGCGCTCGTGCTCCTCGTCGGCGGCGTGGTCCAGAACTTCGCGGGCTTCACCGAGGTCCGCACGCTCGCCGGCGCGACGCAGAGCATCCCGGGCGGACCGGTCGCCTCGCAGGAGGCGATCAAGCTGCTCGGCACCAACGGCGGCGGCTTCTTCAACGCGAACTCGGCGCACCCCTTCGAGAACCCGACCGGGTGGACCAACCTGTTCGAGATCGTGCTCATGCTCATGATCCCGTTCGCACTGACCCGCACGTTCGGCCGCATGGTCGGAGACACCCGCCAGGGCACTGCGGTGCTCGCGGTCATGGCGCTCCTCTTCACCGCGTCCTTCACGATCCTGCTGATGCTGGAGGCCGGAGGCGGCGGTCCCGCGCCGCAGCTCGCGGGCGGCGCGATGGAGGGCAAGGAGCAGCGCTTCGGGATCATCGGGTCGACGCTGTTCGCGACGACGAGCACGGGCACCTCGACGGGCGCGGTGAACTCGATGCACGACTCGTACACGGCGCTCGGAGGCATGCTGCCGATGCTGAACATGATGCTCGGCGAGGTCTCCCCCGGCGGTGTGGGCTCCGGTCTCTACGGGATCCTGGTGCTCGCGATCATCGCCGTGTTCGTCGCCGGCCTGCTGATCGGCCGCACGCCCGAGTACCTCGGCAAGAAGATCGGGCCGCGCGAGATCAAGCTCGCGAGCCTCTACATCCTGATCTCGCCGACGCTCGTGCTCGCGGGCACGGCGCTGAGCTTCGCGATCCCCGGAGTGCGCGACAGCGTCACCGGCACGTCGATCCTGAACCACGGCGTGCATGGCACGTCCGAGGTGCTCTACGCCTTCACATCCGCCGCGAACAACAACGGATCGGCGTTCGCCGGCCTCACCGCGAGCACCCCGTGGCTCGACTGGGCGCTCGGCACCGCGATCCTGCTGGGCCGCTTCATCCCGATCGCGCTCGTGCTCGCCCTGGCCGGGTCGTTCGCGAGGCAGGATCGGATCCCCGCGACCGCCGGGACCCTGCCGACCCACCGACCCCTGTTCGTCGGCATGCTCGCCTCCGTCACCGTGCTCGTCACGGCGCTCACGTTCTTCCCCGTTCTCACGCTGGGTCCCCTGGCAGAAGGGCTTCGATAGCCATGTCCGTTTCCACGCAGCACGCTCCGGAGGCGGTCGCCGTCGCGCGCACGCGCACCGGGCTCTCCTCAGCGCAGTTCCGCGCGGCGCTCCCCGGCGCGGTGCGCAAGCTGGATCCGCGCCAGCAGTGGCGCAATCCCGTCATGTTCGTCGTCTGGCTGGGCGCGGCGCTCACCACGGCGCTCGCCGTCGCCGAACCGTTCCTCGGGGGCCCGCGGCCTCGGGCGGAACCGCGGTGCCCGCGCCGTTCACCTGGGCGATCGCGATCTGGCTCTGGCTGACCGTCCTGTTCGCGAACCTCGCCGAGTCGATCGCCGAGGGGCGTGGGAAGGCGCAGGCCGAGACCCTGCGGCGCACGCGCACCAGCACGGTCGCGCACCGCGTCGAGCGGTACGACGCCGACGCCGACCCCGGCGCCGAGCGTGCGACGACGGCGCAGATCCCCTCCTCGGAACTGCGGCTCGGCGACGCGGTGATCGTGACCGCGGGCGAGCTGATCCCGGGCGACGGCGACGTGATCCACGGCATCGCCTCCGTCGACGAGTCCGCGATCACGGGCGAGTCCGCCCCCGTGATCCGCGAATCCGGCGGCGACCGCAGCGCGGTCACGGGTGGCACGCGAGTGCTGTCCGACCGGATCGTGGTGCGCATCACGTCGAAGCCCGGCGAGACCTTCGTCGACCGGATGATCGCGCTCGTCGAGGGCGCCTCCCGCCAGCGCACCCCCAATGAGATCGCGCTGTCGATCCTGCTCGCGGCGCTGTCGATCATCTTCGTGGTGGTCGTGCTGACGCTGAACCCGATCGCCTCCTACGCGGCGAGCCCCGTGAGCCTGACCGTGCTCGTCGCCCTGCTGGTCTGCCTGATCCCGACGACGATCGGCGCACTGCTCTCGGCTATCGGCATCGCCGGAATGGATCGCCTCGTGCAGCGCAACGTGCTCGCGATGTCGGGTCGCGCCGTCGAGGCGGCGGGCGATGTGACGACGCTGCTGCTCGACAAGACCGGCACCATCACGTACGGCAACCGCCGCGCCTCGGCCTTCGTGCCGCTGAGCGGCGTCGACGAGCGGGAGCTCGTGCGGGCCGCCGCGCTGTCGTCGCTCGCCGACCCCACCCCGGAGGGGCAGTCGATCGTCGAGCTCGCCGAGCGGGCCGGCGTACGGCCCGACGCGGACGGCGTCGGCGAGGTCGTGCCGTTCACCGCGCAGACGCGCATGTCGGGTCTCGACCTGCCGGACGGCGGCATGATCCGAAAGGGTGCGGGAAGCGCGGTCGCGGCCTGGCTCGAGGCCGAGGGGTCGCCCGCGGCCGGCACCCTGCGCGCCGAGCTCGACGGGATCGTCGAGGGGATCTCGCGCGGCGGCGGCACCCCGCTCGTCGTCGCGGTGCGCGACGCGTCGGGAGACAGCCGACTGCTCGGCGTGATCCACCTGAAGGACGTCGTGAAGGAGGGGCTCACCGAACGCTTCGGCGAGCTGCGTGCGATGGGGATCCGCACGGTCATGGTGACGGGCGACAATCCCCTCACCGCCGCGGCCATCGCCCGCGAGGCCGGGGTCGACGACTTCATCGCCGAGGCCACGCCGGAGGACAAGCTGGCGTACATCCGGAAGGAGCAGGCCGGCGGCCGCATGGTGGCGATGACGGGCGACGGCACGAACGACGCCCCCGCCCTCGCGCAGGCGGACGTGGGCGTGGCGATGAACTCGGGCACCTCGGCCGCGAAGGAGGCCGGCAACATGGTCGACCTCGACTCCGACCCGACCAAGCTCATCGACATCGTCCGCATCGGCAAGCAGCTGCTCATCACGCGCGGCGCGCTCACCACCTTCTCCATCGCCAACGACGTCGCGAAGTACTTCGCGATCGTGCCGGCGATGTTCATGGGGGTGTTCCCCGGGCTCTCCGCGCTGAACGTCATGGGGCTGCATTCCCCCGCCTCGGCGGTGCTCTCGGCGATCGTCTTCAACGCGATCGTGATCGTGCTGCTCGTGCCCCTCGCGCTCCGCGGCGTGCGCTACCGGCCGCTCAGCGCCTCGCAGACCCTCGGCCGCAACCTGCTGGTCTACGGCCTCGGCGGCGTGGTCGCGCCCTTCGTCGGGATCTGGCTGATCGACCTCGTCGTCCGCCTGATCCCCGGTTTCTGATCCTCGAACCCTTCCACCTAGGAGCCATCGAATGAACGTCTCATCCCGCACCGCGGGCCGCACGACCTGGGTCGCGATCCGGGCCATGGTCGTCTGCACCCTCGTGCTCGGCGTCGCCTACCCGCTCGTCGTCACCGGCATCGGCCAGATCGCGCTCCCCGCGCAGGCGAACGGCTCGCTCGTGCGCGACGCAGACGGCCGGACCGTCGGCTCGGCCCTCGTCGCGCAGTCGTTCTCGGACGCGAAGGGGACGCCGCTGCCGCAGTACTTCCAGCCGCGTCCGTCGGCCGCGGGCGACGGCTACGACGGCCGGGCGTCGTCGGGCTCGAACCTCGGCCCGTCGAATCCCGACCTCGTGGCGGCGATCCGCGAGCGCCGGGCGCAGGTCGCCGCGTTCAACGGAGTCGCCGAGCGCGCGGTTCCCGCCGATGCCGTCACCGCTTCGGCGTCCGGCCTCGACCCGCAGATCAGCCCCGCGTACGCCGCGATCCAGGTGGACCGCGTCGCCCGGGAGCGCGGGCTCTCCGCGGATCGCGTCCGCGCGCTCGTCGCCGCGCACACCGAGGGCCGCGCACTCGGCTTCATCGGCGAGCCTGTGGTCGACGTGCTCGCGCTGAACCTAGCGTTGGACTCGGCGAAGGGATAGCAGCATGACCGGACGGGGGCGGCTCCGCGTGCTCCTCGGCGCCGCCCCCGGCGTCGGCAAGACCTACGCGATGCTCGAGGAGGGCGTCAGGCTCTCGGCCGAGGGCCGCGACGTCGTGATCGCCGTAGTCGAGACCCACGGACGCGCGGCGACGGCGCGCATGACGACCGGGCTGCCCCGCGTACCGCTGCGCCAGGTCGAGCATCGCGGCGTCTCCCTCACCGAGATGGACCTCGATGCCGTGATCGAGCGCCGGCCCGACGTCGCGCTCGTCGACGAGCTCGCGCACACCAATGCGCCGGGCTCCCGCAACGCGAAGCGCTGGGAGGACGTCGCCGAGCTGCTCGAGGCCGGGATCGATGTGATCTCGACCGTCAACATCCAGCACATCGCCTCCCTCACCGACGTGGTCGAGCAGATCACGGGGGCGGCGCAGCGCGAGACGATCCCCGACGAGATCCTGCGCGGCGCGCACCAGGTCGAAGTGGTCGACCTGGCCCCGCAGGCGCTGCGCGACCGCCTCTCGGGCGGCCTCGTGTACCCGGCCGAACGCATCGACGCGGCCCTGTCGAACTACTTCCGGCTCGGCAACCTCACGGCGCTGCGCGAGCTCGCGCTGCTGTGGCTCGCCGATGAGGTGGATCAGTCCCTGCGCGACTACCGCGCGCAGCACGGGATCGAGCGCACCTGGGAGACCCGCGAGCGCGTCGTCGTCACGCTCACCGGCGGCCCCGAGGGCGAGACCCTGCTGCGGCGCGGCGCGCGGATCGCGGCCCGGTCATCGGGCGGCGAGCTGATCGCGGTGCACGTCACCGCGCAGGACGGCCTCGCCGGGTCCCGCCCGGGCGAGCTCGTCCCGCTGCGCGCGCTGGTCGAGCAGTTGGGCGGCACCTACCACCAGGTGGTCGGAGACGACGTCCCGACGGCGCTCGTCGAGTTCGCCCGCTCGGTCGACGCGACGCAGCTCGTCATCGGCGTCAGCCGCAGGGGCCGGCTCGCCGCGGCGCTCACGGGCCCGGGCATCGGCGCGACCGTGATCCGGGAGTCGGGCGACATCGACGTGCACATCGTCACGCACTCCGCGGCGGGCCGCCGCCGCGCCCTCCCCCGCCGAGGCGGGGCGCTCACCGCGAAGCGGCGGATCGCAGGCCTCCTCGTCGCGCTCACCGGCGGACCGCTGCTCACCTGGGCGCTGAGCCTCACCCGCAGCCCCGAGTCGATCACGAGCGACGTGCTCAGCTACCAGCTGCTCGTGGTCGTGGTCGCGATCGTCGGCGGCATCTGGCCGGCGCTGTTCGCCGCCGTGCTGTCGGGCCTCACGCTCGACTACTTCTTCATCCAGCCGCTCTACACCGTGTCGATCGCCGACCCCCTGCACATGCTCGCCCTGCTGCTCTACGTGATCATCGCGGTGCTCGTCAGCATCGTCGTGGATCGGGCCGCACGGCGCAGTCGCGCCGCACGACGAGCCGCCGCCGAATCCGAGCTGATCCAGACCGTCGCGGGCAGCGTGATCCGCGGGCAGGACGCGGTGCAGGCCATCGTCGACCGCGCACGCGAGGCCTTCGCCCGCACGGGCGCGCAGCTCCGCGACGGCGACGCGATCATCGCATCCTCGGGGATCCCGGTCGCCGTGCCTCCGGCCATCAGCCTGCCCGTCGGGCCGACCGCCCGCTTCGAGCTCGACGGCCCCGAGCCTGCCGCGTCGGAGCACCGGCTGCTGACCGTGCTCGCAGCGCAGCTCGAAGCCGCGCTCGAAGTGCGGGAGCTCACCGAGGTCGCGAGCGAGATCGCGCCGATCGCCGCGTCCGACCGCGTGCGCGGCGCGCTGCTCTCGGCGCTCAGCCACGATCTGCGTCGTCCGCTCGCGGCGGCGACGGCCGCCGTCGGCGGGCTGCGGACGGCGGGGGCCGCGCTGAGCCCCGAGGATCGCGCCGAACTGCTCGAGACCGCGGACGAGAGCCTGGAGTCCCTCGCCGCGCTCGTGACCGATCTGCTCGACGTCAGCCGATTGCAGGCCGGGGTGCTCGCCATCGTTCCGATCCCCGTCGACCCGGTCGACGTGATCGCGCCGGCGCTCGACGAGCTCGGCCTCGGCCCGGCCGATGTGGAGCTCGACCTCGCCCCGGACGCCCCGCAGGTGCTCGCGGATCCCGTGCTGCTGCAGCGCGTCATCGTGAACCTGCTCGCGAACGCCGCGCGCCATGCCCCGGTGCACGCACCGGTCCGGGTGACCACCAGCAGCTTCGCCGATACGGTGGAGATCCGGATCGTCGACCAGGGGCCGGGGATCCCGGAGGAGCGCCGTGACGACGTCTTCGTGCCGTTCCAGCGGCTGGGCGACACCGACAACTCGACAGGGCTCGGACTCGGGCTCGCCCTGTCCAAGGGCTTCACCGAGGGCATGGGTGGCACCCTGGAGCCCGAGGACACTCCGGGCGGCGGGCTCACCATGGTGGTCTCGCTGCCCCGCCTGACCGCCCAGCCGACCGAGGAGGTCCGATGAGGATCCTGATCGCCGACGACGACCCGCAGATCCTCCGCGCCCTGCGGATCACGCTGACCGCGAAGGGCTACGAGGTCGCCGTCGCCTCCGACGGCGCGGAGGCGATCAGCGCCGCGGTCGACCACCGGCCCGACCTCGTGCTGCTCGACCTCGGCATGCCGAACCTCGACGGGGTCGAGGTGATCCAGGCGATCCGCGGCTGGTCCGAGGTGCCGATCCTCGTCGTCTCGGGACGCACCGACGCCGCCGACAAGGTCGAAGCGCTCGACGCCGGGGCCGACGACTACGTGACCAAGCCGTTCTCGATCGACGAGCTGCTCGCCCGGGTGCGCGCCCTCACCCGGCGTCGGGCGCAGCCCGAGCAGACCCCGGTGGTCTCGTTCGGCGACACGACGGTGGATCTCGCCGCGCGCACCGTGACCCGCACCGTCGACGGCACGGCGCGGACGGTCCGGCTCACTCCGACCGAGTGGCAGGTGCTCGAGCTCCTCGTGCGCAACGAGGGCCGGCTCGTCACCCGGCACCTGCTGCTCACGAGCATCTGGGGGTCGGAGCACGTCACCGACACGGGGTACCTGAGGCTCTACCTCTCCCAGCTGCGCAAGAAGCTCGAGCCGGATCCCGCCCGCCCGCGGTACCTGCTCACCGAAGCCGGCATGGGGTACCGGCTGCGGCTCGACGGGGCGTAGCCGCGCGGGGAGCAGCGAGGCTCCGCAGGCGGCTCGCACGCCCGCGTCATGCATAATGAGAATCATTATGAGGAACCCGCTCGCCCGCGCCGACGCACCGCACCCACACGGCCACGGCCTCGGCCACAGCCACGGCGGGCCTCCCGCGAGCGTCACCGCCTCGCGCACCGCGGTCCGGATCGCGCTCCCCGCGCTGCTCGTGGTCGCGCTGCTCACCGGGCTCGGCCTCGCGCTCATGTGGCCCGACTCCGACCGCGCGACCCAGATCGCGAAGCAGGTGCCCTTCGCCGACCCGAGTTCGATCTTCGCCGAGGGCGAGGTCGTCAGCGTGGAGCCCGGATGCGCCGGGCCCGGCGCTGCGACCGGGAGCGCGTGCACGACGATCGGCGTCGGGCTGACGACGGGTCCCGACCGCGGACAGGTCGTCGACGTGTCCGCGCGCGGTTCCCTCGCAGCGTCGGGCCTGCAACCCCGCGACCACGTCCAGCTGCTCGGCGCGCCCATCGTGACCGCGCCGGGCACCGAGGCCGGCGCGCAGCACTCCCCACCCGGTACGCGTACAGCATCTCCGGGATCCACCGCGGGGTCCCGCTCCTCGTGCTCGCGCTGCTGTTCCTCGCGGTGATCGTCGCCGTGGGGCGGCTGCGCGGACTGCTCGCCGTGGTGGCGCTCGCGATCAGCGCGGCGGTGATCGTCCTCTTCGTCCTGCCGGCCATCGTGACCGGCGCCCCCGGAGCCCTGGTCGGCGTCATCGGCGCCTTCGCCATCGTCTTCGTGATCCTGTATCCGGTGCACGGGCCCAATCTGCGCACGACCGCCGCGCTCATCGGCACCCTGTGCGGGATCCTGATCACCGCCGCGATCTCCGTCGCCGCGGTCGCCGCGACCCGGCTCAGCGGCCTCGGCGACGAGGCGGCCGGCCTGCTGTCGGGCGTCGCCGACGGCATCGACTTCCGGGGCATGCTCACCTGCGCGATCATCATCGCCGGGCTGGGCGTGCTGAACGACGTGACGATCACGCAGGCCTCGGCGGTGTGGGAGCTGCGCGCCGCCGCCCCGCACCTCGACCGGCGGGAGATCGCGCGCCGGGCGATGCGCATCGGCCGGGACCACATCGCCTCGACCGTCTACACGATCGCCTTCGCCTACGCGGGCGCCTCCATCGGCGTCCTCATCCTGCTGGTGCTGACGGATCGACCGCTGCTCGCGACCCTCACCTCGGACGACCTGGTGACCGAGATCGTCCGCACCCTGTGCGGCAGCATCGGTCTCGTGCTCGCCATGCCGATCACGACCTGGATCGCGGCGGCGTTCCTCCCCGCCGTCGACTCGCACTCCGACCGCCCGGCACCATAAACGCTCACGCGAGGTCGCGCGCGACCCGCGCTCCGATGGCGCCCGCCAGCATGACCGCCGGGTGGACTGCCGCAAGATACACCCCGTCGATCCCGTCGGCGAACCCGAGCAGCCGACCACCCGCCGGGATCGGTCGATCCGCGACGACCGCCTCGATCAGTTCGACCCGGTCCCCGCCGCGCAGTTCCTCGCGGATCGCGCGCAGCGTCGGCTCGGCGAGCTCGCGCGGGTCGCCGTCAAACCCCGGCGGCACGTCCTCGGCGGCGAGCAGCGTCGTATCGTCGAACTGCCGGATCTCGAAGTCCGGAGTCGAGAGGATCCCGCGCACCAGCGGCTCCGGAGTCCGGAATCGGATCAGCGCGCACGGAGAGCTCTCGACCTCGGCGCGCACGCCGGCCGTCGCAGCGAGCGCCGGGATCGCGGTTCCCGCGGCCAGCACGACAGCCGAACCGCGCACCTCGCCCACGGAGGTCTCGACGCCGACCGCGCGTCCCCCTCGACGAGGACGGATCGAACGGGGTCGCCGAGACGGATCTCCGCGCAGTGCGCTTCGGCATCCCGGAGCATGGCCCGGGTGAGGGCGACGGGGTCGACGCCTCCGTCGTCCGGCGCGAGGGCCACGACGTCCGGCGCCCAGCGCAGCGCGGGCTCCCGTTCGAGCGCGGCCGCGGCGCTCAGCAGCTCGACGGCGTGCCCACGGGCGCGGTGGGCCGCGACGAAGGCCCGGGTTCGCGCGACCGTGTCCTCCCAGGTGATCGCGCCCGACCGTTGCAGGCCGACCGGTTCGGGCAGGTCCTGCACGAGGCGGTCGAATTCCTCGGCACCGAGCTGGCGCAGCGGATCCGCGAAGACGTCGGCGCCGTTCTTCGCGAGCCCGACCCACGCGAACGAGTCGCCGGTCGCGCCGCTGCCCGGTCGAGCGCCGTCGAGCACGACCACGGGCCGGTCCTCGCGGGCCAGATGGCAGGCGATCGCCGCACCCACGACGCCGGCACCCACGACGATGATCGGACGTGATTGTCGCCTGCGCTCCGGTGCCATGCCCCCGATCGTAGCGATCGCCCGGTCACACGGGCACGCGCCGCGCGCCCGTCCCGGTCTCGCCGAGCTCGTCGTCGGGGTTCAGCAGGTTGCAGGCCTTCATCGACAGGCATCCGCAGCCGATGCAGCCGGTCAGTTCGCGCTCGAGCTGCTCGATCCCCCGCCTGCGCTGCTCGAGCGTCTTCTTCCACTGGCGCGACGCGCGCTGCCAGTCCTCGTGGCTCGGCATCGTCGAGAGCGGCACGTCGGCGAAGGCGTCGCGCACGTCGTCGAGCGGGATCCCGAGCCGTTTCGCCACCGAGATGAGCGCGACGCGGCGCAGCATGTGACGCGGGTACCGGCGCTGATTGCCGGCGGTCCGCTGCGAGGCGATCAGGCCAAGCCCCTCGTAGTAGTGCAGCGAGGAGACCGGCACTCCGGTGCGTCGGCTCATCTCCCCGACGCTGAGCAGTTCCTCCGGGCTGTGCATCCGCTCCGCGGCCATGTCCCGTCCCTTCGACTTGACCTCAACCTGACTTGAGGTTTTAGCCTAGCGGAGCGGGCCCGGTTCCGGGGTCCGATGCCGAGCGAAGGAGGTGCGCGTGACCTACGTGATCGCGCTGCCGTGCGTGGACCTCAAGGACCGCGCCTGCGTCGACGAGTGCCCCGTCGACTGCATCTACGAGGGGGATCGGATGCTGTACATCCACCCCGACGAGTGCGTCGACTGCGGCGCCTGCGAGCCCGTCTGCCCGGTCGAGGCCATCTATTACGAGGACGACCTGCCCGAGGTCTGGGCCGACTACTACCGGGCCAACGTCGAGTTCTTCGACGAGATCGGAGCACCGGGCGGAGCCGCGCGCACCGGCCCGATCCCTGGAGACCACCCGATCGTGGCCGCGCTGCCCCCGCAGGAGGTCCCGGCATGACGCCCGCCTCCCCCGATCGGGATTCCGGGGCCGCAACGGACGCGCCGGCCATCGCGATCGTCGGTGCGGGCCCGGCGGGCGTCTACGCCGCGGACCTGATCCTCGCTCGCGATCCCGCCGCGCGCATCGACCTGTTCGAGAAGCTCCCCGCCCCCTACGGCCTCGTGCGCTACGGCGTCTCGCCCGACCACCCCCGGATCAAGAGGATCCAGGACGCCCTGCACCGCGTCCTCGAACGCCCCGGGATCCGCGTGCACTGCAACGTCGAGATCGGCGCGGACCTCGCGATCGACGAGCTCCGCCACGTGTACGACGCGGTCGTGCTCGCGACGGGCGCCGACCGCGACGCCGAGCTCGGGATTCCCGGCGCCGAGCTGCCCGGATCCTTCGGCGGCGCCGACTTCGTGGCCTGGTACGACGGCCACCCCGATGCGGCGCCCGAGTGGCCGCTCGACGCCGAGTCCGTCGCCGTGATCGGCGCGGGCAACGTGGCGCTCGACGTCGCCCGCATGCTCATCACCCACGCCGAGCACCTGGCGCACACCGACATCCCCGACCACGTCGAAACCGCCCTGGCCCGGAACCCGCTGCGCGACCTGCACCTGCTGATCCGGCGCGGCCCCGCCGACGTGCGGTTCTCGCCGCTGGAGCTGCGCGAGCTCGGCACCCGCCACGACGTCGACGTGATCGTGGATCCCGCCGAGGTCGGACCGGACGAGCACACCGAGCGCATGATCGCGCAGTTCACGCAGCGGCGCCTGATCGTCGAGACGCTCCGGGAATGGGCCGCGATCGATCCCGCCGACCGCACCGCCTCGCGCCGCGTGCACCTGCACTTCGGGCAGCAGCCCGCGCGACTCATCGGGCCGGATCGCGTGACCGCCCTCGAAGCGGAGCGCACGCGCGCCGACGCGCTCGGCCGGTACTCCGGCACGGGCGAGATCGTCCGGCACGACGTCGGGGCGGTCTACCGCACCATCGGCTATCGCTCCTCACCGGTCCCCGGCGTTCCGTTCGACGCGGCGCTCGGACGGATCCCCGAGGCGGACGGACGCGTGCTGGGCGCGGACGGTGCGCCGATCCCCAGGCTGTACGCCACCGGCTGGATCCGCCGCGGACCGGTCGGCCTCATCGGATCCACCAAGTCCGACGCGGCGGAGACGGTCGCAAGCCTGTTCGCGGATCTCGAGTCCGGCGTCCCTCGCCCGAGCGCCGAGCGCTCGCCCGTCTCCGACCGCGAAACGCTCGTCTCGCGCCTCGATGCCCGAGTCGATTGGGAGGGATGGCTGCGGATCGACGCCGCCGAGCGGACCCTCGGCGCCATCCGCGAACGCGAGCGCACCAAGATCGCCGACCGGGCCGAGCTGATCCGCTGCGCGGCGACGCGCAACCCGATGCCCGACGAAGCCCCTTCGCTCCCCGACCCCGCAGCAGCACTGGAGAACGCCCGATGACCCTCACCGCCACCGATCTCGCGACCGAGTTCAAGGCCGCCTTCCGGGAACACCCCGCCGGCATCGCCCTCATCACCGCCGCGACGCCCGAAGGGCCGGTCGGCCTCACCGCCTCCAGTGTCGCCTCAGTCGCCGTCGACCCGGCCGCGCTCGTCTTCTCGGTCACCCGCACCACCGGCAGCGCCGGGCGGATCCTCGCGGCCGACTCGCTCCTCGTCCACCTCCTCGACGCCAGACACGCGCCGATCGCACGGGAATTCGCGGTGTCCGGCGGCGAGCGCTTCACCGCCGCGCAGGGGTGGCGCACGCTCGGCACCGGCGAGCCGCACCTCGCGAGCGCCCGCGTGGCGCTGCGCAGTCGCAGCCTCCAGCAGGTCCCGGTCGGCTCCTCGATGCTCGTCGTGGCGGAGGTGGTCGAGATCCTCGCCGAGGATCCGGCACCGGCGACCGAACCGATGATCTACCTCGATCGCACCTTCCGGAACGCGGGAGCCGTGCTCTGACCCGCGCGCCCGACGCGCACCCCGACCCACCGCGGCCACCGGCCGCGGCCAACAGAAAAGGAATCGCAATGCCCGAATACACCCTCCCCGATCTGCCCTACGACTACAGCGCCCTCGAGCCGCACATCTCGGCGCGGATCATGGAGCTGCACCACTCCAAGCACCACCAGGCCTACGTGACCGGCGCGAACACGGCGCTCGCGCAGCTCGCCGACGCTCGCGAGAGCGGCGACCTGGCGAACGTCAACAAGCTCGAGAAGGACCTCGCGTTCAACCTCGGCGGGCACCTCAACCACAGCATCTTCTGGGAGAACCTGTCGCCGAACGGCGGCGGCGACCCCGAGGGCGCCCTCGCCGAATCGCTCGGCGAGCACTTCGGATCGATCGAACGGTTCCGCGCCCACTTCACGGCGACCGCGCTCGGCGTGCAGGGATCCGGCTGGTCGGTGCTCGCCTGGGACGAGCTCGGCAAGCGGCCGGTGATCTTCCAGCTCTTCGACCAGCAGGGCAACGCCCCCATGGGCGTCACTCCGCTGCTGCAGCTCGACGTCTGGGAGCACGCCTACTACCTCGACTATGCGAACGTGCGCGCCGACTACGTGAACGCGTTCTGGAACATCGTCAACTGGGAGGACGTGCAGCGCCGCTTCGCCGCGGTGCAAGGGTAGGGGTCCGCCGCTCTGACCTGCGCGGCCGGGCGGCCTGTGCCGCCCGGGCGCGCGCTCGGGCTCGGGTGCTCAGCGCATGAACGTCAGCAGGAACATCGAGCCGACACCGACCGCGCCCATGGTGGTGCCGAGGATCCCGAGGATCAGCGGTGCCGGGTTCTTGTCGCCGGCTTTCATTTCCTTGATCGAGAGCACGATGGCCGAGATCCCGACGATGACGCCGATGGTCCCGAGGATGGCTCCCAGGATGAAGAGGAGACGCCTCCCGTGATGATCGAGATGACGCCCTGGCGCATCGCGGTGATGGCCTTCTTCTGCGGTGCCTGCGGCGGCTGGTAGGGCTGCTGCTGGAGCGGGGGCTGCTGCACCGGCTGCTGGGCCGGCTGCGGTGCGGCCGGGGGCTGGCTCGAGTCGAAGGGCTGCTGCGGGTGGGACATATCGGATACCAATTCGTTCAGTGCGGCGAGGGCGCCGCGGCGATCGGGCGCGCATCGATCATATGCTGACACGAGTCCGGGAATTGTCTGTGACACCTGGGCCGGCCTCGCCCTCGACCCGCTCGACCAGGAGGCACCCGTCACGGGGCGCCTCGAGATCACGAGGAGTCCACACCGCACAACCGCTCCCGGCGCCCGCCGAACCGGCATGGGTGCACAGCCCGTCGGCGCTCGCCGCAATACTCGGCGAGAGCTTCAGCCAACTCCGGAGCCCCCTCACGAAGGTGCTCGACGGCACCTCGGATGCTCGGTGCACAGATCCGCGCCGATCACCCGATATGACTCGGCGACCCCCGACCGGGTAAGTTGGTTCCGGGCCTGTAGCTCAGTTGGCAGAGCATCGGACTTTTAATCCGCGGGTCGCGGGTTCGAGCCCCGCCGGGCCCACTCCTCACCAGGGCCAGAGACCCCCGCTTCGGCGGGGGTTTTCTGCTGTACCGGTGCAGCAGATTCAAGCGGCATCCGTCCGATCAGGTACTCGAACGGCACCCCGAAGAAGTCGCCGAGTCCGATCATCTCAGCGACACTCCACTTCGTGCGGCCAACCATCTTGTGATTCAACTGCCCAGGAGTGATTCCAAGGCCGACAGCGAGCTCTTTCTGGCTCATGCTGCCGTTGATCAGGAGCAGGTAGCCAACCCGGAACGAGGTGACCGCTGCCAAGGACTGCTCAATCTTCGGTTCTCCCATGAACACAAGGATAGGCGGATCCTCGACGCCCTGCAGCAGTATCTCCAATCCGGACAGTGATCTACGTTTCGTAGATTCTGTGTTACGGTGATGAACATGCCCCCTTCAAACGATGAAGCTCGCAAGGAGCTTCAGGCGCTGCTGGACAGCGAGGACCGCGATGCTTCGTGGATCGCTCGCCGTATCGGCAAGTCGTATCTGTGGGTCTGGCGGCGTCTTGTAGGCAAGACCCCCATGTCCATCGACGACTACAGCCTGATTCGCTCCGCGTTCGAGCGCGAAAAGACCCCGTAAATGAAACGAACCCCCGGAGGTGCAACTCCAGGGGTTCGGCGATACTCCCCGAAAGGAACATCTACGTGTCTCAGCATGATGACACGCACTCGCGCGCAGTGGAACAGCTTGCCGGCAACGCCACAGCGAACGAGTCTGTCTATTCTCACATCCCCGGCTTGTCTCGGCTCGAGGACCTCGATCTTCTTGAGGCGATCGTCAGACAGCTGCGCGAGGCGAACCAGCGTTCGAACCGGGAGAGATTCGTCCAGCTGCGCGCAACGCTCTCGCAAGAGCTACACCTTCTGACCTTCTGTATGCCCGAAAGGAAAGATGTCAGCGCCCTCATCACTCGCTACAACGGCTGGGTTCATCCGGCCGACCTTGGCCTCGCTGACGAGCTACGTTTCATCCGCCACGCGGCAGGGAGGTTGCACGCATGATCCAGTGGCTCGAAATCGACGACTCCGCGGTTGATCTTGACCGCGAGACTCAAACCGTGCGGTCGTGGTGGATCACGGACCCTCGACTGGTCGGAAATCCGCTGTCGATCCTGATGTACCTGCGCCTGGTGGCGGTCGACGTACGTCACCGTCGCCGCCCGTCGATGCCGTCGCAGACCGAGGCGATGACCGAGCTCGGTCTCGGTGAACACGCCTGGGTGACCGGGAAGCGCAAGCTCATGGCCGCCGGCTTCCTGCTCGAGATCCGCGATCGGTTCCCGTCCGACCACGTTCACCTGCAGCGTGACGAGCGTGGACGGGTCCTGAAGCGCGTCCCGCGCGGCGGCCAGAAGCGCTACCAGCTGCGCTTACGAGATCCGAAACCGGGTTTCGAGTGCCCCGTCGAGGACGCGGTGATGGAGCTGGATTGCCCCTACGAAGAGTGGGTCGCGAGCCTCCCGGATCCCGGCTCCGGATTTTCAGGACCCGGGAATGCACCCGGCTCCGGATTTTCCAGAGCCGGGGAAAAACCCCAGGTCGCACCGGCTCCGGATTTCCCGGACCCGGATGCTCCGGCTCCGGATTTTCCAGACCCCTTTATAGGAAGACAGGAAAGGACAGGACAGGAAGGATTGGAAGGGATTACTCCTCCAGTCCACTCCCGTCCCCACGGTGACTCGCGCGCGAACGCGGACGTCGCCTCACCGCCCGCCCTCACGGTCACGTCCCGGTCAGACACGAACTCAAGGCAAGTCCGCGCAGCGGCGCGGCAGCCCCGATGGACCTCTCATCGGTCGACGCCGAGCTTCGCGACATCCACCCCACGCTCTCGGTGCAGGCGTTCGTCGACGAGCTCGGTGATCGCGTCGACGTCGAGACCGTCGACCTGGTGCTCGCGAGCCGCGAGGTTCTCGCTCGCGCCAAGAACCGGATCGGGTACGCGCCTTCCTACGTGGCTGTGTCGATCCTGAAGACGCCGGGCCGGTGGGCGCGGAACCGACAGGAGTTCACGCCGAAGCGCGCAGCAGCGACCCCGTCCGCCGACGATCTCCTCAAGCAGCGTAAGCAGCAGGAGCGCGACGCCTGCGCGGCAGGCGAGCACGACTGGGGCTCGCTCTCGTGGCCCGAGAAGGATCGCGGCCACTGCGTGCGCGACTTCTGCGGCGTCGGCCGGGCATCGCTCGATCCCGAGTTCGCCAGCTTCCTTGATGGTGGGGAGCCGCCGGCTCGCCCCGTGCTCGAAGGAGGCCTGCGATGGGGCGCGTGATCCGTACCGAAGTCGTCGGGATCCGCTGCGAGCTCGCCCGCCCGCGCGGCCGCGCCAGGGCGGTGTCGCTCAACTGCGACCGACTCGCCCCCGTCATGCCCGTCTCCACGAGCGACGAAAACGCGCTTCTCCCGAAGCTGCGCTCGCTGGCCGAGGAGGGGTGGACGTTCATCATGATGAGCCCGATGCGCGCCTACTGCCCGGACCATGCCGGCCTCGCCCACGCCTGCTCCTGTTCTGGCCGCGCCTCCCGGCAGCGGTACTGCCCCGTGCACGGCACGACCAGCGACCTGATCTGGTCCAAAGGCCGGATCCCGGTCGACGCCGCCGCATTCCTCGATCACTTCGACGCAGGGAGGACCCCGCGATGAGTACCACCACACCCGCACTGCTCGACGCCGAGTACGGATCCGAGCTCGGCGTCTTCGACGCCGAGTACCGGATGCTCGAGATCACCATGGTGAAGATCGTCGACCGTCAGCGCCCGCTGGACGAGCCCCATGTGGAGAGTCTGGTGGAGTCCTACGCCCGTCTCGGGGGCAAGCTGATGCTGCAGCCCGTGCTCGTCACCCACGATTTCGAGCTGATTGCTGGACGGCACCGCCTTGAGGCTGCGATCCGTTCCGGCTGGACCCACATTCCCGCGATGGTGGCAAAGCCCGGCCTCTCACGGGAGGCTCTGAGCTTCATCGAGTTCGAGGAGGATCGTCTGCAGCTTCAGCGGACCCCGCTCGAGCTCTTCGAGGGGTGGAGCAAGTACGTCGAGCCGGTCCTCCGCGCCGAGGCCCGTCTCGCGATGGCGCAGGGCGGCAAGGGCCAGGAAGGTGCACGAAAGTCGTGCACCTTGCCCGCTGAGCCGCCCGCCAAGGAGCCCACGGCTCCGGCCCGTCCCGCCGCGGCAAGCCCCGCTGTTTCACTCCGGGAAGCCGCGAAGGAGTACACGGGGCTGGGCCAGGACGCCCTCGCGAAGATCGGCGAGGTCAAGAAGCTCGCCGAGAGCGAGACCGCCCCTGATGTGGTCCGCAAGGCCGCCCAGCGCAGCCTGAAGGACCTCGCGGTCCCGGGCGCGAAGGTCGAGCCGGCGCATCGCCGAGTCATGCAGGCGAAGTCGCGGGTGCAGCTCGCGGACGAGGATCCTCGCGAGCTCGAACGGCAGCGGCTGCAAGACGTACTCGATCGCGTCCTCAAGGACTCCTCGCTGCTCGCCGAGCGAATGGACGACGACCTGGGGTCGGACCTTCGTCGCGCGGTCGCCGGCGGGGACGAGACCTCAGCTGAGGACATTCGGTCCGTGTGCGCCGCCTTGCTCCGGTGTGCGGCGACCGCCGCGGCAGTCGTGTACGAAGCTGAGGAAGGTCACGGGGATGCGAGCAGCGTGTTCTTCGAGCTCGGCATCCAGTTCCAACAGCTCGCCGCTGACGCCTTCGACTCGTTCGGAGGCGCCAAGTGAAGCCCCCGCGCGCCACGGTTGAGGTGCAGCGTCAGATGCTCCAGGAGCTCGCCGCTCCCGGGTTCCTGGGCTCACGCCTCGGGCACCAGTTCGTCGAGCAGGTGCAGGCCTACATCGCGCCCCGGCTGGTCGGGATCGCCCGCGAGTGGGGAAGCTACCCGATCGGGTTCGACGAGATGGTGAACCTCGTGATCATCTTCGCGGTGGACCTCGACGCGAACCGTCGACAGAAGTGCATCGATGCGAGCTCGCCGTGGGGGTACTTCTCGATCATCGCGGGGAAGTCGTTGTACAAGGAGTGGGGACACCGCGGCACGTCGCTCGAGCTCCTCGAATGGTACGAGCCCGTGTCGACCATCCTCGGGCCCGGCGAGGAGGACCCAAGAGTCCTTGACGAGATCCGCATCCCGAAGCTCGCGCAGCGGGCGTCGAAGCTCCTGTTGTGCCGGACGCCGGCGGCGTTCCGAGCGGACGTCGACGGGCTGATCGAGTGGCTCGCTTGGCATCCCGTCCAGCGGCTCAGCTACGAGATCGAGGATCGCAAGCAGGCCGCAGCGGAGTTCCCCGCGCTCGCGGGGAAGCCGATCCAGCTAGTCATGAACGTGCTCGTTGGCGGGCGCCCGGTCCGCCCGAAGACGAGCCTGTTCGCGGCACTCGGTCAGGACCCCGATTTCCAGGTGGCCCAGGCCCCGACGATCGCGCGGGCCCTGATGAACTACCGCCGCTCGATGAGCGCCGAAGCCGCTCGCCTGACGACTCGGGAGCTCGAGGGGGTGACCGCCTGATGGCGAAGAAGCAGACACGCACCTGGCCGATGGTGCTGTCCCTCGGGATCCCGCTCGTGATCGTGGTCCTCGCAGCCATGCTGGCCTCCTTCACCGCCCTCTACGACGTCGCCCGCGTCAACGGCGTGGTCATCCCGTGGCTGCTTCCGGTGGTCGTCGACGTCGGCATGATCGGCTCGAACGCCGCAACGGTGTACTTCCGAAAGCTCGGGATCAAGGGACGATGGGTCGCGGACGTGATCTTCCTGTCCTTCGCAGCGGTCTCGGTCTACGCGAACATCACCCATGCATGGCTCGCAGCGGACCTCACGCAGACCTCGCTCATCACCGCGGTAATCATCGCGGCGATCTTCCCGGCCGGTCAGCTCGGGGTCACGCACATGGTGATGATGCTGATCCCCGACGAGAAGGAGCGTGCTCGGCTGCAGCGCGATCGCGCGGCGACCGAGGCACGGGAACGTCCAGCAGCTCAGCCCGCCACCCACGTAGCCGCGCCAGCTGCACCAGTCCGGACGGCGGCGCCGTCGCTCGCGGCCTCCTCACGCGCCGAGACGGTGCTCGCTCCGCCCGAGCGTCCTGCACTGCACGCGGTGCCTCTCCTGGGGGACGCGAAAGATGAGGCCGTGCGCCAGCGGATCCTCGATTTCGTCGCCCGCGAGGGCAAGCGCCCCACCGGCAGTCAGGTCTCCGACTGGCGCGGTGGCGGCGACCGACGAACCGGAACCCGGTTCATGGAGCGGATGGAGAACGACGGCATCCTCGCCCCAATCAGCTCAGGTCCCGGTGACTCTTCCCCGCAGGCAGAACCGGCACCCGCAGCCTCCAATTCCTAAATATTGATAGCCTCGTACTAATTGCTCGAAAGGCAGTCCCATGACTGAGAATCCCCCACCTCTCCTCCCGCGGCCAAGAAGAAGCGCACGATCCTGATCGCGAGCGTCACCGCCGGCGTGCTGCTGCTCGGCGGTGGCATCGCTACTGCGGCCGGCGTCAGCAGCTACAACGCTGAGACCGGGCGGCTGTGCGCCGCGGCGATCTCGGGCCACAAGGCCGCGGTCGACGGCGTCGTCGCTCAGAATCAGAAGGGCGCGACCGCCGCTCTCGACAACGCGCAGGACGCCGTGGTGCTGAAGTCGGTCCCAGGCGCGACCGCGTACTCGAAGCGCGCCGAGGTGAAGGCCGACGCCGTGAAGAAGATCGAGGCGCGCCCCGCAGCGGCCACGCTGATCGCCAACGTGAAGCAGAGCTCGGAGAAGCTCACGAAAGCGGCGAAGGCACCGAGCTGCTCGACTCGCGACGATGCGGCGTCGATCCAGAAGAACACCGAAGCGCTGAACGCTGACGCGACCGCGCTGTCGGACGCGGCGGGCGCACTGACCAAGGACGTGACCGCGTTCGCCGTCGACGAAAAGAAGCGCATCGCGGCCGAGAAGGCGGCCGCTGCGAAGAAGGCCGCTTCTGAGAAGGCTGCTCGAGAAAAAGCCGCGGCTGAAGCCGCGGCGAACACCGGAGCGACAGGCGGCGGCAATGAGAGCTACGTGCCCCAGCCGGAAAACGGCGGCGGAGGTGGCGGCTACGTGCCCCAGCCCGCCCCGGCACCTGCACCGGCACCTGCGCCGGCACCCGGCCCGCCCTCCGGCGGGGGTGGCGGTGGCGGTGGCGGTATTGCTCCGCCTCCCGGTGGTGGTGGTGGCTGCCCGCCCGGAATGAACTGCAACGTCTGACCCTCTGAATCAGCAACTGCGCGCCCCTGCACTTCTGTGCTGTGGGCGCGCAGTCGTTTCTATCCGTGGATTGCGCGCCCGCCATGGCATTCACGGATAACAGAAGGGTCCACGGGATCTTGAACGAGAACAAGCTGGAAGCCGTTGGGGGGCGGACTTCCCGCCACGGCATTTCGAACATGGGCATCCGTCTGGGAGCCCTCGGTATCACTGCGCTCCTGGTCACCAGCGGCGCATCCGCAGCTTTCGGAGAAGGCGGTGGCGGCGGCGTCCCCGGCAGCGGCCACGGGTCCTCCGGAGCGTGGGATCTCTACAACCTCCAGTACGACGGCTACACCGGCAGCAAACCAGACCAGGGGTACATGCAGGCGTCGACCAACTGGTTCATCGACAACTACAACGGGCCCGGCAAGAACGACACCAGCATGGGTACCGGTGCCAAGGATCAGATCCGGGCAGCCTGCACTATTGCACTCGATAAGGCTGAAGCTCGCGGCGGCAACAAGGGCACCAGCCGCGTCGTTGCGATCATGTGGGCAGGATCCACCACGAGCCCCTGGGCGTCGAGCAGTTCGGCGTCCGCCTCGTTCTACCTGGAGCGATGGGACAATGCCGTCGTCGGCGCGGGGTTCCCTGGGATCTACACGAAGGCCCAGCCCTTCATGCAGAAGTACTGGCCCGAAGCGCTGGCAGGCGGTGGGTCGACGCCCTCCGCCGTGTGCATCGCGCTGAACCAGGACGAGCCCCCGCAGTTCACGACGAACCCGCCCGTGAAGAAGCTCCTGAAGGGCGACGGCTCGGCCCTCCCGGACGACAACGTGCTCGTCGCTGGCCAGCCCTATGTCGCCGACATCAAGGTGCCCGCGAACGGACACACGGGTGAGATGAGTCTGTGGGACACGATCCAGACCGACAAGGTGTGGATCGGCGCGCAGACCAAGGATGACGCCTCGAAGGTGGCCGTCTACGACCCGGACGGTAACCGCGTCACCGACGCCAAGGTCACGATCCACCGCCCCGGCGGCGCCGTGAACGTGCAGGCGTCGGTGCAGGTTCCGGAGAAGTTCAAGACCGGCGTCTACACGCTCCGCGTTCCCACCTATGTCCTGCCGACCGGCACCGCCTACGACGTGAAGGACGGCAGCTACGTCACCTACAACGGTGGCGGCCGGATCGACGGCAACGACGAGAAGACGCGCAAGGTCACACCTACCCCGGACAAGAGCTGGGTGCTGGATGAGAACGGCGCGCTCACCACGATGGACCCCTCGTGGTCGAACGGTACGGGCGCGGACAACAAGGTGTTCCTGCCGGGCGAGACCGTCGCCGCGGTCGTGAACGACTACCTCCCCGAGAAGCTCGCCACCCCGATGACGAACTACGAGATCGCGGACGACTGGAGCGACGCGACGAAGTACATCGACTTCACCGACGCCTCCAAGGCGAACGTGTACGTCGAGACCGCCGCTGGCTCCAAGGTCTTCAAGAGGGTCACCGAGCAGTTCGACGTGTCGGTCGACGCCGCGAAGGGTCTGACGGTGGCGAAGGCGAAGGCCGGCTCCGCGTTCCTGAAGGAGACCGCGGGCCAGACGGCCAAGCGTGCCGTGAAGCTCGTGATCTCCGGCAAGTTCCGTGAGGACTACGCCACCAAGGGCGAGACCGTGAAGATGGTCAACGCTGGCTGGGTCGTCTGGAACACCGAGAAGAAGCCCACCAACGAGCCGCCGGTCTACACCTGGACCCCTGACCCGAACAAGCAGGTCGTCGGTAACGGAGATGAGGCCGGCGAGCACGGCCACGAGAACATCAACGGCATGAGCGTCTGGCCCGGCCAGAAGCTCACCTACGTGATCGGCGTCGACCTCAACATTCCGGGCGCGATCGCGCACGGCGTGAAGAGCCTCGGGGTCGAGGATCAGTTCGATCCCCTGTTCGAGCCGAACAAGACCTCCATCAAGGTCTGGGACTCGCGCGACCCGAAGAACCCGAAGCTGGTGCCCAAGTCGGCTTACTCCGTGAAGTGGGACGACGCGGCGCACAAGTGGGTCCTGACCTTCACCGACGCCTGGCTGAAGCAGAACCTCGACGCGGGCTCGCAGTGGATCAAGTCGGGCTGGCTGTCGGTGCAGTTCGACGGCGCGGTGAAGAAGGACGCGGCCCCGGGGTCGACGGTGAAGAACCAGGCGTTCCAGATCATAAACGAGTCCCGCACAGCGACCGAGATCCCGGAGGTGAAGATCCCGGATCCGAAGCCGGACAAGGAAGATCTCTCGACCGACCTGATCAGCATCGACGGCAAGACGGTGGTGAAGGGCGACAAGATCAACTACCGCCTCACGCTCGATGCCTCGATGAAGCCGGAAGATCTGGCGTACTACATGCACAAGCTCGGCATGATCGACGACTACGACCAGGAGTATCTGAAGCTCGACCTCGCGGGCGTCCGGATCACCAACATCGCCACCGGCGAGGACGTGACCGCGAAGTTCAACCTCCAGGACAAGGACGGCGTGTTCTACGCGTTCGCGAAGCAGGTCGACTCCACCGGCCCCAACGGAGATCTCTTGAAGGGCGACCCGCAGCCGACCGATCTGAAGAAGTACGCCGAGTCCACGATCGACCCGGCCGTCACTCCGATCATCGACCAGAAGCTGACGGGCAACCAGTACCACATCATGCTCCCGATGGAGGTGATCAAGGAGAAGGACGGGTACGTCATCGAGAACACCGCAACGCAGAACATCGAGAACTCGTACAAGCAGACCCGCATCGTGTCGAACCCGCTGAAGGAGATCAACCCGAAGAAGGACGTGACGGTCCAGGCCGGCGGCAAGGACTCGATCAACGGTACGGAGGTGAAGCTGAACTCCACGTTCAACTACCGCCTCCAGACCTCGAAGCTCCCCACCAATCTGGCCTACCCGCACTCGCAGTGGTCGATCGCCGACACGTTCGATCGCGTTCACGACCAGTACACGGGCATGTGGGCGGTCTACGCCGACACCGACCTCTACGACGGCGAGAAGCTGATCGCAAAGGCCGGAGAGCTGCTCCAGGACTCCGCTGGGAAGGGCGTCTCGGATGCGTTCTTCGCCGCGAAGTTCGACGAGAAGAGCTACACCTTCACGATCGAAGCACAGAAGCCCTACCTCGACCTCATCAACTCGCGTGATGCCAAGCACCAGTGGTCGGCGTACACGAAGATGATCCGTATCGCTCCCGCCGAGAAGGTGCTCAACGAGCACACGGAGACCTACAACAAGGTCGAGCGGAAGTCGAACAAGGTCGTCACCCGCACCCCGGAGCACCCCGCGATCTCGCTCGTGAAGTACACCCTGAACGAGGGCATCAAGAAGGGCGACCGAAACGAACCGAACCAGGCTCTGCAGCTGAGCAAGACCGATCTGAAGAACGGCGTCAAGGTGGGCCTACGGGTCACGAACACCGGCGACGTGCCGCTGAAGAACGTGGTCTTGTCGGATGCGACCGACGCCGGCAAGGCCGGCACGGTAACGGATATCTCCTGCCAGGTGCCCGGCGCGGGCAAGGTCGACCCGGCGAAGCTCGGCGAGCTGGCCGTGGGCGCTTCGATCGACTGCACCGGCCTGCTCCAGGGCATGAAGCAGGGCGACGTGCACGCCGACACCGCGAAGGTCACCGGCGAGTCGAAGTACACCGGCAAGAAGGTCGGCGACGAGGATCCCTGGAACGCCAAGGCGCCAGAGGCTCCGAAGCCGCCGCTCGCCGTCACCGGCGGCGCCGGGACGACCGGCCTGATCGCCGGCGCTGCCGCGCTCGTGCTCGGCGGTGGCCTGTTCGGTGCGTTCTCGCTGCGCCGTAAGCAGAAGGCAGCGGCGCTCGAGATCGGAGGTTCTGCCGAGTAGCCCCCCCCCGAGGAGCCCCTGGACTGCTGCAGTCCGGGGGCTCCTCCGTTTCCCCTGCGCGGACCGAGGCATCTACTCCTTGACCGCTTCTGCGTGAGCGCCTCGTCCCGCAGGCTGCGTTCCGAGGGCGGGCTGGTCTTGCCGGCGTCGCACGTCAATGGGGTGATCTGGGCGGGCGTATCTTCCAGTGCCCGGCAGGTCGGCTCGACCCTGTGCTCGTCACGGTGCGCATCGATGAGCTCGACACGCATGCTCACCGGAATGGGCAAGTCGAGCTCCGCCGCGCAGAAGGCCGACACCGCTTTCAGGATCTGGTTCGCGCGACGCAGCGGCCGGTCCCGCGTTCGAGCTCTGCGATCCGGGCCGCGTCCGCGGTCGTGACTCCGCGGCGCAGGACTTCACCGGTCTCGGCTTGCTTCGCACAGGCCCGCAGCGCCGCTGGGTGGACCCAGGGCTGATCGCTGGTGCGCTGGTGCGCTGGTGCGCTGGTGCGCTGGTGCGCGCCAGTCTACGTCGCAGGGTCTTTCCGCGCCAGGATCGTCAGGCGTGTCACGCGCTCACGACGCTCAGTAGGGTCCTTACGGGACTCAAACATGATGGTCATATCCATTCAGGGTGTCGCTCTCCTTCAGCAAACAGCTCGGGCTTCAGCCGCCTACAAACTAGAGCCATCAAGACCCCCAAAGCCTAGTTGGGTACCACGCTTAGGCCTACAAGCGCCGACCTGTGTCAGGCGGAGTCGAACACCCTTTGGTGGCTGAGGTGCTGGCCCGCGCAGCGGTCCAGAGTTCTGCCCCGTGACAGCGGTCCGCCGGGCCAGACCACAAAGACCGGCACACGATCATGATTTGCCCCAAAGCCAGCATGCCCACATCACGTATGCGAAATGGATAGACACCCCGCACGAACCGCCTCTATCAGCGAAGGTCATCCGCCTCATATCAAAGCCCGGTTCCACACATCATAGTAGCTCTCTAGGCTCGTCGCTAATACGCGATGATTTCAGGGCGCGTCTAAGGGAATCGACTGATCCGAATCCAGAAGCTACCGCTACAGATTCAAATCGCGCTGTCGGATTACTGGCGATCATCGTTCTCGCAATCTTAAGGCGTGCCGCTCGTATGGCAAACCCTGGAGTTTCATGAACTTCTGCGTAAACGCGCTCCAACGTACGTCGACTTACCCCTAAGATTGATGCGAGGCTTGGCACGCCGAACGATGGTGATGTCGCCCAGTTGTTTATCGTCGCAGTCGCGCGCTCAAGGAGATGCTCTTTCGACCCGCTAACGGGTGCCGTATCCGCGACCAGAGCCCGAGCAAGGTGTTGCGTCATTTCACGCAAAGGCTTATCACTTCCACCCTGAATTTCCTTCGACGTCTTGAGCAGGCTTGAAAGATAGGCATAGGCGACCCTCGCGGTGGGCGAGTTCGCCCTTAACTGTCCAGATCTCGTCGTTTCGGACACAAGAATGCCAAGCTTGCGGCCATCAAACGAGAATGTCAGAACTTCCGTGGGCGTCTTACTTTCAAAGGTAAAGTCTTCAGCGCCAGGGTAGATGAGACAAATACCGCCGTCTGGGCTCGTCGAGTAGCCGCCGGTGGATGAAAACACCATCGTTCCGTGCGTAACAAAAATGAAAAGGATATGCTCATAGGTGGCCGGATCACGTTCCCACACGATCACATGAGGGTTTGCTCGAATGCGCGCGACGAACGTCGTGCCGAAGTGCGCGGCTTCCACAATGTTCGAGACAGAGAAATCACCACGAAGAACCGTGATTCCGGGATCGACTAGCGGGGTCGAGCTGAATGAAGAATCCGAAAGATCTCGGACACGACTAGTTGCCAAAGAACTTGCGTCTGAGGGTTTTTTCATAACGTGATCACGATCCCCAGAAACTTGGCCTTGCGGCTATTCAAGTTACCGGCCTTGCGTGGGCCAAACATTGGAACCACCTTGATAGAACTCTCGGGTCTTTTCGCGCAGCACGTATTCGCGGAAGAAGAGATTAGTCCGCGCCTGTGCAACAAAGTCAGGCTCACCAGAGACACCGCGGCAGCTGAAGGAGTTGCGAGAGACTCCCGCTGTGGGGATATCAGGAGCGCAGCTGCGGTGATGTTGGCGAGGAACACAAAGGCGGCAAAGTTTCGCGCGTTGTCAGTACCGCTGAAGATCCCAATGCTAACGAGGATGTCGACGACTCCAACTAGGACTAGAAAGGTGCAGCCTGCAACGCCCGCAATTCTTCTGCGTCCTCCAACTGCGGCACTCGCCCTAGCGTCCGTCATCGGAACTTCACTCCAAAGATATCCCCAGGGCAGCCCACAACCTGGCATCGCCGGACTCGGCGATGCCAGGGGCACTGCGTGGCACAAGAGTTTGCCGCAACTCCCCCTGCTCGACTCTGAAGTTCGAAGACAAAGTCAATACTCCTGCCGTATTTGCAAGAAGCGTCACGCGCAGCAACCACGAGATCCCCCCAGGAATTGCTTGCACCAGGGGCATTAGATAGCGAGTTCAGCCCGAGCATTGCAATATCAACCGAGCCCTGCCCCGCGATAGAGGCCAGACTGACTGAAACCAACGCCGAAGCAGTAAGGGCGATGGTTTTTCCGACGGAGATCACCCCCCCTGCGATGACGGTGAACCCAGGGTCGACAACTCCAAACACTCTATGGGCTCCATCAACACGGAACCCGTAAACCATCGGTGCCGATGAGCCCACAGCGTGTGGTGCAGCGTCAACCGCGAGGATCCCTGGGATAGACCACGCGACGCTCTTCACGATCGTGCGACGTTGCACAGTGTGATGCATTTCTGTTCTCACAACTCCAAGTGACACCATCCTTCGAGTCAAGTTTGACTGCAGCATACGCCACGAGCGTCTCCACAGACCACAGTGACGCATAGTGCGCATGGGTGTCGCAAACTACCGCTGCCGAGTTTCAGGACTCTTGTCCGGCAACTGAGTTCAGCGGACTCGCCCACGGCTTCCCCGACCACGGAATGTTGATGATGGAGCGGGACGCGGCATCCACAATCAGAATCGGAACCGTGAACGATTCCCCTACAAATTCACCAGAGCATCACCATACTCCAGTCCGGGATAGTGAAGCACGCCCTTCTCGACTTCAGTCTGTCGATCCGCGAAGACGGCACGATGTCCAAGATCAGTACGCCGTTCCTCAAAAGGTGCTGCTTATGTCTCGGGCGTTCAAGAGAATGGAGTCGCGGCGACACCAAAGCACTATTCGGCGAAAGACTGTGAGACTGAGCGCATGACCATAAATGTCATCGTGGACGAGCGCGTGCGCCGGGAAGTGTATTTGGATCCTTCGAGCGCATCGTGAACGAGCGTCCGTGGTTGCTAATGTCCGCCTACAACAAGGTGAACGGAGTGATCATGTCAGCCAATACCCTGCTTCAGGCTCCGCTCAAGTTGGAGTGGGGTTTCGATGGAGTGGTGGTGTCCGACTGGACGGCGGTGCGCGACACCGTAGACTCCGCCAGTTCCGGTCAGGATCTTATGATGCCGGGGCCAGACGGGCCCTGGGGTACTGCTCTGGTAGATGCTGTGCGTAACGGCCGCGTATCCGAGGCGGCTATCGACTCGGCTCTTACTGATGGCGTCACGCGTAGGTGTCCTGGACTCCGTGCCAGGCAGATGCCCGATCAGCGGCCAGCTGATCTCGTTACCAGTGGTCGAAAGGGATCCACCCGTCTTTTCGGTCACGTCCGCGACCTTTCCTACCTGATCTTCGCTCTCCGTCGCCTTCGCCGAAACCGGCGCCGACGCTGACATCGATACGGACGCGCTCGCCTTCGCGTTCGCAGATAATTCGACCGACGCGTTCGTCGCGGAGTTCGACTCTGCCGCGGGCCCTCTTCATTGGGTCGGAATCGCCACGGCGGCCAACAATTGGAAAGGTCCTGGATGGAGCGCCGCACAGAAACGGCTCTCCACCCAGGACCGCCTTTCGAAGGGGACTAGTCCGAAAGGTTGGGGCGGAGGACGAAGCTCCGAGCCCCGGGGATCCGCGTCAGCTTTGGGGTGGGGAGTAGCCGACACGGATGTTCATTGTGCGGCTACAGTTCCTGCCCCCGCTTCCGTCGAACCAAGAGAAGGGCGCCCCCGCCAAGAAGCGCGAGCACTGCCACTCCTCCGATCAGAGGCCAGCTGATCTCGCTACCAGTGGTCGCAAGGGAGCCACCCGCCTTTTCAGTCGCATCCACGGCAGCCTTCGCTGCCGGATCACCCTTCGCCGTTGCCTTCGCAGAGGCCGACGCCGACGCCGACGCGTTCGCGTTCGCAGCGAAATCGACCGACGCGTTCGTCGAGGAGTCCGACTCCGCCGCGGCCTTCGCCGCCGACGACGCATCCGCGTTCGCGGCCGACAAGGCCTTCGCGTTCGCTGCCGACGAAGCCTTCGAGTTCGCCGACGGAGACGCAGCCGCCTGTGCCGCTGCCGACGGATCCGACGACACATCAGCCGCCGTGTTCGTCGTCGCGTCCGGGTCCGCCGCGGACTGCGCCGCCGACGACGCGGACACATCCGCCGCCGCCTTCGCCGCGGTCTGCGCATCCGGACGAGCAGCCGACTGAGCCGCAGCCTTCGCTGCCGGATCACCCTTCGCAGTTGCCTTCGCAGAGGCCGACGCCGACGCCGACGCGTTCGCGTTCGCAGCGAAATCGACCGACGCGTTCGTCGAGGAGTCCGACTCCGCCGCGGCCTTCGCCGCCGACGACGCATCCGCGTTCGCGGCCGACAAGGCCTTCGCGTTCGCTGCCGACGAAGCCTTCGAGTTCGCCGACGGAGACGCAGCCGCCTGTGCCGCTGCCGACGGATCCGACGACACATCAGCCGCCGTGTTCGTCGTCGCGTCCGGGTCCGCCGCGGACTGCGCCGCCGACGACGCGGACACATCCGCCGCCGCCTTCGCCGCGGTCTGCGCATCCGGACGAGCAGCCGACTGAGCCGCAGCCTTCGCTGCCGGATCACCCTTCGCCGTTGCCTTCGCAGAGGCCGACGCCGACGCCGACGCGTTCGCGTTCGCAGCGAAATCGACCGACGCGTTCGTCGAGGAGTCCGACTCCGCCGCGGCCTTCGCCGCCGACGACGCATCCGCGTTCGCGGCCGACAAGGCCTTCGCGTTCGCTGCCGACGAAGCCTTCGAGTTCGCCGACGGAGACGCAGCCGCCTGTGCCGCTGCCGACGGATCCGACGACACATCAGCCGCCGTGTTCGTCGTCGCGTCCGGGTCCGCCGCGGACTGCGCCGCCGACGACGCGGACACATCCGCCGCCGCCTTCGCCGCGGTCTGCGCATCCGGACGAGCAGCCGACTGAGCCGCAGCCTTCGCTGCCGGATCACCCTTCGCCGTTGCCTTCGCAGAGGCCGACGCCGACGCCGACGCGTTCGCGCCGTGAACCGGAGGCACGCACGGAACCGAATCACCCTGCGACGACGCCCCGTAGGCGTCCAGTGTGACGCCTTCCGCCTTTGTAACGAAAACGTCCTGTTCCGACGGGATCGTCGGAACGCCATTCATGTAATAGGCCCCGGACGGACCGAAAATGTAGATCCGACCATCTACCTGAGCCGCACCATAAGTCACCGGGATCTTGCCCACTACCTCGGACTTGAGAGTCACAGGATCGAAGCTAACCAAAAATGAAACAGAAGCGGCCTGATTCGTCGCGAGACCCAAGATTATTCCGGAGTGCAGCTTGAGGAAATCTCCAGCCGAGACAAGCTGCTCTCCATTTGACAGCTTAGGCCACTCGAAAACCGGACTGAAATCCTTCTGCGCAAGATTAAATGAATAGATCGTTGACGTGCCCGAGGAACCAATAAGCAGATTGCCGTCAGAGTAAGCCGAAAGCGCATTTGCCGACCCGATCCCTTCAGCATCGGGCGAATCGGCAGAAAATGTGTCAATCTGGCCACCCGTCGTCGGGTCAATCTTGGCAAACAAATACGGCGGATAAAGCGTGACGCCGTAGAGATCGCCATTTGGAGTCACAGCAATGTCACCATACACGCTCCCCAAGTTCACCGGGTCACCAACAGCCGTAAGTTTGCCCGTGGCGCTGTCAACAGCGTATTTGAGAAGCTTCGAATCTCCGGTATTCACGTAAATTGGGGGTGCCGTTCCGCAGGCAACGTCCACTGCCGCAAACGGAGTGATGTCAGGACTAGCGAGTGCGGTAGCATTGGAAGGCAGACTGCTCACAAAGACCAGTGCACCTCCCAGAAGGAGGCCCACTCCTGCCTTTGCACTCTTGCCGCCCATTGATCTAAAAGAGGAGGTAGTCATACTGCTTCCTATCTGCTTCTCGTGTGTGGGTTGGTCAGGAAACTGGCTTCGATCTTTCGAAAGATTCATTGATACTCAGCTCACTTCACTCTGAAATGATGACCTGCGGGCCAATATTTTTGGTAGACGAAGGTGGACTTAGCGTCTCGTTCATGGGTCTTTTCTGCGTTCGCTGCCAGGCAATTGAGAGTCGCGTTGTCATGCTTTTCCAGGTGCGATCGCGGATAAAGATGGAGTCGACGGCTACCATGATCATTGAGAACCAGGGCAATCCCATGAGGACCGCGATTCCAAGATGGAACATGAGCATTCCAACGAGGGCGATGATGCGCGTACCTCGGCGAAGGAGCATGAAGGGGAACGCAGCTTGCAGGAAGACCGTGCCGAGGGAAATCACGGCTACCAACGGTCCCCAGGCTGTGATCAGGTCCGATAGGGCCGGCCATGTTCCGAATCTTGCAGTCGACAAGGGATCGTATATACCCCTGCCTTCCTGCCAGGGGGCGCCTCCCGCTTTGAATAATGCACCTGAGGTATAGACGAGGATCACCTGAGCCGCGAGAGCCACAATGGCAAGGTTGTGCGCGAGGGTTCCAAGTCGGTTGGCTACTCCACCGGCACGGAAGGTCTCTCCTCGATTGACTCGTCGGCGTGCATCGAGGGACCACCTTCCTGCTGCGTCTGTGAACAGCATCAAGATGAGGACAATTCGGTACATGTTGTCGCCCTGGTCTCCGAGCATGTCATTAGACTCGATAAAACCAACCCAGAGCACAAAGTACACAGGCAGAACCAGCCTAAACCGCCAGCCCAAAACAACAAGAATTGCGAGGACAAAGAGTACGAGATAGTAGGTCGTCAGAAGCCCATCATTCATCATCACCTGATGAAACAGGCTGAAAATGAAAATGTGAGGGAAGTCGCTAACTGCGTTCGCGGCTTCACCATTCCATGCCGCCCCTGATCCGAACGAGTAGTACCTGGTGCTGAAGTTCGTTAGCAACATCCCGATGGCGGCGAGGCCGACAAAAACTCTGGTCACGGCAATGCCATATCTGGCTCGCTTTGCCGTGAAGAGCCAGTCATTCAGAAAATCGATACCCCGCATGGTTGCGCGCACAATGCTTCGTGACGCCTCTCCGATGAGCGAACCAATCACCACCAAAACACGCGGAATGGGACGATCATCGGCGTTGGCAGCAGGTCCCGAATCCATCCTATTGGTTGTAATCAATTCGAGCTCACCATCCGCTCATACTGCGATCTGAACACTTCCATGAACCGCTCAGTGTTCTGGCCTTTCTCGACGAGAAGTCCTCTCCAGCCTGTCTCCACAACTTGAGGAGCGGGCCGCTCGGCGTTAGGCGAGTTGCGATCAATGAATGGCACAACGTTCTGACGACTCACGCGATACTGGACTCGAAGGACGTCATCTCCCCAGATAGCCTTTGCAACTTGGGTGGCGTATGCGGTCGCCTGACGCTCGCGAGCCATATATTCATCGACTAGATAGACCTTGTCGCTCTCCACATTGAGGGCACTCTTCATGCGAGCTTGCCAGTTGCCCTTGTAATAGTTCGAAGCGGCAATGCTTTGCTGGCTCTCGTCAAGTTGGTCCCAGGCCGACTTCTGCATGCTCGCGAGCTCCTCAGCTTGAATGCCGGCCCGCGGGGGGAACGGGTGATTGATGACCATGCTCAGCTCTACCTCGGTTGCACTGACCCACCCGGTCTCCTTTTCGCCGTCCTTCGCCTTCACTACGGCCCGGACATTGAAGTGGTAGTCACCATTGATCGGCTCCGGAGCAAAGACGCTCCAAGACTGCCCGAAGAACGGAAGCATGTATCCGCTCAGCGCACCGTCAGGAACCAGTTGCCTCAACGGCGAAGGCGGATAAATCCAAAGGAAAGATGCAAAAATATGCCATGCAGTCAGGAGGATGAGTAGTCCAGATCCAATACGCACGAAGAATCGACTCCTCCACACGCTCTTGACCGGCGACGTTGCTTCCAGACTCATAACTCCTCTTGTTCAAATATGAGCACCCCGAATGAACTCACAAGCCGCGACCCCGACGTGGTGTCCGCAGCTAGTTCGCAGGATCACACGGGGCTTCTGGGGCCACGGGCGCCCCAATTGCGATGATCACTAGACCACGCACGGTGGAACCGCGACTCTCTCAAGACCGCCATTGGCGCGAAGTGCGTCTTCGGCGACGCACTTCGCTGCTCCTTCTCGGCGTCGTCGGTGCCAACCGTCGCGGATCAAGTACTCATGCGTGCTTGTTCAGCTTGCGGACTTCGGTGCGCACGGCCGGGACGCTAGCGGCGGCCGAGCCGATCACGGCCTCCAACTTCTGCCTTCCCTTCTTCCTCACTAGGCCCTGACCAAGTGCTCTGGTAGATGCCCTAGGTTGCGTGGACGGGCGCGTGCGTTCTCGTGGCGCGAATAGGCCAAAACCCGCTCGGGCTGCGTTGCGGTGAGCAGCGCTTCTTCGGTATGAGGTGTCTAGCGGGATACTTCCGTGCGGGCAGGCGGGCAGGCACGCTGCTGCTTGAATACGGCCTTTACGCACCCTTCGACCGAGTCCACCAGCCGACAAGCCACTCGTCGATGGAATGTGCCGTACTGACTTGGGTCCGTTGGTGATTTCCTCGCTGAGTTCTGGGTGTGGGTGGTCAGAGTGGTGATCGTCTGCATCATGATTTGCGTCTACATCTTCGGGGTCCCCCCCCCAGCCGTACAGGCGCGGGCGGATTTCGCACGGGTGAGCGCAACTGCGCACGAGATGTGGAAGACCGAATCCACAGTGCAGCTCGCGGCGATGGCGAACATGATCAAGGCCACGGGGTCCGGAGGTGGTGCGTTCGGGGTTTTTGTGCTCCGCATCTGGGCAGGAGGACATCATCAGGTACACCGAGCGCACCTCGGAGGGCGGCTTCCAACTGAAACAGGTTCCGGCTGACGGCATCACGGTGTTCGAGATCGACCCTGAGAGCGTCGACCCTAGACGTCGTGACGGGTCCCCGCGGATTGAGGAGCAGCGTTGCGAGCTGCATGCAGCGTACCCGTGGGATCAGCACGTTCTCACCGATTTGAGGGGGCAGCTGCGGTGAGCGCACCGCGATCTACGTCCCCAAGGGGAGCGTCCAACGGGCTTCACGCTCGATCCCGCTCGAGGGTGATCGTCCGATCAAGCCCCCGGGGCTTCGGTGCCGGGGGCTTTGTCGTTGCTGGTGCGCGGCCGCGACGTTCTGTGCAGCAGACCAGATTTGAAGGGGGAACCATGCCGATCACCCATGAGGACGCGAGGGTCGCGTCCGGGCCGAATCCGAGCCCGTGCCAGATGAGCGCCGGAGAGCGGGACCTGGTGTATCTGCAGGAGCAGCTCGCTCGCGTGCCGCGGGTCTCGACGCGGCGCGACGGCACGCAGCTCGACGTCGTGCTGATGCGGTTGTTCGGGCCGTGCGTGCTCCGCCTCACCGCAGAGGATCCCAACGTGGCGCATCTCCTCGAGCTTGTCGAGCGGGTGCCCGCCGGCCGGTCTCAGCGTCGCGTGCTCCACTATGCGATTCGCCGCCTCGCCGAGACTGGTTCGGTGGTGCAGGGTCGGGGTGACCGTGTTGACGGTTGATTCGCCGGCTGTCCTCACGAGCCTCGTGATGACGCAGCTCTCCGTGCGGCCGACGTCCGGCGGGGTGCCGATTCGGAGCGCCTGGGATGCGGTCGCGTCCGTGCTGCAGGAGGCAGGGATGCAGCTGCTGCGTGCGGGCGGCCCCGGGGCTGTGGACGCGGCGGAGGAAGTGCGGGTGCATGTCGAGCGCTGGTATCGGCTCGAGGGCGAGTTCGACAGCCTGCCGCTCGTCGTGCCGGATTCCGTGATTTCCGGCCTTCGCGAGCTCGAGGAGCAGATGAGCCATGCGAGGGTGCCCGAGGTGGTCTCTTTCCTGGGTCTCCTCGCCTCGCTCACGGCAGCGTTCTCGCGCGTCGTGGGCGACCGTCCGGGGTTCGCTGGTTCGTCGTTCGAGCGGCAGCTCCGGATGCTGGTGCGGTCTGCGGATCTGGTGCATGAGTCCGTCGTGGCCTACCTGCCGGCGGATGGTCCCGGCAGGCTGTAGCTGGAGACGAAGAAGGGCCGAGCACCAGGTGGTGCTCGGCCCTTTGTGCGTCCTGCAGGCGCTGTGTGGGGGCTCAGGCCAGCAGGAAGTAGATCCCGACGCCGGCGGCCTCGAGGGGAAGGACGATCGCCGTGGTGACGATCCATGGCAGGTGGCGTCGACGGAATCGGCTCGTCACGGGAGAGTTCGTGGCGCCGGGTGCGGGGTGGAGCTCAACTCCGGGGAAGTGCCGCTCGAGCGATTCATCATTCGGGGTCAGGGATTCGGCGTCGCCGTCGACGTCTTCTCGTGCGAACGGGTGCGGCTCGGCGCATTTGAGGCAGGGGCCGACGAGCGGGGTCGGGGTGAAGCAGGAGAAGCAGGGGAACTCGGCAGGCACCAGGGCGCTCGCGTCGCTGATGCGGTTTTCATCGTCGAGCTCTTGCACGATTCCGGACGGTCGGACGGCGAGGCGGAGCGGTTCGTCGCCGTCGGGGTTGACCCAGACCGCGATCGGCTTGCTGATGGTTCGCGCTCGCTGGACTGCCTCGTTGAGGATCACGGCTCGTGCGAGGTACTCGGTTGGTGCGGTCCGGTGGATGGGCTTCCCGACGAACGTGAGCTCGACCTCGAGCAGGAGTCCCGTCTCGGACGCCTGTCGGGTCACCGCGGTGAGCCGGGGCCAGGTTTGTACGGTGACGGCATCCGTGTTCTCGGCGGCCGTCTTGATGCTGGTGTTGGTCATGGTGCTCTCCTCTGGAGTGTCCGTGCTTAGAAGGTGATACCGCGTTCGCGGAGGAATGGGATGGGGTCGTGGAAGCCGGACCAGTCGGTGATGCCGCGGACCTCTTTGACCTCGAAGTGGAGGTGGCAGCCGAAGGCCTGCCCGGAGGCTCCGACGGCGGCGATCTGCTGTCCGGCCTTCACCTTCTGGCCGGCGCGCACGTAGATCTGGCTCGGGAACATGTGCACGTAGCGGGTCTCGAGCTTGCCCTCGTGGATGATGTAGATCACGCCGTTGTTGAGGTCGTCGAGCCCGACGTAGGAGACCGCGCCGGGGTACGCGGCCCAGATGGGACCTCCGCACCCGCCGCCGCTGAGGTCGACGCCGGAGTGGAACTTGCCATCGCGGCCGCCGTAGGCGCTGGTGATCGGCCCGCGGCTCGGGGCAGCCCAGCCCTTCTTGCTGATGGAGGTGCTGCCGCCGGGGTTCGGGCCTGCGCTGCAGCTCGAGCCGCCGGACTTGCCGTCGGTGAGGGCCTTGACGATCTCCTGCGCGGGCTTCCAGAACGGCTCGTAGTGGTACGGGTTGGCGTTGATCTGGACTCGGTGCGCGACGATCGAGGGCGGGAGGGTCTTACGGTCGTTCTCGTCAATCTTGATGAGCGCGTTGTAGAACAGGGTGGCCGACTTCTTCGCGTCCATCCGGTCCGCGAGCGGTCCCCAGTTGTCGCGCTGCTGGAAGAGGCCGCGGCTGTCCGGGCCGGCCTCGTCGCCGTAGTTCAGGATCCGCAGCGTCGATTCGCCGATCGCCGTCATCACCGCGATGGTCTGGTCGTTCACGGAGAGGCCCATGTCGGCTCCGGCCTCGATGATGAGCGCGGCGTTCTTCAGCTGCTCACCCTCGAATCCGGCGACCTTCTTTCCGGATGCCCCGTCGACGTCGACCAGCGCGGAGGGGTACAGTCCTCGCCCGCTGCGAGCACGATGATTCCGAGCCCGATCAGCCCGAGTGGCGACAGGAGCAGGAGCGCCGCGAGCAGGAATGCTCCGCCCTTGCCCTTCATCAGCGCGACCCGTTCGCCGGCTCGATCCGTCCGGCTTCCCAAGGCGAGGAGCCGTCCTTGCGGGAGAGGGTGAGGGTGTACTCCCCGGCGTTCGTGGGAACGGTCGCGTACGCGAGCGTGGGCGCTTCGCCGGCGGTGACGACGACGGTTCCGGTGAGGGCGGTCGCGGGAATCGCAGACGGTTCGACCCACGCGTAGTCGCGGGTTGCGATCGCATCGAGGTGCGGGGACAGCGCCGCCCACCAGGCGTCCCGGGTCTTGCCGCGGTTCGAGACGTAGGCGTTCATCGTCGCGGTTGCCGCGTCGACCGCTGCACGCTTGGCCGCGTCGTCCCAGATGGCTTCAGTTTCGGGGGTGCGGGGCTTGCCTCCATGGAAGTCCGGGGCGGATTCGAGGTCCGTCTCGTGCGGCGGGTGCGCGGGCTCAGATTCGCTCGCGCAGGCCGTGAGGGTCATGGCCAGGATGCCTGCGAGGAGTGCCGTTCGAAGCCTGGGCTGGGGGCGCATCGGGGTCCTTCCGTCGATCCGTAGCGATCAGAAGGTGCACGACTTTCGTGCACCTTCTCCCCGCGCGCTCCTGGTGCGCGCGGGGGTGCTTCTGACAGATGACCGGGCGCGCGAAGTGCGCGTCCGGCGTCCGAAGAAGAAGAGGAACGAAGCGTCGTGAGTGTCGATGGTTGGGTGTCGCGAACTGCGGTCACTGGTCCCGCCGAGTCGGAGCTGCAGCCAGAGGTTGCCGAGCCGCTCGGGGCGACTGCGCCGCAGGCCGGGGTCCCCCAGCCTGGGCGACTGCTCCCGCTCCGCGAGGGCGCACCAGGTTGGTGGGTGCTCGGAGCGCATGGCGGCGCCGGCGAATCGACGGTTGCCGAGCATCTGGGGTTCTGGGAGGCCGGGCACGCGTGGCCGGTCTCCCCGACCGCCCCGTCTCGGGTGGTGCTGGTGGCTCGTCTCGATGGGCGGGGCGTCTACGCCGCTCAGCAGGCGATCCAGCAGTGGGCCTCGGGAGTCGTCCCGCGCGTGGAGGTGGCCGGGATCCTCTGGTCAGCCGATGCCCCGGGCAGGACTCTCAAGCCGATCCGCGATGAGGCCCAGGTGGTCTCCGGAGGAGTGCCGCTGTCGTGGTCACTTCCCTGGGTCGAGCTGTGGCGCCCGGGGTCGGTCATCCCTGATGAGCGGCTGCCTGCGGCCGCTCGGAAAACACTCCAGACGCTGCGTTCCCTGAGCCAGGAAGTAGAGAAGAAATGACCCTGCTTGAAATCGTGCAGCCGGTCGCGGAGGCTGCGACGACATTGCACACCCATGCGGCCGTGGTCGCCCAGCTGGTCGAGGCCCCGGTCGCCCAGGCTGCCGAGATTCTGAGGGCCTGGGATGCCCCCAATCCCGCTCCGAAGGCGCCCCCGGGCTCGGGCGGGCTGGTCGCATTCCTCGGCGGACTGAAGTACGTCGCGCTCGTCGTGGGCGTCATCGGGCTGGTCGTGGTCGGCCTGACGTTCGCGATCAGTAAGGGTCGCGGCGAGGGCCACGAGATCAGTCCGACGCTCATGAAGTGGCTCCTCGGGATCTCGATCGCGGGATCCGCGAGCTTGATCGTGAGCTGGATCACCGCGGCGGCTGGCTTCTGATGTTGGGGCGGGAGTCGAAGGTGAAGAAGTGGACCTTCTGGCCGTCTGTGGCCGTCGTCGTGCTGGCGGTCGGCTGTGCGGCGGCCGTCATCATCACGAAGTCGATACCGGCGGACAGCGACACGTCGACGCCCGCCACCAAGCAGCCTCAGCCAACCGCTGAGGCTTCTGGCTGTCCGGCGGGCCCGGTCGAGCTACAGGGTCGGCTGGACCTCGCTCCCCGGGCCTCGTGGGAGGTCTCGGGGCAGACGACGTTCCCGGTGCCGGTGAAGAGCAAGCCGAGCGACGTTGGGGTGTGGGAGTGCTTCTCCCGCACCCCAACGGGCGCGGTACTCGCGGCATCGGCGGGCGTCTCGCAGCTGTCGGCGCCCAACCCCGAACTGCGTCGCGAAGTGATCCAGTCACGCGTCGCACCGGGCCCGGTTCAAGACCAGATGCTCGCGAGCGCTGCGGGATCCACGAGCTCGAGCTCGCCCTCAATGCGTCTGCAGGTTGCCGGCTTCCGACTCGCTGAATACTCGGGCGACAAGGCACTGGTGGACGTCGCCTTCACGGCGGACGGCAAGGGCAAGACGGCATACCTCTCGATGCTCGTCCCGTTGAAGTGGGACGACAAGCGGGGTGACTGGTTGTTCGACTACGGCCAGTACGACCAGCTCCCTCCGGCGCAGCTGCCCAACCTCGCCGGCTACGTGCAGTGGCCCGTGAACGCTGGAGTGTCCGGTGGCTGAGTGCGAATGGTGGGACATCGGCTGTAAGGCCGGTGAGGCCTTCGGCGATATCGCTGCCGGTGCGATGAAGGACGGGATGGACACCCTCGCGGCGATGGTCCTCGAGGCTCTCGGACGGATGATCGCGGGGCTCGGCTCGGTCTGGCTGTTCGTCCCCTCGAACGCTCTCTCTCAGGGCACCTCGGCTGGGACTCCCCGGAGCAGCCCCGGTCCCTCACCGCCCCCATCGAGCATCTCCTCGGGACCATCAGCTGGTATTCGCTCATCATCACGGTCATCTCGCTCACGATTCTCGGAGCGATGATCGCGGTGAAGCATCGGAACGGTGAGGCGTACCTCGCGGTCGGACGGATCGGGCTCATCCTCGCGGCCGCAGCGGTCATCGGAGTTGCGCCCGGGATCGTGAATCTCATCATCGGGATGTCGAGGCAGCCGGTGGTCACCTCGACAGTGCAGTGGCTGCAGGATTCGATGCTGTGGCTCACCTTCGCGATCGCGATTGGTGGCCTCATGGTTTCCGCCGCGCGTATGGCCTGGCAGATGCGAGCCGAGCCCGGGCAGGCCGCGATGCGAGATCTCCTGCGCCTGGCGATCGTCATGGGCGGCGCGATCCCCATCCTCGGCGTGGTGTTGAAGGCGGGCGACGAGTTCAGCAAGTACTTCTTCATGCTGTCGACCTCCTGCGATATCACCGTCTCCGGCGGAGCCTGCTTCGGAGACAACATCTCCAAGATGCTCACGCTCAGCGGGCCGCTCGGCGCGATCCTCCTGATCATCTTCGGCCTGATCGCAGTCTTCACCTCCGGCGGCCAGATTCTCCTCATGATCGCCCGGTCAGCAGCTGTTGTCCTTCTCGCTGGCTTCCTGGCCGCCGCAGCTGCATCGGCCATGGCAGGTCAGAAGGGGCACCAGTGGTGGGAGAAGGTACTCGCCTGGTTGATCGCCTGGACGCTCTACAAGCCAGTCGCGGCGGTCATCTACGGGACCGCGTTCATGCTCACCGGCACACCCGTGAAGGGCGCGGACGACGTCATCACGATCCTGACGGGCCTGATGATGATGATCATCGCGCTGTTCGCGCTCCCCGCGCTCATGCGCCTGGTGACCCCGATGGTGGGCGCCATGGCGGCCGGGGCGGCCGCGGGCGGCGGATTCGCTGGAGCCATGGCCGGCTCGATGCTGCCGAGCGGTGCGCAGGCGATCAAGAACCTGATGCCGAGCGGCGGCGGTGGCGGTGGCTCCGGCGGCGGTTCGCCGTCCGGTGCGAGCCAGGCCCCGACTGGTGGCAGTGGCGGCGCTGCGCCTGGCGGTGAGCAGCAGCCCCAGCAGCAGGCGCAGTCGCAGGCCGGATCCGGGGCAGGAGCTGGAGCCGGCGGAGGCGCCTCGAGCGGGGCCCCGTCCGGTGCGGCCGCGGGCGGAGCATCGTCCGGCGCCGGAGCAGGAGCCGGAGCAGGTGCCGGTGCTGCAGCGGCTGGACCCGTCGGCGCCGGTGTGGCGGCCGCGGGAGCAGTAGTCGACGCCGCCAAGCAGGCGGGTCAGCAATTCAAGCAGTTCGGCGAAGAGAGCATGGGAGAGCCCAGTGGCAACAAGTGAACCCCCGTCCGTACCTACGGCAACTACCGCAGACCCCAGTCCGCCGGCATCATGGGGCTCGGCACGTTGGGGACCCTGATGATCTTCGGCGGCGCGATCATCGGCATGATCCTGATGATGCTCGGCGGAGAGAACGGCATCCTGATGGCTGGCGCCTGGGTGCTGTTCCTCGGATTCGTGCTGTTCGCGATGAAGACCCGCGACGGCCACCATCGCTCCCTCGCGCAGCGCATCACCGAGAAAATCGGCTGGTACCGCACCGAGGGCTCGGGCGCGAACCTCTACCGTTCTGGCCCGCTGGGCCGTGCGAAGTGGGGCACCCACCAGCTCCCGGGCCTGCTGGCCCCGACGAGCCTGACCCAGCACACCGACGGGTATGGGCGCCCGTTCGCACTGCTCCGGATGCCCGCTGCGAACTCGTACTCGATCGTGTTCGCGTCTGAGCCGTCCGGAGCGACGCTCGTCGACGCGGAGGTGATCGACTAGCAAGTGGCCCACTACGGGCATTGGCTCGCGCAGATGGCTGACGAGCCGAGCCTCATCGCGGCATCGGTCACGATCGAGACCACGCCCGACTCCGGGCGCCGGCTCGAGCAGGAAGTGTCGGGCAACCTCGACCCCAACGCTCCCCAGTACGCGCTCACGATGATGGCGCAGGCCGTGGAATCGTACCCGGCTGGAGCGAGCATGGTCCGCGCCTACGTCGCGCTGACGTTCACCGCCGGCGTGCCGGGCGAGAAGAAGAAGACGCCGGAGGAAATGGCGCGCGATCTCGCGTCGCGTATGCCGAACTTCACGCAGGCGCTGCAGGCCGCCGGCGCCGGCGCCATGCACGCTGTCGGCCCCGACGAACTGTGCGAGCTCGTCCGTATCGCCTACGATCCCGACTCGGCGGTCTGGATCGAAAAGGCGCACGCCGAGGGCACCTCCGCTGACCTCACCTGGGCCGACGTCGGCCCCGCCGCCCATGAGGCGGGCTGGGACGACTACCGACACGATTCGGGCTACTCGATCACCTGGCAGATGAGCCAGGCACCGACCGGCATCGTGCAGTCGCAGGTCCTGGCCAAGCTGCTTTCCCCGCACCGCGACATTCTGCGCAAGCGAGTGACGCTGATCTACAAGCCCATCCCGTCCGGGCGTGCAGCAGAGCTGGTAGAGAAGGACAAGAACGCGGCCGACTTCCGGGTGACGAGCGGGAATCGCCCCTCGTCCCGGGCGACCGCCTCGCAGCGTGCTGCTCACGCCACCGCGAATGAAGAGGCCGCGGGCGCTGGCCTGGTGAGCTTCGGGATGCTCGTGACCGCCACGGTCAACGGCCCGGACCACGCGGCTGTAGCGGTGTCTGCGATCGACTCGCTCGCGCCGACCGCTCGCGTGCGGCTGCGTCGTGTCTTCGGTTCGCAGGACTCCGCGTTCGCCGCGTGCCTACCGCTCGGGCTCCCCCTCGAGCGGTTCCTGCAGATCCCGACCCAGCTGCGCGACCAGGACTAGGAGACCGAGCGATGTTGAGTACTCGAACCCACCGTCAGGCCTCGGCGAGGTCCCGCCGCTCTCGGGCGGCGCGCGCCCGCAAGCGCAAGCGCGCTGCAGAGCTCGAGCGGAAAATCGCCGAGGCGCGCGCGATCGAGGAGACCGCGCTCGAGCTGCTCGGGGCAGAGATCGCGGCATATGTCGGCGGTCTCCGCCCCAGCGGCCGCGGATGGAAGGGGGTCGCCGGCGGCGAGGCCGTCGTCGTGCAGGATGCCGACAAGTTCCGGGCGACAACCGTCCAGGTGTGCGGCTTCTATCCGTTCATCGTCGGCGCCGGCACCCCCGTCGTCGGCGTCCCGATGGGTCGCCACCTTCTGACGGGTGCGACCGTCTGCGCAGACCCGATCTCCTGGTTCCAGCGGGCGAAGCTGATCCGCAACCCGTACATGTTCGTCCTGGCGCTCAACGGCACCGGAAAGAGCTCCTATGTCCGGCACACGGTGACGGGGCTGTCGGCGTACGGCACGATCCCGATCGCGACCGCCGACCTGAAACCGGACTACGTCGATTTGGTGCGTGAGCTCGGCGGACAGGTGATCTCCCTCGGCCCCGGACGCGGGCACCTGAACGTGCTCGACCCTGGCGAGGCGCACGACGCCGCGGCGCTCCTGCGCGAGCACGGCCGCGAGAAGGAGGCCCGCGAGGTCCTGGCGGACGCTCACGATCGACGCAAGACGATGCTGTCGTCTCTGATCACGATCCAGCGCAAGACCGAGCCGGTCGAGCGTGAAGAGATGATCCTGGACGCCGCGCTGCGGTACCTGGATGCGCACCACGATGGGATCCCTGTCCTGGCGGACCTCCTGCAGGTGGTGCGTGATGCCCCTGCAGACCTCCGCGAGGCGGCGCTCGACGGTGGCCACCTCGACCGGTACCGGCAGCTGACTGAGGATCTCGAGGTTTCGCTCTCCGGTCTGATCTCTGGAGGCCGCCTCGGAGGGATCTTCGCGGAGCAGACGTCGGAACCGATGATGCGCGATCGCGCAGTGGTGTACGACGTGTCCTCGATCGGCGAGGACAACATGGATCTGCAGGCGGCAGTGCTCATGGCGTGCTGGTCGCAGAGCTTCGGCATGATCAACATCGCCCACGTCCTCGCGGACGCTGGGATCGAGCCGCGCCGCCACTACTTCGCGATCGTCGACGAGCTGTGGCGTGCGCTGCGCGTCGGCCGCGGCATGGTCGACCGGATGGACGCGCTCACCCGCCTGAACCGCACCCTCGGCACCGGCATGGCCTACATCACTCACACGCTGAAGGACGCTGACGCGATCCCCAGCGAGGAGGACCGGATGAAGGCACGCGGCTTCATCGAGCGCGCCGGCTACGTGGTGCTCGGTGGCCTCCCGGGCTCTGAGATGCCGGAGCTCAACAAGGTCATCCCGCTCTCCAACGCCGAGCAGGAGCTGTTGAAGTCGTGGCAGATGCCGGACGAGTGGGACCCGTACAGCGGGCAGGCTTCTGAGGCTCCCGGTATCGGGAAGTTCTTGATCAAGATCGCGGGGAAGCCGGGAATTCCACTCAAGGTCGGGCTCACGCCCATCGAGATCGACCCGTCGAACACGAGCTCCAGGTGGGATCTTCTGTCCCGCAGTGGCCGCCGCAAGGAGAGGACCGCAGCATGACGATCAACCGCAACGATCGAGTGAAGGATCCCGGCGGGATCACACCCGGTGTGATCGTCGGAGCCGGGCTCTTCGGCGCCGGTGTGACCGCCTCGGGCGTGATCTGGCTGTCCGCGACGCTCGCGAACAAGCTCGCCGGCGTCGAGCTCACCAGCACGTACCCCGAGCGAGTCTTCGGCGTCTTCTACGGCAAAACGCCCTGGCCCGACTCGGCGTGGTGGTTCGTGGCCGCGTGCTTCCTTGTCCTGGCCGCGCTCGGCACGCTCGCCGTGGTGTCCTGGTCGCGGAGCCGACGTCGGAAGACTCGCGTCGACCCGGCCTCGCGGCACATGGCGACGATGAAGGACCTGCAGTCGCTGTCTCCGCAGGGCGCCGCGGCGACGGCCGAGCGATTGCACGTCACGGGTCACATCGGCGTGCCGATCGGGAAGCACCTGGCGACCGGGACTCCGCTCTACGGCTCCTGGGAGGACGTGCACGTCGACATCTGGGGTCCGCGTCAGGGCAAGAGCGCGTCGCGCGCGATCCCGGCGATCCTCGACGCACCTGGTGCGGTGCTCACGACGTCGAACAAGCGCGACGTCGTCGACGCGACCCGGGATCCCCGCAGCAAGAAGGGCCGCGTGTGGGTGTTCGACCCGCAGCAGGTCGCCGACGAGCCCTCCGACCAGTGGTACTGGAACCCGCTGTCCTATGTCGTCGACGAGGACTCCGCGCTCTCCCTTGCCCAGCACTTCGCGCACGCCTCCCGCGAGGCCGGCGCGAAGACCGACGCGTACTTCGACAACGTCGGCATGAACCTCCTCGCCGACCTGATCCTCGCGGCCGCCCTCTCGAGCAAGCCCGTCACGCAGGTGTACCAGTGGGTGACGCGGCCGACGAACACGGATGCGGTGGAGATCCTCGAGCAGCACGGCTACCAGCTGCAGGCGGACCGCCTCTCGGGCTCGATCAACAAGACCGAGCGCCAGCGAGACGGCATCTTCGGTACGGCCGAGCAGATGGTGGCGTGCCTGACGAGCAAGAAGATCCAGCGGTGGACGTGCAAGCAGGGCGAGGACGACATCCGTGAAGAGTTCGACCCGCACCAGTTCGTGCGCTCGAGCGACACCCTGTACTCGCTCTCGATGGAAGGCGTCGGCAGCGCCGGCCCCATCGTCACCGCGCTCACCGTCGCGGTCGCGGAGGCGGCCGTCGACTACGCGAAGAAATCGCGCGGCGGGCGACTCCCGACCCCGATGGTGCTGGTGCTCGATGAGGCCGCGAACGTGTGCCGCTGGAAGCAGCTCCCCGACCTGTACTCGCACTACGGCTCCCGCGGCATCGTCCTGATGGTGATCCTGCAGTCCTGGTCCCAAGGCGTCGAGGTGTGGGGCGAGCGCGGCATGGCGAAGCTCTGGTCGGCCGCGAACATCCGCGTCTACGGCGGCAACGTCGACGAGGAGAAATTCCTCGAGGACCGCTCGAAGATCATCGGCGAGCACGACCGGATCCGGGTGAGCACGTCGACCAGCGGCGGCGGCATGGGCAACCGTAGCGTGTCCCGCCAGGTGCACCGCGAGCGCACCATGACGGCCGCGGATCTCGCAGCGCTCCCCAAGGGGCGCGCGATCGTGTTCTCAGCTGGCAACCGTGCCGCCCTCGTGCGCACGGTGCCGTGGATGCACGGCCCGCACGCCGATGCGGTCGCGGCGTCCATCCTGGCGCACGACCCGAAGGGTGAGGAGACGCTGCAGGCCGAGATCATCGAGCTGCACCGCGTCGAAGCCGAGCTCGAGGAACTGGAGGCCGCGTGATGAACGACGACATGTTCCCGCCGGAGGATCCCGAGACTGAACCAGAGCCGGACACCGACGCGGAAGTCGCACCGTCGGCACCCGCCGCGGCCGCGGCACCGGGCGCCATGGTCGACGCGGGCGCGATGATGGTGTTCTTCTCGGAACTCACCGAGCGCCTGCGCGCCCCGGCCCCGCCGGCGGAGCCGCCCGCGGAGAAGGAGGAGGCACCGCAGCCGGAGCTCGTGTTCGCAAACGCGATCGCCTGGTTCGACGGCTGGTGCCGGCACGTATACCGTCGGAAGCTCCCCGGCCGCGGCACCTCGCCCAACTGGCGCGAGGACTGGTGGCGGGACCCCGAGGCCCGCACTCGGATCGACTCGATCTGGCGGGCCTGGGAGAAGCTTCGCCTGGACCCTGCGACCGGGATGAGCGTGTGGTTCAAAGACCACGGCGACTACCACATGGGTGTGCTAATGGGTGAGGGCGGACCGTTCGCGACCGAGGATTCCCCGAAGTCCAAGCTCGGCACACCCCTCCCCCACGAGCGCCCGAACGATGCGCTCCTGGGCGATGAGCGGGACGTCCCGGCGCCAGGACTCGACACATAGCCTGAACGGGAAAGCGGGGGTCCGAACCAGATGGTTCGGACCCCCGCTTCGTCACTAACGCAAACCGGAATGGCTGTCGTTCAACGCTCGCGCATACGTATCGGCTTCGAAGCGCGTATCTGAAGAGAGAAGAAGAGTCCGGGGTGATATTCGTTCTGCAAACTGTCCAGACACCGGCAGGAACACTACACGCTTCAGCCCAGCATTGACCGCAGTCGACAGTTCTCCCAAGACGTCAAGTTCAGGTAGCCGAGACGGCTTTATTCGGATTCCCTGAAGATGAATAGATGATGACCAGCCGCCAAGCGCTTCGGTATCTACCCCGAGGGAAGCGAGGTGATCCCTAATGCTTCTTGTCGATCTACTCTCCACGATCCCGCCGTCGATTTCCGAAATTCTTTCACCCCAATAGGTTTCCCAGGCTTGAACGGTCAGCTCCCCGCTCTCCGGCCTCTTAGGCCAAGTGGGCAGTTGGGCGTTGTGGAGCGGGGGTATGGCGGGGGCCACCGGGATGCCCCAGGCGTCTCTCACAAAAAGGAGGGCAAGGAGATCCCAGTCAGCTAGGTCCATCACCACGCCAAGCTCACCCAGCTTCCGGACCCGCGATCGCTTTCCGTTCAACTCCAAGCCCTCCTTTCGCGCCGTACCAGGAACCTACCCTGTTGTCAGTGCTACCACGAGGTGGTGTAGTTCAGAGGCCTGCAGGAAAGTGTGTTGAGCAGGCGAATGTAGGAGTCTGAGCCAAGTCCGCCGCTACCGTGCGCATAGCCCATCACAGGGTGATAGTGCATCGCACTCCAAGTAGTTGAGGCGTTGTAACCGGTGAAGTCTTCCGAGAACGCGGTATTCACGGTGTTCCCTCGGACGATCCACTTGTGGAAGATCGTGGGCCCCTTGTAGGACGCGTACCCGGTGGTGATGTTCAACCCGCCTCGAACCGACGGGTTGATCTGGAGGGTGGAGTACCCACACGCTCCATCTCCGGCTCGCGCGGTCGCAAGCTTCGCTCGAGTTGCAGCGGGCGTCGAACTCACCACCTGAGGCTCGGCGAGCTCAGGAAACTGCGCAACTGCTGCCTTCGCCTCAGCAGTAAGCGGGACTGCTTGCTGCGTGCCGTCCTTATTGACCTGAATCTCAAACCCCTGCGCCTTCGCAGCTTTCGGATCAAAACTCTCCGGGTACATCTCAACACGCACCGTCTCCGTTGACGGACTCTTGGACGAATCAACTGCCAGGGCAGGGGTAATCCCCGCCCCCAGCGTCGCACAGAAAACTACTGCTCCTACAACAAACCCGGAAACTCGTTTTGCCTTCATTCTGAACCCTTCCGTATTTTGATGGGGATTCGAAAGTAACCGCATACCGTTTCGGCTGTCAAGGAAACTCTTCTCTGGATACGACCCCAACAGTTTGCGCAATCGTAATTTTCGACCACTGAGGCAGTTGACATGTTCTTCCCCTGAGGGGAATTCTTGACACAGGCAAGCGGGGTTGACTCAACTACCCGAGCCAACCCCACTTCTCTATCTGCTATCTGTCACCGACTGCGGTCGATCCCTCTGCCACGGCTGGGCGCCCCACGGCTCGGCCGCGCCTTCGTGGCGCGCTTCACCTTCACCGCTTCCCGCGCAGGCTTGCCCTGCGCCGTGTCGGAGATCATGTGCGCCTCGACGGCCTGCTCGTCGACGCCTTCCTCTTCGAGGACCGCGGCCGACAGTGCGCGCCGGTCGGCGCTGTCGTAGGCGAGGTCCGCGTCGACGTCAGCGTTCGCGGCCTGGCCGCGCAGCTTCTGCGCCTCTGCCGCGTGCGGGCTGTTCGGGTCCCCTGCAGCGAGCCCCTGCTCCTGGCGCGCCTCCCCGGCGAGCCGATCGGCGTCCTGAGCGTGGAGGTTCGCGGCCGCAAGGTCTGTGCTCTCCCGTCCTCGTTCACGATCCGCGCCTCGCAGCGCCTGCTCTCCCCCGTTGCCGGCGGCCGGTCCATCGGGGAACACCTCTGGGTACTTCCGCCAGATCGCGGCGTCCACCTCTGGGTCCTGCCGCGCCCATTGGCTCAGCGCCTCGCGGTGCTGCTCGGTGAGCTGCTCCTGCGGGGGCAGCTTCGCGATCTGAGCGAGCACCTCGGCCTGCGTGGCCTCCGCGGTAGCCTCGCTGCCGGGCACGGGCTCGAACCGGACTCGGCTGGGCTTACGCGCCGCGTCCTGCACCTTCTCGCTGGCGGAGATCTCCGCCACAGCTTCCGCCGTCAAATCGCCTCCGGCCGCGGCCGCCTCGCGTTCGCGGTCCTGCTCCCAGACCTTCAGCTGAGCCGCGATCAGCTCAGGGCTGGTGCCGGTCTCGTAGCTGCGGATCCCGTACCGCTCCTCGAGCTGCGTGAAGAGGTGCGCGCGGGTCTCGGTGCCGCCGTCGATGTGCGGCTCCCACGCCTCGGCGAGGGCCGCGGCTCGGCCTACGTCATCGGGCGTCGCCTTCGCCCACCATTCCGGCGCACCGGTCTGCGCGAGCTCAGCGGCCGCGAGATCCCGGTCACGGTCGAACGCGGCCTGCAGCTGGGCAGCTTCTTCAAACCGGACGGCCTTGATCTTGTCGAGCCGCTCCTTCAGCCCGGTCGCGAGCTCCTGGCCGACACGGAGGCCGGCGATGAGTGCGACCTGGAATCGGCGCTTGACGCCTTCCTCGATCTCCTCGAGTTCGTTGCTCATGGTGAGGTCCTTTCTACCTGGTGAGCGTGGGGGTCTGTGCTTCGCGATCGCGCGGTGCCCGTTCCGGGGCCGCGGTCGCAGCGGATAACGCCGTCACGGCCTCCGCGCCGGGCTTGGGGAACGCGGAGTCGAGGATCTGGTCGACGTTCGGGACGTTCGCCTGGACGCTCGGGGCGGCGACAGGGCGCTGCTGGTCGAGCCCGGCGGCGCGCACCCACTCCCCCGCTTCCGCCCAACTCGCCGGCTCCTGGTCGACCACGGCGCTCGTCAGGTACTTGTACGCGAACGGTTCGAGGGTCTTGGCGCCCTCGTATTGGAGACGCGCGGCGAATCCGTCGAGGCTGCCCGAGTCTCGGGCGAGCTGCATGACGCTCTCCTGCTGCGCCTCCGTGAGGCCCTGAGCGGACCGGAGCTCGACCATGCGTCCGGCGAACCCGCGGGCGTCCAGCTCGGCGAACACGCCCTGCGGCTCCCACGGACGGTCTGCCTCCGCGGCCGTGGCCTGCTGCAGGCCCAGAGCGGGAGCCTGCTCCTGGTCGACGACAGCCGGCGCAGTGACCTCCTGGGAGTCGGCTGCTCGTGCCCGTGCGAGGGACTGCTCCCACGACGCAGGCGTTTGCCCTTCCGGTGTGGTGAGCACTGAGCCGAGGTAGTGCTGCGCCTCGGGCAGCATCAGGCGATCCCCCTCACGGAAGAATGACTGCCTGAACTCTTCGATACTGGCTGCTTGTTCAGCCATGTCCATCAGGCGCTGCTCCGCCGCGTGGTCGATGGCGCCGCGCTGTCGAAGCTCGTTCACACGACCCGAAAACTCGAGATAGTCGAGCTGCCCGAGCACCGTACGCTCAGGCTCTGCAGGATCGGCCCCGCTCCCGTCGAGCTCCACGCGGGCGGCCTCGTGCTCGGCCTGCCGGGTGAAGAGCTGGCGGATACGCGCCAGGGGGCCCTGGCGCTCCGTCGCGGCCTCGGTCGCCTGCTGGGTCTGGATCGAGTCGAGGATCTCGGCGATGCGTTCCGACGGCAGCCCCGCATCTGCGAGCACGGTGCCGTAGACCGCCGGCAATCCTCCAGGTTGGAACTCGGTCGAGGCGAGCTGCGCGTACTCCGCGAACCGAGGGTCCCGCACCACGGCCTCGATGTTGCCCTGGTGCTCGATGACGAGCGCCGCGCCGGGCGGCTCCGGCGCGTATGCGCGATCGCCGAACTCGGCGCCGGGGTCGATCCGCTTCTGGTGTTCAGCGAGGGCCCACTCGGCGCGCTGCACGCGGAGCGCGTCTGCCCTGTCCCCATGCTCGGCGCCGACGGAGAACGAGAACGCTGCCGCGCCGTTTCCGCCCAGGCGCTGCGTGGACAGCCCGTAGATGCCGAGAGTCTGCTCGTAGGTCTCGGTCGGGATCGCTCGGATCGCCTGGTCGGCGCTCCCACGGAAAGATGTGAGCACGTCGACGGTTTCGGGAGTCAGCCGGAGGGTGGCGACCCCGTCGACGGCGCTGCGGTGCGCCTCACGCGCGGACGCATGGACCTCCCGGTACGCAGCGGTGATGGTCGGCGCATAGCTCCATCGGAACCGGTCAGCGTAGTGATCGCCGGAGACGGCGATCGCGCGTGCCGCTTCTGCAGGCAACACCACCTCGGTCGTCTGCTGTTCCCGCTGCAGCTCGGCGGCCGCTTCCGCGATGCCCTCCTGCTCCATCATCCACAGCCCCTCCTCGAGGTTTCGTTCCTCGAGCCGGCGTTCGAGGACTGAGTCGAAGTCGATCTCGGGGTCTGGGTGATCTTCGAGAAGGTCGCGGAGGCTGGTGAGCGTGTCGGGAAGCTCATTCCAGCCCACTGCTGCCGCTACGGTCTCGTCAACGAGTTCGAGCCCCGGCGACGTCCAAGGCATGAACGACGATTCGGCGTATTGCGTGGCCAGTTCGCGGAGCTGGTGAGCTTTGTCTTGGAGCGTTTCGGAGAGCTCCTCGTCGCCGGCGGAAGGGCTCTCGCTCTCCACCTCGCCGGCGTAGGTGCGCAAGAGCTGCGCGAGGTCGTCCCGGGTGCGCTCGTCGAGCTCGTACCCTTCGCGGTCGGGGTTCCATTCCACTGTGCTGCCTCCTTGTCAGGGAAGGCGCACGACTTCCGTGCACCTTCCCCTCGTAGATGGGCAGAACCGCGCAGACGCTACAGGCCGGGGCCGCGCTCTGGCTTCGGTGCGCGCGGCTTGGTCGCAGGGCTCGGCCGCACCGGTGCCGGCTGCTGCACCGCGCTCTGCCCGGATCTCGGGAAGGCCCGCTTGAGTAGCTCCTCCGCGGACGGAGCGTCTCGCTGCCGGCGGTCGGATGCGGCGAGTAGATCCTCCATGCGCAGCGCCGGATCCGCGGCGGCCGGCTGGACCGGAACACTGCCCGGGCGCAGCTCGGGCCGGTAGGCCGACAGCTGCAGCTCGGGAGGAAGATCCGCCACGCTCCCCGGCACCGCGCCGCCCCGAGCCGTGGTCGCCCGGTCGAGCGCTGCGGTCCCCACCGAAGCACGGGCGCTCTCGACAGCGGCCTTCACCTCGCCGTACTGGACCCGTGCCTGCGTGAGGATCTGCGCGGCCTCGCGAGCCTCGCCCGCGGCCTTCACGATCTTCGCGAGCTGGATCGCGAGCATCACGAGCTGGTTCGCGAGCAGCGCGCGCGGCACCGAGCTGTCCTTCGCGGTCGCTGCCATGGTGAGCATGATCGCCGTGCCGGTGAACGAGACCGCCTCGCGGCGTTCGGGTCGACGCGGCTGGTACCGCTTCGTGGTCGCCTGCTTCGCGAGCGTGTCCGATGCCCGGGCGAGCGGCCCCGGGACCGCTTCGAGCACGTTCGACCAGGCCGCGTACACGCCGGACGCCTGGCGTGCGAGACGCGCCCACGCGGCGACGTCGGTGAGCGGCACTTGTGCCATGCGTTCCTCGACCTGGCGCAGCTCGGCTCGGAACTTCTCGAACAGCTCCGGGGTCGGCTTCGCCGGGAGCTCGGCGCCGGGGCGCACGATCTTCTCTCCCCGGTAGGCGGCTTGCCACTCTGCCTCGGCCTCCGCGACGTGCGCGGGTGTATCCGGCCACATCGACTCCATCCGGAGCCGGGGCAGGGACAGGTCGTGCGCGAGCCGGCCTCCGCCGTACCAGACGGTCTGCGCCTGCTCCCCGGTCCAGCCATGCCGGGCCGGACCGCGATCGAGAACCCGGCAACCTGGGTACGGCTGCCGTCGACGAAGCGCGGCCGCACGAGCAGCCCCTGCCGGCGGATCCGACGCACGAACTCCGCCTCCGAGCGAGAGCCTGCAGCTGCAGCGCGAATCCCGCGTGCGAGCCGCACCCGATCGAGCTCCCGGGTCTTCTGCGCCTCGATGCGAGCCTCACGAGCCGCAGCGGGAAGGTCACGCCACAGCGGGCCGGTCCCGGCCCGCTCAGCCTCGTACTGCTCCTTCGCGCGCCTGCGTGCCTGCGCTTCACGCTCGCCGCGCTGGTAGCCGCGGGAGGAACGGCCGCGGCCCGCGGACTTGAGCTCCTCGAGGCCGTGCTTCACCTCGAGCTCGCGGCACACCTTCTGCGCGCGCGGGAAGTCGTGCCAGGTATCGGCCTTCGTCCCGTCCTCGCGCACCAGCTGCACCGCGAGGTGGATGTGGTCGTTCCCGGCCTTGCTCTTGCCGTGCCGGATCGCGACCCACCTCATCGGGGCGCGCGCCCCGTCCTGGTCATCGAAGCCCATGCCCTTGAGGAAGTCACCGGCGATCTCCGCCCACTTCTCATCCGTGAGCTCGCCCTCCTCGGCGGCGATCGACAGGGAGCAGTGCCAGACGTGCCCGGACGGGATCTTCACTCCGAACTGCTTGCGCGGCTGGTCGAGGTTCGCGGTGATGTCCTTCACCGCCTGGTCGTCGAGCTCGCCGCGGCCGACGTACCAAGCCTGGATGAAGGGGTCTCCCGCGATCGCGTGGGGGTACTCGTGCTCGTTCGCCCGCCCCGGCCCGGCGAGGTACGAGATGAGGCCGTGGAAGCGGTCACCGCGCTCGACGTGCGGGATCACTTGAGGCCCTGCCCCTCGAGCCGGTCGTAGAGGCCGCGGCTGCGGCGCGCGAGCTGCAGCAGCTCGATCAGGATCTCCGCGAACGGGCCGCGCAGCTCGGGCGGGAGCTGCCCGCCGGCGTTCACGACGTGCGCGATCTGGTTGAGGTTCACACCCACCCGATTGAACTCTCTCGAGAGCCCGTTGATGTAGGCGATGATCTCGTCGACGTCGGACTTCGTGACGCCCGAGTCGCTCGCGAGGGCACGCTCCACGAGGATGCGCGGGAAGGTCTGCCCCGTCGCGCGCCGGATCTCCTCGAGCTTCTGCAGCTCTCGCTGCGACAGCCGAACGTTGACGCGGCCGCCCCGTCCGCCGGAGACGTTCTCGCGTCGACTCCGGCCCGCCGGCTTCTTCCCCTGCATCGCCACGTCGATCACCTCCAGCCAGCGCAGCGACCCCGAACCATTCGGGGACCCACTCAATAGAGTGGCCAGCCCGCGCACCAAAAGCGCGGGCCAAGTTGAGTTAGGGCACCTAACTCTTTAACTTGCTCCGCAGGTCATGCCCTCCAGGCCGGGCAGGCCTGTGACCCCTTCGGGGTCGAGCCGATCCCGGCCGGACCCGAACCGGTCGGCGCATCGTCTCCGCCCAGGCCGGCCCTCCGGGCCGCCTGGGCCCCGCCCGCCGGCGGCCCGCGGGCGGCTTCCGGCCGCTCCGGACCCGACGTCGACGGCGAGGTCCATCGTCGATCGTTGGTCGCGATCGCAGTCGCAAAATTCGCGATCACCGGCGTCGCCGCCTGCAGAGCGGATGGGGTGGAGGGACGTCGGGGCGCCCCCGCGGGGCGCCCCGACGACGAGACCGCGAAGCTGCACTGTCTGGTTCGCCGCGCATTACCCAGAGCATGAGCAGTTCGATCCCGCTTGAGACCCTGTCCGCCCTGGTTCTGGCCGCCGACACCGTCTGGCGTTTCTACGCCGAGACGCCCCTCAGCAAGATCCTCCTGCCGGGGTTCGTCCGCGTCTGGTGGGACATGGCCCCGATCTTCGCGGCCGCCTGCTGGTGGGGCGCGCAACCGCGCTGGCACCGGTTCCGGTCCCGCCGCCGCTTCCCCGCCCCACGCCGGCGACGCCCCGCGGCCTCATCGCGAGCGGCGAGACCGTGGGGCAGGAACAGCGATGCCCGCGCCCCGGTCTACTGGGCGCGGGCGGAGAAACAGCTGTGCCCCGCGCACGGGGCGCGGGGCACAGAGCTGGGGACAGTGAGCGTCCCGCAGGGTTGGGGCGCTACATCTGGCCGACGTCCCGTCGCGCCTGCGCCACCGCGTCCCAGTGCGACGTCGCGGCGGGGGCGCTCGAGGGGGCAGCCGTGGCGGGGGCAGGGGCGGAGACCGCAGCGGCGGCTTCGTTCCAGCTGAGCAGACGCCCCGTCCCCTCGAGCTGGTCGATCACGCAGGTGAGGAACAGCGCCGCGGCCCGCGGGAGTCCAAGCGGGGCGAGCACCTCGATGAAGCGATCACGTGCGCCCCCGGCGTTCTGCACCAGAGACTCGGCCGCGCCCATGAGGTTGTCCGCGTGCTCGGGGCGCAGGTAGCGGTCCTGCACCAGGAGGCTGACGCGGCGCCCCATCTCTTCGTAGGCGCTCGCCCCGTCGACCGCGGGGGAGGCCGCCCCCGCTGCGGCCGCGTTCGAGGCAGTCGCCACGGGCGGTGCCGGCACCGGCGCCGCGGCGGGCGTCTGCGACGAGGCGGGCGTCTGCGACGAGGCGGGCGTCTGCGACGAGGCGGGCGTCTGGTTCTGCTCGAGCTCAGCGCCGCGTGCGTCCGGCTCGGTGCCGTCGACCGGGAGCTTGGCGTATGCGTCGAACTGGAGGCTCGTTCCGATCTCGTCCGCCTTGACCTTGTGGATCTGGCGGACCTCGCCCTCGTTCGTCGTGAACTCATCGGTCCACGAGCGGCCGGAGAAGAACACGCGCAGCTTCCCGCCGGCGGCCTTCGCGCTGCGATCGAGGTTCACGGCGTACTCGCCGGACACGGCGACCTCGTACGCCACGGTCGGGCCGTCGACCCACTGGCCGTCGCGCTTGATCCGGTCGGTGACGAGGATCCTTGCGTACAGGTACGGGCCGTGATCCCCATGCTTCAGAGTGGGGGCCTTGGCGAGGTTTCCGACCTTGCTGATGAAGCTCATGATGTTCTCCTTGTGATGTGTCGTTCGATGGTGTTGGTGGGCTCGGCTACTGGCAGTCGTGCCAGTAGCCGAGCTGGTTGGTGCGGGCGAGATCCGCGTCGTGGCGGTACTCGGCCTGTCCGGCGTACGGGGTGTCGTAGGTGTGCTCGGGGCCGGCGCCCATCGCGAGCAGGTACAGGGCCACGCTCGAGCGGTCCGGCGTGCCCTCGCCCGTGAAGACGTGGCGCAGCAGCCGCCCGTACTTGTCGGTGCTGGCCTGCGACGGGTCCGGGTAGAGGGCGACCTTGGTGCCCTTGGGCAGGAGGCCGCGCAGCATGTCGCGGGCCTCGACCGCCCAGCACTCGTCCGGGCCTTTGCCGTGCCCGAGCTCCGGGGTGTCGATCCCGATCAGCCGCACCCGCTCGGGCACGCTACGGCCGTCGCGAGTGACAGCGATCGTGTCGCCGTCGACCACGTACTCGACGGTCGCGACCTCGCTCGTGGGCTTACCCTCGGCTTTCCACGCAGGCGGCTTTACGCCCAGGGTGAAGGGGATGAGCATCGCGACGATCGCGCAGAGGAAAAGCACTCCCCCGGCGATCAGCGTGAGCTTCATGCCTCGGAACTCATCGTCCATCTCGGCTTACTCCCTTCCGCAGCTGCTCGGTTCGGTGGGGCCGGCGCACTGCTCGTTCTTCCCAGAGGTCCTTCGCCGAGCTCCCCAACTCTTCCCAATAGAGCGGGTAGCGCACCCCCGCGACAGCGAGGATCTTCGCGTTCTTGTTCACCTGCACGGGCTTATAGTCAGCGGTCATCGTCCTCGTCTTCCTTCATGTAGTTCCAGAAATCCCGCACCCACTCGTCGGCATTGATCCCCAGCAGCACCAGCAGACCGATGACCACACCGGCAGGAATCGCTATGACCGGGTACCAGAGGGCCAGCGTCCGCACCAGATGAATGGGCTCTTCACCGTTCATCGCGGACCCCGCTATCGACAGAGCCGGCCCGACCCCGAGCAATGAGTTCTTCCGCGGACGGGGTGTTGTGGATCTTGCGCATCGTCTCGGCGAGGCGATCACCTGCGAGGTTTCGCTCCTCGAGGAGCACGCCCGTGAGCAGGATGATCGCGACCCGGTGCTCGTCGACGAGCTCGCGGGCGCGCGCGATCGCCGCGCGGTGCAGCACCGAGAGGGTGAGCATCCCGTCATACCCTGTGGGCTTCTCCCCCGCTCCGATGATCTGGGTGAGGTGCGAGAAGGCGCGCACGTCATCGCCCTGTGCGCATCCCTGGTTAAGGCCGATCGGGGCGAACAGAATGAGCAGGTTGTGCCAGTGCTCGTCGGCACGGCTCAACCCCTCGGCAGGGTCGAACCTGACGTGGCCTCCGCTGTTCCCTATGGCGCGGGTCTGGATCTCGGTGACCGTATGCCCGAGCACGTCGGCGATCACTGCGTGCCGGGCCTCGTGTTGGGCGACGGACAGCAGCGTCACCTCGTCATGGTCTGGGCGCGTAGCGGGGCCGCAACACCCATGCCAGCACCGACCGTGGGCGCCTGACGGCCGGACGTGGCTAGCCGAAACACATACCTGATGAGAAGCGCGAGAGCGACCGCGAAGAACAGGCACGAGATCACGAGTGCCTCCTTCTCGGGGTCACCGTCGAGCCCGGCCCACAGCCGGTAGACGTAGAGGGGGCCGACGAATACGATCCATGTGCCGATCAGGAGCTTGGCGAGTTTCCAGAGCCCGGCAAGGATCGCGAGAGCGATCTGGCTGATCTGGTCCCTATGATCGGTCAGCCAGGTTGCTGCGGTTCGAAGCAGGGTGGCGATCTTCATGGTCAGTACTTCCCTTCGGGGTCGGCATCCCAGATGGTGCCGTCGTTGAGGTCGATGCGGAGATGCCCGGTCTCGTCTTCGGTGTCGATCTGGATGAGCAGCGCTCCGTCGATTTCTGATCGGGTCACGGTCACGTCGACCGGCTCACGCTGCGTAGTCAGGGCGGGTGCGACCGCGGCTCGTCGTCTCCGCACCGTCGGGATCGCGAGGAGGATGAGGAACGCCCCGATGAGGAGCGCGAACCAGACGCCGCTCAACACGGTTTCCGGGTCGGAGAACAGCACGCCGAATGCGCCTGTCAGGCCGACCAGCACGGCGAGCAGCAGGACCACGGTCATCCCGACCTCGAAGGCGCGCAGGGCCTTAGCGTTCATCGGGCTGCCCCCGTTCCCTCGGCCGCGAGGTTCACGAGCTCCGAGATCCTGTCGGGGCGGAATCCCGACCAGTGCTCAGCACCGGCGACGACGACGGGCGCCTGAAGGTAGCCGAGATCCTTGACGGCCTGGAGTGCTGCCTCGTCCGTGGAGAGGTCGCGGACCTCGTACTCGAGGCCTTTCGCGTCGAGCGCCCGGTAGGTCGCGGTGCACTGCCCGCAGCTGGGCTTCGTGTAGACGGTGATCGTGGTGTTCATGAGTTCCTCCATTGGTCAGATGCGTTCGACGCGCAGTCGGGTTAGGCGTGGTTCTTCGGGCGGATGAATGTGCGGTACGCCCACCTCGGCCAGTAGGTGACGGTGATGATGACGGCCACTGCGGTGGTGAATGGATCGACCATGAGTTCGTGTTCCTTTCGTCTCCTCCCCCTCATTTCTTTTGCCGGGGAGGCGAGAATCGCCGACAGCGGCGCGGAGCTGGAGCGCCAGGTGGAGGAGCAGACCCGCACGGCTGGAGCGCAGCGGAAGACGGGCGAGGATGCGACGGCCGGGAATCTGCGGAGCTTGCGGAGCAGATTCCCGAGCCACCTGGTGCGGAGGCGGAGCGGCGCTACACTGCTGCTGCTTTCCGGCAATTGAATGCAGGCGTTGCCTGCTGAGCCGCCCGCGGAGCGGGTGTCCGAAGGGGTGACGCGCCCCAGCGCGGCGGCCCGTGCGTCCCGCGGATGCGGGACGGGGCAGGGGTGTGCGAGGGGGCGCGGCCCCTTCGCGCACGGCGGAGTCGGGCTCCCCGCCCCGGATGCCGGGTGCCCGCCGCGCGTTCGGGCGGGCACCGAGCTCAGGGTCAGGCCGTCTCGGTCTCAGGCTCGGTCTCGGCGGGCAGTGCCGGGGCCGCGGCGATCTTCTCCACCGGGCTGAGCGAGTAGCCCCACTCGGACAGAGCGACGAGGTATCGGGCGGTCTCGGTGCGCGGTGAGCGCCAGGTCTGTCGGTCGGTGGACTTCTCCACCGCGGCGAGGGCGATCGCGAGGGCGACGTGCTTGTCCTTGGTCGGGTGGCTGGCCAGGTAGTCCGCGAGCGCCTGACGGCTGGTGCCCTTCACGCCGAGCAGCTCGGCGGCGTAGCCGCTGCCGGTGCGCATCGCGTCGCTCACGGCGTAGTAGGAGACGGTGAGCATCTCAGCGGTCACGGCCACCGCGTTCTTCGGCATGGTCTTGCGGGCGAAGAACTGGGCGAGCCATTCCCGGCGCACGGTCTCGGACGCATCCCACGCCTTGTTGTTCGCGATCAGCTCCTTCCGTTCGGCCTTCTGCTCATCCGTCATCGGCCCCTTCTTCGCACCGCCGCTGATGCCGTAGTAGCTCTCGCTCAGCTTGAACCCGAGCGCCTCGGGGTCCTGTACGTAGTACTCGGCCCGCGGGCCGGTCGCATACTTGATGACGGTTGCGAACACGCCCTCCTTGCCGATCACGTCCTCGACCTCAACGGCGCTGTCGTCGGCCTTGCGCAGACCGCGGATCGGGAACGGCGCTTCGCCGTGGTACGGGCGCTCGGTGAGCACGGTCACGCCCTGCTTCTCAACCTCGGCGATCAGCGGCGCGCATTCGGCCCGGTCGGCCCGGTCACGCCGCTCACGCTCGACCGCATGGGGAAAGTAGCCGGGGTCGGTAATCGCGTACTCCGTCAGCTGCTTGACGGCCTCGGGGTCATCCTCGAATTCGAGCAGGATTGCGGCCTGATCCAGGGTGAGGCCTTCGGAGAGGAGCTGCTTGCCGCTGTCGGCCTTCGCAACCGCGATGCCGGTCTTGATCTGGTCGCGCTTCGCGCCGGTGCGCTTGGCGATCTGCGCGACCGAAAGCCCCTCAAAGGTCAGCTGCTTCCACGCCTCGATCCGGTCGCCCTGCGTGAGTTCGATTCGGTGCTCGTTCTCCGCGAGCTGCACGATGATGCGGTCAGCCTCGGTGCCCTGCGCGTCCACGACGTAGACCGGGACGGTGGCGAGGCCGACCTCGCGGGCAGCGGTCGTACGGCGCTGACCGGCGCGCACGTGCACCTGCCCGTCCGCGGCGCGGGTCGCGATGATCGGGGTGATCACGCCCGAGTCGCGGATGCTGTCAAGGAACTCCGGATCGAGGGCGACCTCGCTGCGGACGTTGGTCTCGATCACGAGGGTCGCGGGGTCCAGGTGCTCGATGGTGCCCGGGGTCGCGGGTGCGGACTGGGTGGTCTGGGACATGGGGTGTCTCCCTAGGTTTGCTGCGCCGCGGGGGCGCGTGTTCCGGTGTGATTTCCTCCCCGCGTTTCTTTTGCCGGGGAGGCGAGAATCGCCGACAGCGGCGCGCAGCGGAGCCCACAACCGAAGGGGAGCGCGCGGCGTCAGACGCGCGGCCTGACCCGACCCGTGCGCAGCGCAGCGGAGCACGGGGGCGGTTGGGGGCGCAGCGGAGCGTCGCTATCCTGTCGCTTGCTTCCCGGCAAAAGATGGGCAGGCGGAGCCTGCTGAGCCGCCCGCGGAGCGGGTGTCCGAAGGGGTGACGCGCCCCGGCGCGGCACCCCGGCGTCCCGCGGATGCGGGACGGGGCAGGGGTGTGCGAGGGGGCGCGGCCCCTTCGCGTCGCGCCCCGCGGGCGTGACACCCGCCCCGCCCGCCGGCTGGCGGCCGCCCCGCTCGGAGACGGCCGCCACGGGTCAGACGGTCGCCGGGATCCGCACCACGCCTTCCGGGAGGTACGAGTTCGGGTTCTTCGCGTTGTCCTGGTCGTCGTATCGGTCGACGTAGGGCAGGCCGCTGCGGTCCTGCCCGTTGACCCGAGCCCGTGGCTCACCGACACCGATCACGGTGCGGAGCTTGTATTTCGGCCCGTCACCGAAGTATTCACGCGTCCACACCTGCGCGCCGATGTCGAGGGACTTCGAGTCGACCTCGACCCCGTCCAAGAAGCCGTCGAGGCGGTCCCGCTCGGGCTGCTTCTCGTCGATCTCACGCAGCATGACTTGAAGATCGTGCGTCCGCTGCTCGAATTCCGGGCCGTGGATGCGCCCTACGATCCGGTAGTCCTCGATCACGTACGTCCCGTTGTCGTCCGGAGCAGTGGCCTGAAGGTTCCGGGGGTCGCACGTCTCGATCGAGACGGTGTGGCCGTCGTTGCGGAAGTAGTTGACCAGCATCCCCGCGTACGGGGCGAGCCAGTACCCCTCGTGGCTGGCCTTGGGCAGGCCCGCGAGCTCCGCGTAGCGGAGGAACGCGGTGATCGAGTCAAGTCCCCCGTTCCAGTGCAGGTAGATGCCGACGCTCGCGCCCGGTGCCGTGATGAATGCTCGGTTTCCCATCAGTGTTCCTTTCCTCTCCTCCCTCGTTCTTTTTGCCGGGGAGGCGAGAATCGCCGACAGCTGCTCGCGCCGGCGGCACCAACCGGAAGGGCGCGCGCGGCGTCAGACGCGCGATCTCAACCCGGCAGGTTGGGGGCGCCGGTGGGGGCAGCTATCCTGTCGCTTGCTTCCCGGCAAATAGGGCGCAGGCGCAGCCTGCTGAGCCGCCCGCCCCGCGGGCGTCCGAAAGGGGTGACGCGCCCCGGCGCGGCACCCCGGGCGTCCCGCGGATGCGGGACGGGGCAGGGGTGTGCGAGGGGGCGCGGCCCCTTCGCGTCGCGCCCCGCGGGCGTGACACCCGCCCCGCCGAGCGGGCGGGACGCCCCGTGCTGGGGGCGCCCCGCCGCTTCGTCACTGGCGGGCCGTGAGCACCAGCTCGCTGATTTCTGCGGCGCTGACCACCAGATGCGCCCCGTTGTCCCGGATCAGCGTGTGGCACCCCTTCGACATCGCGCTCGTGATGGGGCCGGGGACCGCGGCCACAGTGCGCCCGGCCGCGGCCGCCTGCGCCCCAGTCCATACCGCGGGCGAACGCGGCCCGGCCTCGACCACCACGGTGACGTCCGCGAGGTGGGCTGCGACCTGGCTTCGGCGCATAAACGAGAACCGGGACGGGCGACGCTCGGACGGGTAGGGCGACAGGATCAGGCCGCCACGCTCGAGGATCTGGTCGAACAGGTCACGATTCCCGGAAGGAAACGGCACATCGAGACCGCTCGGGAGCACGATGACCGGCGCGAACCCGGCTTCGAGGGTCGCGCGGGCCGCGGCTGCCGCGATCCCGAATGCGCCAGTCGTGATGATCGTGTGGTCCTCGGCGAGCTCGCGCACGAACTCGGTTGCGACGTGCTCGCCATACGCGGTGCTGGCGCGCGCCCCGTCGACAAGCACGGCGGACTGGTTCGATGCGAGCAGCTGCAGGTTGCCCATCGCCCACAGCTCTTCCACGCCGGGCTCCACCGCAGCAAGGCGGAGGAACAGGCTCCGGTGCAGGTCGGGCGTGAGGTGCTGGATCGTGTCTCTCATTCGGCGTTCCCTTCTCTCTCCTCCCTCGTTTCTTTTGCCGGGGAGGCGTTTACGCCGACAGCGGCGCGCGCCGGAGAACGCAACCTAGAGGGGAGCGCGCGGCGCAGACGCGCGAACTCGACCCGACAGGTTGAGGGCTCCGGTGGGAGTCGCTAGCCTGCCGCAGGCTCCACGGCACAAGATGCAGGCGCAGCCTGCGCAGCCGCCCGCGGAGCGGGTGTCCGAAGGGGTGACGCGCACCGGCGCGGCACCCCGGGCGTCCCGCGGATGCGGGACGGAGCAGGGGTGTGCGAGGGGCGCGGCCCCTTCGCGCACGGCGCTGCCGGGCCCCCCACGTGACCACGACAGTCCCGGGCTGGGGCGGCGAGATCCTTGGTTTATTCAAATTTGAAACGGATTAGACGTACCGGAACCCCGGTACGTACGATCCGGCCATGTCCCCCTTCACGTTCACCCTCCCCACACGCGTGCCCCTCGAAGACCTCGACCCGGGCTCGTACACGGCCTGGGAGTTCTACCGCGACAACACCCCGAACCCGTGGCTCTCGCTCTGGGACTGGATGGAGCAGAACACGCACTTCGCCGAGTACTACGCGGAACCCGTCGAACCGCGACCAGCTCCCGCAGCGGCGACGGACGGTCCGCAGCTACTCCCGGACTACCTCGTGCGGGAGCTGCCGCGCATGTGCTCAGGGATGCCCGCCGAGCCGCAGCCGGCAGCCTCGCGCGCCTGACCCTGGATATGAGTGTGCCCCGCACCATCGGTGCGGGGCACAGCCATTTCAGAGCCGGTGCGTCAGGCGGCGGGCGCCGGGATCCTCGCGAGCAGGACCGGGAGAGCCCGGCCGATCCGGGCCGGGAGATCCGCACCGGCAGAGAGCGCGAGCGACAGCGCGCACGCACCGAAGAACACCTCGACCAGGGCCTCGGCGAGGGTGTAGACGTCGACGGCCGTGGAGATCTCTCCGCGCTGGTGCGCGCCTATGAGCAGCTGCGTGACGCGCTCGAGCAGGAGCAGCTGTGGGCGGCCGGCCTGCAGCTCGAGCGTGGCAACGTTCTCGGCCGAGAGCCGGAGGCCCGCGCGCACGACCGCGCTCGAAGCAACAAGCTCCGCGAGCTGCACGAGCGAGTACTCGACGCCGTCAACACCGGGCACGTCGTGCTCGGTGGCCGCGGTCATCCGCTGTTCGGCCTCTTCGACCAGCGTGCGACCGATGTCCTGCTTCGTCTGGAAGTGGAACAGCATCGTCCCCACCGCAAGTCCTGCATCCGAGACGATCTTTGCGTACGTCGTCGCAACGTACCCATCGGCCGCGATCCGCACCGCGGACGCCTCGATCAACGTCGCCCGCGTCCGGATCGCTCGTTCCTGCTTCGGCATGTTCGGCATGACCACCATTCTCTTGCTCCGTACAGCGTCTCAACGCCCCATCGTTCGAGGCTCTTCCGCTCTTCAGAAACGACAGACCGCGCACCAACCCGACGATCAGCACTCACCGCAAGGCCACGCCGCTCCCCGGAATGACCTACTTGGCACTGGTCCGGCCTCTCGCAATCCCCTGGAGGATCCGCCGCAACCACATCCCCCGTTTTTCCCAGCAAGCCCGCGGAGCGGGCGCAGCGCAAGCGGCCGCTCCCAGGAGCGACCAGACGGGAGCGATGCGCGGTCAGGAGATGGGCGAAACCGCGAGCGAAAGCTCCTCGGACGCGAGCTGCACACGAGCGACAAGCTCGGCGTCGCCGGGCACCGCAGGGTCGAGCCATTCGTCGTACATCTCGGGAGGAATGATCAGGGGCATCCGTGGCTCGCCGCTGATCTTCGCGATCACGCTCGATGCTTCTCCGATGCCGAGCCGAGTGACCATCGAGTAGCTGAGCTCGGGTCCGTCATCCTCAACCTCGCGGGGCGCGATGATCGCCGCGATCATGAAGGGCTCGGCGCCGGGCAGGCTCCAGGTCTTCCCGCCTTCGTCGTACCAGTTCGCGGGCAGGAGTGCGCGGTGCTGGAAGCGCTTCCGCCAGCGGCGCACGAGCATGTCGTCGCGCGAGTTAAACGCCGAGAACTTTGCCTTGGCTCCGCCGAGCCAGAGCCACCACCAGGCGAGCTCGACGTCATGCTCGAGCCCATGGATGATCGGGTTGAAGTTTCGGGCGCGGGGGCCGGTGATCTTCGCGTGGCCGCCGCCGTCGCGCGACCATGCGCGGACCGCGGCGTCGGTGTCCTTCTCGTCGAGGACGACGGCGTCGTCTGGGAGCGGGTGCAGGGCACCGCCGAGCCCGTAGCTGGAGCACATGCGCTCAGGATAGATCCGCTCGAGCGATCCGGCCACCCCTCCGATGAGTGTCTGGCAACCCCCGACTAATCAGTTGGAGCTGCCAAATTCACTCGAAAGCCGCTGATGCTGCAACGACAACTCAGGAACCACATCATGCGATCCAATACGTCATAATCTCAAATGTGAACCCCACAAGTAGATCCAAGCTGAGGCCAGCACCTAGCGATCATGGTAGTCCCGCCAGAACGAGCCTGCCGTGGTGGATCTGGGCACTCGTTTCAGTCAGCGCTCTGCTTGCCATCACTGTCGGCCTGGTCGCCGGGTGGGATGCACAATGGCCTCACGCGGGCTTCTGGGCCCGAGGATTCATCTTGCAGAACGGCGCGGGTATCGCCGCCGGACTCGGCGCCATTCTCGCAGCACTCATTGCTTTCCATGGCATCTCTAGACAGATTGGCCAAGCCAACCAGTCCCTGGCGCAGGCGCGGGAAGCAAATGACCAGGCATCTTGGTGGAGAACTTTTGAATGGGCGGCGGAGCGAGTCGCACCTTCCAAGCCTGGAACTCCATCGCTATCGCCACATTTGCTAATGGGCACGCTTAGCGTTCTGCGAGATTCCGCTCCGGATGAGGCCCAGCAGCGGGCGTGCAGTTCACTCGTAGATCATGTAGCACTTGTCGTCGAAACCAACCAAGCTGCCGAGAATACGCAGAACGTTGCTTCCAAGCCGCAACCAAACTCAGGCAAGCAAAAGACAGAGTCGTCCGAATCAGCCAACGCAATGGATGCGCTGATGCAGTGGATTCATGAAACATCAGGTAAACCCTCAGCTTCCCCCAAGGCCATCGAAGTTGTGTCGCGACAAAAATTCACAAATAGCCTCGTCGGCGCTGCGTCGCGCGAGAAGCTAGGGATCGCTCAGGCGCATGGACCCTCTCTGCGAAGCGTTGGAAGCTCGGGATATATAGAGCTGATTCCAAAGGAAGGGTCACAAGTTCGGCTCAGCTACGTCAGCCCTCAAAAATTAAGGCTTGCAATAGATGAGAACTTCATTGAAGAGAGCGAAGTGCCCGAGATCCTAGTGACATCAAGCGCGAGCGGGCTGATTCATGGAATGAAAGCCGGAAATAATAGTTATGTCGGCGTTTGGAATGACCCACTTGATACGCCCAAGATAATGAACTTGGCGCGCACCCTTATGAGGCCCCTCTAAGCCTGAACTTCCCGCAACTCTCCCCAATGGGTCATTGCGCGCGGAGACAGCATCTCGCGTCTCATGTTCCAGACGGGCGCATCCTTGAGTCCGCCGTAGCCGACTCCGATCGAGGTCGGCCCAAGCTTGCGCGTGATCGCGTCGAGAGTGTCACCGACGTGGCGGCCCTCGAAGTCGAGCGCGAAGAGATCGAGCGGGGTCGCTGAGGTGAGCGGGCGGAGGTCGGTGAGGACGACGCCGGCGCGGACATAGCGCGCCTCGGGGTGGAGCTTCGGGAGGAGCATGTGCGCGGCCTTCCCGATCCAGATCGGGTCGTCGGTGTGCGCGGGCATGCCGACCGCGATGTGCCCGGAGTGCGCGATCCCGGACTGCGCGAACGGCGATGTAGACGCCCACGCGGAGACCACCGCGGCGGCCTGCCCCTGCGCGCGGAGTCGGCCGCTGACCTTCTGCGCGTAGATCGACAGCACCTGGCGCATCTCGTCGCTCGACGACACGGGGCGCGAGAAGCTGCGGGAGAAGATGAGCTGGTCCTTGTAGGCGCGCGGCTCGGGCTCGATCGGGATGCAGGAGATCCCACGGAGCTCCATGACGGTGCGCTCGAGCACGACGGAGAATCGCTTGCGGATCCACTTCGCGTCAGCGTCGCGAAGGTCCTTCACAGTGTGGATCGCGAGCTCGGCGAGTTTCTTCCCGGTGCGGCCGGCGACACCCCAGAGGTCGGTCACGGCGAGGGATTCCATGATGCGGTCGAGCTGGGCTTGGTCGTAGCGGCCGAGGTGGCAGACGCCGTCGAGCGCTGGGTCCGCCTTCACGCCGAGGATCGCGAGCTTCGCGAGGGTCTTCGACGGGGCGATGCCGACGCGGACGGGGATCCCGGTGCAGCGCATAACCTCGGCGCGGATCTCGCGGCCGACGCGCTCGAGCTCGGCTCGGTCGCCGCGGAGCCCGATGAAGGACTCGTCGATGGAGTAGACCTCCTGCCATGCGGCGTAGCGGCCGATGATCTCCATGACGCGGGCGCTGAGGCTGCCGTAGAGCTCGTAGTTGCTGGACTTCGCGATGACGCCGTTCCGGCGCGCGTAGGTTTCGAGCTTGAACCAGGGCGTGCCCATCGGGATCTGGCGAGCCTTTGCCTCCTTGTTCAGGGCGACGACGCAGCCGTCGTTGTTCGACAGGACCACGATCGGTTTGCCGGCGAGGCCAGGATCGAAAACGCGCTCGCACGAGGCGTAGAAGCTCTCGCAGTCGACGATCGCGACCATGTGCTCAGCCGCGCGGGACATGGTGCAGGCAGGTCGTGACGACGCCCCAGATCTGGAGGTCGGAGAGCTCGGGGATGATGATGTTCGGGTAGGCGGGGTTCTCAGGTGCGAGGATCACCCCACCGTCCGGGGTGCGGCGCAGGCGCTTCACGGTCATCTCGCCGTCGACGTATGCGATGACGACGTCGCCGTCCTCGGCGCGGCGGCCCTTGTCGACGATGATCTCGTCGCCGTCGTAGATCCCGGCGCCGGTCATGGACTGGCCGCGGACGCGCATGAGGTACATGGACGAGGGGCTCGTGAGCAGGTGCTCGTTGAGGTTGATCTCGCTGGTGGTGTAGTCCTGAGAGGGCGAAGGGAAGCCCGCGGGGACCTCGGATCCAGCGACGAGCACAAGCGCCGGTCGCGCGTCGCTGTCGACGGGCCGCACGTTTTCGACCTTCATGACACACCCCCAACGTTCGAACATTTGTTCGATTGTCGATGGTACGTCCTCGAAGCGACATTCAGCCAGTCGGCGTCACGAGACTGGCGCGGCGGCTGTGCACGATGCCCTCCGACGCGGCGACATCTCCCTCGGCATAACAACCCCCGCCCCGGTGTCGCGACGGCGCGGAGACAGATGTCGCGACCCGATGGCGCGACATGTCGCGTCTCCCGAGAGCGACGCCAGTCGAGTCCCGACGACACTGTCGCGACTCAAACATCCACGACCACGCGCCCGACACGCAAGAGGAACGTCCCCTGACTCAGAAACGCCCCTCCTGTGCGTGATGTCGCGACGTAGGCGACTCCCTACATGTCCCCCTCGCAGGAATCGAACCTGCGCCCCGCTGACCAGAGTCAGCAGCCCCACCATTTGAGCAGGGGGCAGCTACGCGACGCGTCGCTGATCCCGGTCGGTGGACCGACGCTCCGCTGGCGCAATCCGCGGGATTCGCGCCACAGCAGCACGGATCTCGTCATCCTCAACCAGGACGTAGAGCTGCGTCGTCGCGAGCGACGCGTGTCCCAGCATCTCCTGCACCACGTGGATCGGGGTGCCGTTCGCGAGGAGCATGCATGCATAGAAGTGCCTGATGCTGTGCCCCGTGATCTTGGGGTCGTTGATTCCGATCCTGCGGAGAGCGTGGCCGATCTTTGTGCTCGCCGACTTCATCAGAATGTGCCCTCCACCCTCCGGGAACGCGCTCGACACGTAGGGCGATGGGAACCACCACCCGGTTCGCGGCATGCGTTCGGCAATCTCAACGACAGCCTCGGGCAACTGAATGACCTGCACCAGACCCCCTTCCGAACCGCTCGCAAGGTTAGGCCGATGGGGTCGTAGTCCTGACCCCGAATCCGAACCGCTTCCCCGATTCGAAGTCCGGTGTTCGCGAGGACGGTGATGAGGTCCTTCGTGCACTGCCAAACGTTCAACTCAAAGAGTGCCGTGACGTGAGCCATACGGATCGGGCGCGCTCTTCGCCGAGGAACTCGAACACGGGGCAGCCTTGCCGCCGGGCTCTTCTCCACGTACCCTTCCTCGACCATCCACTGCCCGAAGCACTGGAGGTACGAGCGCTCGACTTGTTTGCTTCCCGGCGCCATCTCGCCGCCGGTCCGGGCATGTGGTCGGTTCAGGAATCCGATCAGGTGGTCCATGGTCAGGCGTTGGGGCGGCACGCCACTCATTCGGGCGAGACGCTCAAGCATCTGCCGGCGGTTGTCGATCGTGCGCGCGCTCAAGCTCGCGGCCCGCTGGTGGGCGTCAAATCGCGCCAGGACGGTCTCCCAATCCATAGCTCTCCTCTAGAAAATACGAAAGGCGCAGGGTTGGCCCCCACGCCTCAGCGCATTGTTTCAACTAACCGTTAGTGCATACGGTTGACTCGCCAAGCTTTTGAAACCTGGCCGTTCGCGGCTCCCCGAAGTCGACATGGATCACCTCGCCGACTCGATCTACGTCGACCGAAGTAGCGAACTTATAATCCGCGGGTCGCGGGTTCGAGCCCCGCCGGGCCCACTCCTCACCAGGGCCAGAGACCCCCGCTTCGGCGGGGGTTTTCTGCCGGGTCGGTCCTGCCGACGCGTGTCGCGGTCCGACCGAAGAAACAGAAGCTCGCGCCGCGCGTCACCGATACCCCAGCAGACCTGCTCCACGGGCGTTTCGGCCGGCCCTGTGGGCGCGGGCGGCGCCGCCGGCCGAGCGGAAGGACCTCGGGCAGGCGCTCCGCACCGCGGTCGCACACCCCCGCGAGCAGTTCGGCACACACGGGTTCGGCTCGCACAACGCGTCCCACCCGCGACCGCTGTCGCCGCAGGTGACCGTCGCGGGCAGCATGCACCAGGCGCGGCTCGCGGCCCGGGCATGTAGCTCGCAACCCGGAGGTGCCCCGCGTCGCCCCACCGAGTGACGTTCGGCGCCATTCTGCTCGGGGCCAGCCCAAACAGGAAATAAAGAAAGTCCTCTCATTGCCCCCTACGGCGCGCAAGAGACCGAGGGGGACAAAACATGAATCGAAAACAATATGAAATCCGAAGTTGACGGGCACTAGACCGTGACGTAGGTTCACTAGACCTCGAATTTTCACATCAGGAGGAAACATGGGAAAGTTGGCAAAGAAGCTGGCGGCCGCATCACTCGCAATCGGAGCTGTCGCAGGAGTCGGCATCGCGGTCGCTCCTGCAGCACAGGCCGTCACTTATTGCTCAAGCTATGAGAACATCATCCCCGGCAACGGGGCGTGGTACAAGATTCCGAGAGCCGGCGACAGCTACAACTGCATTTTGGAATCAGGGAACAATAGCGTGGCTGTGACGGTCCTCCAGCAGACACTCAACAAATGCTACGGGCAAGGCATTGCGACAGACGGCGCATTTGGCCCTGCTACCTATCGGGCGCTGATGAACGCGCAGCGCGCTGACGGCATCGGAGTCGATGGAGTTTACGGGCCGGTGACAAAATCGAATCTGAAGTGGTGGGGCGGCGGGTCGATTTGCACCCGGGGCTACCAACTCGGCATCTAACCGCTTGCTGCCCTCCCTGAAAGGCGCCTCAAGCTCACGCTCCATTTTCACCTCTCGACACCACAGGCGCGAGGCTCGTGGCTGCCGGTCGCAGGGTGTTGGTGCCCCGCACTTCCTTCCTGGGAAGTGCGGGGCACCGTCATTTTCGGGCGGGCACTGCCTGCCCAGCGGATGCTGCGGTGAGCGTCGGCTTAGCCCGGGGCGCGGCGTCGTCCAAGTATGCAGCTCGAATACCGGCGCGGTCACCCAGGGTGATCGCGCGGTCGCAGGCATCACCTCGGGCTTGAGCGCTTCGTCGGAGATCGCGAAGGTGCGCCGTCGATGCCGAGCTCGTCGGGACTCGGCCCGCGCATTTCCTGCCGCGTTCAGTCGATCCCCGCCACCCGGAGTCGAGAGCCGGCAATCCGCGGGTCGCGGGTTCGAGCCCCGCCGGACCCACTCCTCAGCAGGGCCAGAGGCCCCGCTTCGGCGGAGGTCTTCTGCCGCACCGATGGGCGCGCGAACCCTGGGCCCGTACTCCGGATAGAGTCACTGAGGGTCGTGCGCGCATTCCGCGGCATGCCCTCGGCTACACAGCCGACACTGCGGGGTTCCGTTTTCTCGGGAGGGATTTGTCGATGGATTGCGTGCTTGCGGAGACGGGAGGCGGGCCGACCCTCGCCCTCGGACTGGTGGGTGTTGCGGCGGTCGCCCTCGGAACCGCACTGATCCTGTGCCGGAAGACACCGCGCGCGACGCACGGGACGCTCGCGCTGATCGCGATCCTGGTCGGCGCGGCGACCCTGACGGGCGTTTCCGCACAGCCCGCGACGGCGGCGTCGCCCTGCCCGCCGAGCACTCGAACGGCGGCACCGTCGACCACGCCGTCACCCGAGGCGTCCCCCGCACCGGATCCGACCCCGACGCCAGCGCCGGAGCCCACCACCCGACCCACGCCCACCCCGAAGCCGACACCCACCCCCACGCCCACCCCCACTCCGACCGTCCTCGACGGCGAGGTGACGGCCGTGCTCACCAGCTCGATCGACGACCGCGGCTCGCAGTCGCTCACGTACACCGGGTCCTTCGGTCCGAGCACGGCTTCGACGGCGCCCGTGCCTGCGGGTTCCACCGTCGAGTTCACCATCAAGAACAACGTGTACGGCGGCGGGACGGGAGCCGCCGCGTGGACGGTCGATCCTCGCCTCACCTGCGCTCCGTCACCGCTGCCCATCTCGCTGAACACGGGCGGGAAGTTCACCGAGACCGTCGTCGTGAGGTGCCGCACCACTGCGGCGCTGCAGCCGCGGGTCGCCCCGGCGACGGTGACCGTCACCGTGGATCCGAGCTACAGCGGCAGCATCGACTCCGCGATCGTCGACCTGCCCGGCGATGTCGACGCGACGAACGACACCCGGCGTGCGGAGATCGTCGGCCCGTAGCCGGGCGGCGTGCGCCGCGCCCGAAGAACGCCCAGCGCCCGCTACTCCTGCGATGGCCGTTCGGGCCCGAGCCAGCCGCGGCGGCGGAACATCGCGTAGGCCAGCACGTCGGCGACGACGAGGGTCACGCCGATGACGATCCAGCCGCCGTCCCACTGCACGAGCGGAATGTTCTTGAAGTTCATGCCGTAGATGCCCGCGATCACCGTGGGGATCGCGAGCAGCGCAGCGAACGCCGAGATCGTCCGCATGTCCTGGTTCTGCCGTGCCGCGACGTTGCTCTCGTGGCTCGACACCATGGCGTCGAGCGACGCGTGCTCCGTCGCCGCCAGCTCGGCGACCCCGCGGGCGTCGTTCTCGAGATGCCGGAAGTACGGGCGCAGCTCGGGCTGCCGCGCCGTCGCGCGCTGGATATCGGGGTGCGCTTCGCGGAGCACGTGGGAGAGACCGTTGACCGCTCGGTCGATCCGCCCGATATGCTGACGCAGCCGATAGATCTGCCGGTAGTCTTCGCGCACCTCGCTGTCGAAGACGTCAACTTCGAGCTCATCGAGCTCGGCCTCGATCCGCGCGCCGAGCTCCACGAAATCGAACACGATCGCGTCGAGGATCCGGTAGGCCGCCGCGATCGGCGAATCGATCGGCACCGGCCCGGGCTCCGCGAGGAGCGCGTCGAGCGGCCGGATCTCGTCGACCGCCCCGCGCTGCACCACGAGCAGCACGTCGGAGCTGAGGATCAGGGTGAGGTCGACATCGGTCGTCGTCGGCCCCGAGCCGTCCCGGTGGACATCCCAGACCGTGAGATACAGGTGCCCGTCGAAGCGCTCGAACTTGGGCTGTTGACGCCCCCGAGCAGATCCTCGACGATGAGCGGATGCAGCTGGTGCCTCCGCCGCACGGCTTCGATCTCCTTGCGGGTCGGATTGACGAGGCGAGCCCAGTACACCGCGGCCGCTGAGTCTCCTGGCGAGTTCGGTGAGAAGCGCATGCGGGAACGCTAGGCCGTCGCGGCCTCCCGGGGAACGGGGTTGACGATGCCGGGGGAAGGCGTGCGGATCCCGAACCACATCAGCCAGAGCACGCCGATCGAAGCCGCCGCGAACTCCATCAGACTGCCGAGATCGGTGCGGAACTCCAGGAGCGAGAAGACCCCGCCGGTCGCCGCGACGACCGCGACGGCGCTCGCCGCAGCGAGCGACACGAGACGCAGCGAGCGATCCACCTCGCTGCAGGCGACCGCGAGCATGGCCGCCGCAGCGGCGCCGAAGGCGAGCACCGCGGACGAGGTGTGGACGAGGTCCTGCCACCGGATCGTCTCGCCGACCGGGATCGGGCACCCGGAGGTGCACGGCTCCTGGGACGCGACGAAGAAGCCGAAGGAGGAGATCCCGAGCAGCGCGGACGGACGCAGGATCGCGGCGTCCCATCGGCGCAGCCGCACTCCTCGCGCTCTCCACGCGGTGACCAGGCCGCCGAACACGATCATGATCAGCGCGTACTTGAACCATCTCGCGCTCGGTTCCTCCACCGCGCCCAGCGCGCTCACGTAGACCGAACGATCCAGCAGGATCCTCGCGGTCCAGATGATCCCGAGGGCCGCGGCCAGGGCGAGCGCCCCGAGCACGGTCATCAGGCGGCCCAGCCGGTCCGGCACTCGGATCGAAGTCATGCTTCGACCCTACGGAGGTGCGGCTCCCGCCGCATCGGCCTCCGGTACGTACTGCAGCGCTCCGGTGGGACCACGGTGCCGGTTCCCGGGCCTGCCCCGCACCCAAAACTTCCAGACTCTAGTGTTCTGAAATTTCGTATGTTAGAGTGATGAACGAGGAAAGGTTCGCTACCTAGACCAAAGGCCCTCGTCCCCGGGAAATGGACGAGTTCCACCGGCTCCGCCCGCTCAGGGCGCAGAGTTCCTTGTGCGTCCCCTGTGGGCGTGATATTCCGATCCTGGTCACGCTCATTCCTCCTTCCACGAATCCCTCCCGCCTGCCTCGACCCCACCCCCGCGGGCCGGCACCGAACATCGGAGAAACATGAACCAGCAACGCAGATTCGGCCTCGGTGCCGCGGCGGCCCTGGCCGCCGGCGCCCTGGCGCTGCTCGGCGCGTCCACCGCCTCGGCCGCGCCCCAGGGCTTCGGCGACATCGACTTCGGCAAGACCGGCTCGCTGACCGTGCACAAGTACCTCACCCAGACCGGCAGCACCGTGGGCGACCCGAGCGCGCCGCCGGCCGCAGGCGACTTCACCGACCCCGTCGCGAACGTCGAGTTCACGGTCTACCCGCTACTCAAGGACGGCGACCCGATCGATCTCGAGGATCCGGCGGCCTGGGACCAGCTCAAGGACCTCGCTCCGACGGCCCCGTGCACCGCCCCGACCGGCTACACGCTCGGCACCGGCACCGCGATGCCGAAGACCGACGCGAGCGGCACGGCGAAGCTCGACCTCGCCATCGGCGCCTACGTCGTCTGCGAGACCGACGCTCCGGACTACATCCTCGACCGCGCCACCCCGTTCGTCGTGACCGTTCCGCTGCCCCACGACGGCGGCTGGGTCTACGACGTGCACACCTACCCCAAGAACAACGGCGCCCCGGTCGGCAAGACCATCGAGGAGCAGACCGGCACCGGCCTCGGCTCCAAGGTCAAGTACCAGATCTGGAACAAGATCCCGTCGTTCGCCGACAAGCTCTGGACCGGCTACGCGATCCGAGACACCCTGGACTCGCGCCTAACCGCGAACCCCGCCAACAACGGTGTCGAAAAGGTCGAGCTCGATGGCGTCGCGCTCGACGCGAGTTACTACACCGTCACCCGCAGCGGCCAGACCATCACGGTCAACTTCACCGCGGCCGGCCTCGCCTGGCTGAACGATGGCTCCGACGCGACCGCGGTCCCGCCCGTCTTCGCCAACACGCAGGCCGGCAAGGAGATCCGCGTCTTCCTCGACACCACCATCACGTCGCTCGGCGACGGCGTCATCGACAACGAGGGTGAGCTGTGGCTGAACAACCCCGGGTTCGACCCCGCCGTCCAGCCCCCGATCACCACGCCGAAGGTGACCACCCGCTGGGGCAACCTCCTCGTGCAGAAGCGCGCCGAGGGCACGACCGGTACCACCGGCCGCCTGAGCGGCGCGATCTTCTCGGTCTACAACGCCGCCGACCCCTACGCCGCCGATTGCAGCACCGCGAAGCCCACCGGCAGCCCGGTGGCAGCGACCGTCGGCGGGACGTCCCAGACGCAGTTCACCTCCGACGCGGACGGCATCGTGACGATCCCCGGCCTGTTCGTCAGCGACAGCGTGAACCCCGTGGTCGACGCGGCCCAGCGCTGCTACGTCCTCGTCGAGGTCCAGGCACCCGCCGGCTACGTCACCCCGATCGGCAACGCCGCCAACACGCCGATCACCATCAAGCCCGGCACCATGACGACCGCTGCCTACGACATCGAGAACTCGCAGCAGGTCGTCCCCGGCCTCCCGCTCACCGGTTCGCAGGCGCAGATCATCCTGATCCTCGCGAGCGTCGCCGGAGCCGCGATCGTCGCCGGCCTCCTGCTCGTGCAGCGCCGCCGCAAGACCGCGGCCGCGGGCATCGAGTAAACCCGCACCGGGTGGGAGCGCCGGCACCGGCGCTCCCACCCGCCACCATCGCCCGCAGTCATCCGAGGGGAGGGGCCAGATGCCGAACAGCACCGTCGAACAGCCGCACGCGGCGACGCGCGCGCGCCGTCGGTGGCGGCCGAGCGCGCTGACCATCGCGATCACCGCGATCGCGCTCGTCGCACTCGCCACGGCCCTCTACCCCATGACCGCTTCCTGGCTGTCCGCCGTCAACCAGGCGCAGGTCATCGACGGCTACGAGCGCAGGCTGCAGGACGGCAAGCCCTCGCCCGAGGAGCAGCTGAAGCTCGCTGAGCAGTACAACGCGGCCCTCAACGCCGGCGTCGACCTGCTCGCGAATGCCAACGTCCCCGTCGGCACCGGGGCCGAGAACTCCTCCGGGCTCGACTACAACCGGATGCTCTCGCTCGACGCCGCCGGCCTCATGGGCCGCGTCAAGATCCCCGCCATCGACGTGGACCTGCCGATCTACCACGGCACGAGCGACGCCACGCTCCTCAAGGGCGCCGGCCACCTCGAGGGATCGCACCTGCCCGTCGGCGGCTCGAGCACCCGCTCGGTCATCACCGCGCACCGCGGCCTCGCCGACGCCACCATGTTCACCGATCTCGACAAAGTGGTGCGGGACGACCGGATCACCCTCGAGGTGTTCGGCCGCACCCTCTCGTACCGGGTGACCTCGATCGAGGTCATCGATCCCGAGGACACCGGCTCACTGCGTCCCGTCCCCGGCAAGGACCTCGTGACCCTCGTCACCTGCACCCCGCTCGGGATCAACACCCAGCGCATCCTCGTCACGGGCGAACGCATCACCCCGACGCCGCAGGCCGACCTCGAACAGGCCGGGAAGCCGGCGGACGCGGGATTCCCCTGGTGGGTCCCGCTCGCGCTCGCCGGCGTCGCGCTCGCCGGCACCTACCTCTGGCGGCAAGGACTCTCCGACGGTGCCCGCGCACCCCGCCACGACCCCACTCCGAACGACCCGCAACCGGCCCAGGAGGCACCCCATGACGATCAGCACTGACCGTCGGCCGTTCACTCGCCGACTGCGACGCCTCGCCGCAGCGAGCCTCGCTCTCGCCGCGATGATCTCCGGCGCAGTCGCGGGTCCTGCTACCGCGGCGACGCCGAAGATGACGGCAAAGATCGCCCCGGTGACGACGAGCGTCAATTCCGGCGGCCAGGCCGTATTCCGCATCACCTACGAGTGCTCGAACGTCACCTCCGAGAACTGCATCGCGCCGCAGATCGCCGTGCGCAAGCCCGTCGGTACGTCCCCCGGAGGCGGCAGCGTGAATCTCACCGGCAACGCCGTCGTGCGAGAGAACACCGACGTCACCGCCGTTGTCGGCGCGGGCACCACTCTCCCTCGTATCCAGCTCAAAGACCTCGCACCCGGCACGACCGGCGAGGTCACGATCGCCTGGACGATCCCGAACTACACCACCCTCCCGGGAACCACCTTCCTCGGCGATCTCACCCTCAGCTTCAACGATGGCGCCGGCACGCAGGTCGAAAACGCGACGGCCGACGAGGTCATCACCACGACCGCGACACCGTCCCTACAGCTCACGAAGCAGACCATCACCCCCGACAACGCGGCCAAGGTCGCCCCCGACCAGCAGGTCACCTACCGGCTGTACGCGTGCGCAACCGCCGCCGCGAACGTGGGATCGCTCGACTACCGCAATCTCACCATCGTCGATCAGCTCCCCGTCGGCACGCAGTTCATCTCCGCCACCGCGGGCGGCACCTACAACGCTGCGACGCGCCGGGTCACCTGGACGATCCCGAACCCGACCAGCGCCAGCAGCTGTAGCAACCCGCCGCAGCCGGTCGAGCTCACCGTGGTGTACCCCTCGGCCGCGTTCGTGCCCCCGGCCGCCGACCCGCAGCAGACGAACACGTTCCAGAACACGGCGACCGCCACCGCGACCGCGATCGACGGCACCCCGGTGAACGCGAACGCCTCGCAGACCCACGCCTTCATCGGTCCGCCCCTCGCCGGCGGTGCTGCCCTCCGGTACTGGAACCAGAAGGGTTCCGTCGTCAACCCGATCGCGAACACCAACACGACGACTCAGACCGGCTGGAACACCCTGCTCGGCTGGTACGACGCTAACGTGGGCGGCCCGCAGTACAATCGGCTGCGCACCGGCGCCTTCAACGACCGTCTGCCCTGCCTCGTCGGTGGCGTAGCGCAGTCCCCGCCGATGTCGACCTGGGACAACAATTTCCCCGGCACCCTGCCGATCCCTGCCGACCAGTGCAAGAATCCGGCCTGGGACACCGCGAACTTCCAATTCGCCACAGCAGACCGCGCCAACCGGCTCACCTCGGTACAGACGGTGACCTGGGACGGCACCACCGCCCGCCAGCGTTCCTGGTTCGCCCCCGCGGGTTGGAAACCGGATCGCGCGATGTGGGTCTATGTGCGTCCCTTCACCGGGAGCGGCACAGGCAATCCCTTCGACATCAGCCTGAATATCCCCACGAACGAGATCGTCACCGACGTCCGGATCACGATGAAGGACATCCCCCAGGCATCCGGCGACGGCAGCTGGATCGATCTGCGCGGCACCTCCACCCCGGCGTTCGCGAGTTCCGGCCTGTTGAGCATGACGAACACGCTGCAGTTGCAGTACTCGAACGCAGAGTATGCGTCGGGAGGAACTGCTCCGACCGTCCTGGGGAACCTGCAAGGTCAGCGCTCCGCGCAGAAGAACTTCTACCTGACGCAGCCCGACCCGCAGGTCACCAAGCGCGCCCTCACCTCGGTCACCGGTCTCAAGCCGGGCGACGAGACGACGTGGAGCGTCGCGATCTCCAACGGCCCGAACGGCAACATTCCCATGCGCCCCCAGCTGGTCGACGTGCTGCCCCCGGGCATCGACTACGTCGATGGCTCGGCGTCCTGGTCGAACCTCGGCTCACTCGGCACGCCCACGCTCACGCAAGGGAAGATCGTGATCGGCGGGCAGGAGCGGACCCGCCTCACCTGGACCTGGCCCGCGAGCGCGCAGTTGAAGTACGGCGACCCTCGCCGACCGTCACGCTCAAGACCGTGACGACCCTGTCGGCGACCCCGGGCACCCACACGGGCGACGAATCGCAGACGGCGGTGCTGTTCGACCAGAACCGCACCCTGACCGACCCCGGCACCGGCGGTCCGCGTGACAAGTGGGACCTCAACGGCAACGGCAACACCACCGAACTCGTCGGCCAGTCCACCGTCGCATGGACGGTGCTGCCGGCGGCGGGCGCGTCGATCTCGAAGCTCGTGAAGGGCGCCCTCGACGCGGACTGGACCACGAACGGACTCACGAACGCGACGTTCACGGGCGCGGACTCGCAGGTCGACTACCGCCTGCAGATCACGAACCCGAACGCCACGCCGCTCACCAATGTCACCGTGTACGACCTGTTCCCGCGGGTGGGCGACACCGCGATCGGCGGATCCCTCGCGGGCACCCCGCGCGGCTCGCAGTGGGCGTCCCTGTTCCAGGGGATGACGTCGGTGCCGGCCGGCGCCACCGTGTCCTACTCGACGAGCATCAATCCGTGCCGTCCCGAGCTCTTCGGCGGGACCGCCGGCCAGGCGCTGCCCGTCGGCTGCACCAACAGCTGGACGACCACTCCCCCGTTCGATCCCCGGGCCGTGCGCGCGATCAAGGTGACCGTGCCCCGCGTGGATCCGTCGGCGACGCCGACGAACATCGACTTCCGCATGAACGCGCCCGCGCTCACGGGCGCGAGCGATCAGGCGATCACGAACCCGGGCGCGGTCTCGAACAACAACGTGGCGTGGAGCGCGTTCCGGGCGTCCAGCCCGAGCGCGAGCGATTCCCTGCTCGCGAGCGAGGCGCCGGCGGTGTCGGTGCGGCGCGCGGCCGGGCAGATCGGCGACCGGGTCTGGCTCGATACCAACCGGAACGGTCTGCAGGACCCGGGCGAGCCCGGGGTCGCCGGCGTCACGGTCGAGCTCCGCGACTCGGCCGGGAACACCGTGCGAGATGCATCGAACGCTCCGATCCGCACCACCACCGACGCCGACGGCAACTACCGCTTCACCGTGCCTCTGGGCACTTGGAGCGTCGCCTTCCTCAGCGTTCCGGCCGGCTACCAGCTCACCGCTTCGAAGGTCGGCAGCGACGACACGATCGACTCCGACGCGACCGCGCTCGGCGCGGCCACGCACACCGTGACGGTGACCGACCCGATCCGGAACGGCGCCGGCGCCAACGTCAATCTCGACCTCGATGCCGGTCTCGTCACCAACAGCCTGGGCTGGGAGAAGGTCGACGCCACCGACGCGGGGCACCGCCTCGGCGGCTCGGAGTGGACGCTCACGCCCGTCGACGCCGGGAACACGCCCATCGGCGCACCGATCGCCGTGACCGACTGCGTCGCCGCGAACGCCGCGGCCTGCACCGGCCGCGACGTGGACCCCGGGAACGGGACGTTCAACGTCGAGGGCCTCACGAGCGGCCGCTGGCGACTCGTCGAGACCAAGGCGCCCGCGGGCTACAAGCTCGACCCCGCGCCCCGCTACATCGAGGTCTCGGGTGCGACGAAGTTCGCGGCCCCGATCGAGAACGCCCAGCAGGAGGCCCCGACGATTCCGCTGACCGGCGGCACGGGCTCGTTCCTCTTCTGGGCGACCGCGGGCGGGCTCACGGCACTGGTCGCGCTGGGACTCGCCGCGCAGCGGATCCGACGGCGCCGCGCTCCCCTCGCGGCCTAGGTCGCGGGTGCGGCGGAGCATTCTCCGCCGCCCCGCGCGGCGCGGTATACACATACCGAAATATCTAGTACTCTGAAATTCTAGACGCGCCTGCCGTCTCCTGCGATGTCCGGCGCGTCCGGGCATCGCCCGATCCGTTTCCCGAATTCGAGGAGCACCGTGCCGATCCCCCGTCATACGTCCGATGAGATTCCGCATCGCCCGCTGCTGAGGGACGTCGCCGAACAGCGGATCCGCAGCGCGATCCTCGACGGCACCTTCCGCCCCGGCGAGGCCCTGCACGACCGGGAGCTGCAGGACTGGCTCGGCGTCTCCCGCACCCCGATCCGGGACGCCCTCAACGAGCTCGCCCGCGCCGGTCTCGTCGAGATGGAGGCCAATCGTTTCACCCGCGTCGTGAGACCGCTCCCCGAGGAGACCCCGGAGGCGATGCACACGCTCGGGGTGCTCCTGGGCGGCATCATCCGGCTCGCGCTGCCACGCCTGAGCGCGGAGGAGCACGCCGACGTCCTGCACCGCTTCGAACGCACCGGCGCCCTGTATGCCGCGGGCGAGCTCCGCAGCGCCCGCGAAGAGGTGTACGCGCTCTGGACGGTTCTCGCGGAGCTCGCCCGGAACCGCCACCTGCTCCGAGTCTTCCGTGACTCGTTCGCCGGGCTCTTCTTCCGCCTTCCGGTCGACCACTTCGCGCAGACCGTCGACCGGGCGCAGGTGCTCGAGCACCAGCGGGCGCTGGTCGAAGCGGTCGCGGACCGAGCGCCCGTGGCCGCGGAGCAGGCGGTCCGAGCGATCTACTGCAACGCCTGAAAAGTCACCTACCGCCCCGCATCGGAGGCACGCTCACCGGTCCGGTTACTCCCCGGGCAGCTGGTAGAGGGCTTCGGTCGCCAGCTCGGCTGCGATCGCGTCGCCGTCGCGGACGGCGACCACGAGCTTGGCGAGCTGCTGCCGCATCGCTTCGGCGTCGTAGAGCTTGACGAAGAACTGCGGCGGGATCTTGTAGAACAGCCCGTACACGGCGTCCCGGTACATGCGCTGGAGCTGGCCGTTGCCGGTCTCGGCGGCGAGCCCCTCCCAGATCGCGAACACGCGGTCCCGGGCGGCGGCGAAGTCGCTCGCGATGAGGTCGAGTCCCGCCTGCTCGAGCTCGCGCAGCACCCCCATGCGCGATTCCTCCGTCATGCGCGGCAGCGCGAGTCGGACCACGCCGCCGAGGAGGACCCCGAGGGCCTGCATCGCTTCGAGCGTCTCCTCCTCGCGGAGGAGCGCGACCCTCGTGTACCGGTTCGGCTCCATCTCGACGAGCCCGCTCCGGGTGAGCTCGTTGAGGGCGTCCCGGATCGGGGTCCGCGAGACGCCGAGCCACTCCTGCAGCTCCTTGTCGTTCAGCGGCTCCCCGGGCTGCAGCGTGCCGTCCATGATCGCGGCGCGAATCCGCTCAGCGGCGACGTCTCTGAGCAGCGGGCGCTGCTGCTGGACCGCGTCCGGCTTCTTGGGGATCGGCATACTCACTCCTCACGCGCGCTGGCCGCGCTGCATATCAGTATGTCATCACCCGAATCGCAGCGTCGCGCCGCGTCGCCCCGGGCCCGAGAGCGCGTCACCCGGCGCGGGAGGATTCGCCACCCGCCGTCCCGACGGGGAATACGCAGAGAGCGGGACCCGGCAGACGCCGGATCCCGCTCTCGCTCGCCGACCCACGGTCCGGGGGGGAGACCGGGGGTGAACGCGTGAGGGGCGTCGATGCCGCCAGGCGGGGGACCTGTCCTCATACACCAGAATACTAGTTATATCGGATACGTGCAAGCGCGGCTTCCGACGCCCGGCGAACGGACGCATAGACTGGCTGCCGACCGCCCCGAAGGAGCCCCCATGCCCGTGCCCCAGAAGCCCTCCGAGGCCGCGCCCGCCCGCGTCCTCCTGCGCGACACCGTGCGAGCCCGCCTGCGCGACGCGATCATGGACGGCACGCTCGAACCGGGAGAGCACCTGAACGACAGGGAGCTGCAGGAGTGGCTCGGCGTCTCGCGGACCCCGATCCGGGACGCCCTCAACGAACTCACGAGAGCGGGGCTGATCGAGATGGAGCCGAACCGGTACACCCGGGTGGCGAACCCGTCCGACGCCGACACGACGCACGCCATGCAGACCCTCGGCGTCCTCTACTCCGGCGTGGTCCGGCTCGCGGTACCGCGACTCGCGCCGGACGTCGCTCGACGCATCGCAGAGCAGCTCCGAGGCTTCGAGCGCGCGATCTCGGAGGAGGACCCGCGGGAGATGCGCCGGCTCGGGTTCCCCACCTTCGAGCTCTACGAGCGGGAGTGCGGCAACCCGCTGCTCGTCAAGCTCTGCCGCGAATCGGTGGACGGACTCGCGTTCAAGGTGCGCTCGCAGCGCGTGCTCGAGCTGTTCGACGCCGAGCGGAGCCGGCAGCACCTGCGCGATCTCGAGTCCGCGACGCTCGGCGGGGACGCCGCGGCGGCCGAGGCGGCGACGGCCGGGCTGTTCCAGCTCCCCGCGCTGCCCCGACGCTCCGCCTAGCTCGCGCCGCTCAGGACCGGGCTCCCGGCTCGGTCCCGGTCGCGCGATCCATGCTCGCCCGCAGCGCCGCGTTCTCGTCTTCGAGCTCCATGACCCGCCCGATTCCGGCGAGGTTGACCCCGTCGACCTGCAGTTGCGCGACCCGGCGCATCCGTTCGATGTCGTCGGCGCTGTAGCGCCTCGTGCCGCCGTCGGTCCGGGCCGGCACCACGAGCCCCTTCCGCTCGTAGAGGCGCAGCGTCGCCGCGGGCAGGCCCAGCAGCTCGGTCGCGATGGCCATGGTGTAGACCGGCTGCGTGCGGAGTGGGGCAGTCATGCCTGAACTCTACCTCGGCGCTTGCGTTACCTCGAATCACGGTGTATAAAATATGCACCAACTGATCCAGATCCTTCGAGGTCGCGGTGACGTTCACCTCGACCGCTTGCAACGACCGGCATGGAGGTGAAGTTCCGTGGTGGCAAGCACCCCGATCGAAGAGTCGAATCGGGCCTTCGCAGAGATCGTCCTCGCGGATCCCGAGCTGCTCGACCTGGAATTCGAGTCGATCGTGTCCGAGCTGCGGGCACCGAGGCGCACGGCGACCGCACCGCCGCCGGGTCCGGCCTCGGGATCGGTCTGCGCACCGCGCGCCGCGGAGCGCCCCGCCGAACAGCGCACGGACTCCGAATCCCGCAGCCGGGCCCGCAGCCCTCCGCTCGGCGGGAGCAGGCCGCACGCATTCGCTGTCCAGTGACCGACGGCCGTCGCGCCGTCGGAGAACGAAAGGAGAACACCCCATCATGTCCCTGTCGTTTGATCCGTTCAGCCAGTTGGATCGACTCGCGCAGAGCGTCCTCGACACCAGCAGGCAGCCGCGTCTCATGCCCGTCGACCTCTTCCGCGAAGGCGACCGCTACGTCCTCAACGCCGACCTTCCGGGCGTCGATCCCGGGTCGGTGGACGTCGACGTCGACGGTCAGCTCCTCGCCATCCGCGCGGAGCGGACGCAGGAGAACCGGGACACCTCCCGCTGGCTGGCCCAGGAACGCCCGTTCGGCTCCTACGTCCGGCGGTTCACCATCGGCGACGACGTGGACGCGCAGGGCATCAGCGCGAGCTACGACAACGGCGTGCTCAGCGTGATGATCCCGATCGCCGAGCGGGCCAAGCCGCGGAAGATCCAGATCGAGTCGGCGAGTTCCCACCGCCCCAAAGCGGTCACCACCTGACCCGGTGCTTCGCCCGGGCTTCCTCCGGGAGTGCCCCGGCCCTCGCCCGAGGGCCGGGGCACTCCCGTTCCCGCACCCAGTCCCACGGCGGCGCGCGGAAAAGAGTAGTCGCGGACGAAATATCGCCCGAGCGACTTCCGCACCGCGCCCCCTGCCCCTACCATGACCCCATGGGGGAGAATCGACGACGCTGGAGCGCGTCCCTTGCAGCGATCGCGTTGGCGGCACTGGCGGTCGGCGGCGCGGGAGCGCCCGCGACCGCGGCGGCGGCCGGAGCCTGGGCGGACTGGGACCCATTGACCGGGACCGGCGGCGCCTACACCACCGGCATCGCCCTCGCGGGCGCGCCGGCCATCACGGCCGAGGCGACGAGCGATTCCCGCTCCGGGCAGGTCGGGGTCGTCTCGGGAGCGAGCACCTGGCTGTCGGAGGGCACCCCGGTCGGCCAGAAGTACGGGTCCAGCAAGAACCGGCCCTACCTGAACCTGCGCCCCAAGGCCGACACCGCGGTCGCGCCGTCGACCACCACCTACACCTTCTCGAAGCCGACCCCGACCGCGAACTGGACCTTCGTGATCGGCGACATCGACGCCGATCAGCTCCAGATCCGGGCGGTCGGCCCCGACGGCGTCGCGCTCACCGCCGCGCAGCTCGGCTTCCGCGGCGGATTCAACTTCTGCGCTCCCGGAACGGCCGGAAAGCCCTCGTGCACGGGCGACGCCGCCGACGTGCCCGGGTGGGACGCCGCCACCACGACCCTGACGGGCAACGCCGCGGCGAGCGACACGAACGGCTCGTCCGCGTGGTTCGAGCCGACCGCGCCGATCAGCACGCTCACCTTCTCGTTCACCCGCCGCTCCGGGTTCCCCGTGTACCAGACGTGGTTCGCCTCCCTCACCCGGGACGTCTCGGGCACGATCACCGGCGCCTCGGGCGACGGCAGCGGCGTGCGCGTCACGCTGACCGACGCGAACGGCGGCGTCGTCGCGACCGGCACGACCGAGCCCGGCGGCGTCTACAGCTTCCCCGGGATCCAGGCCTCCGACGGCTACACCGTCACCGCCCAGCCGGCAGCGGGGCAGATCGTCGACGGCCCCGCGTCGAAGCCCGCGAACCTGTCGTCCGCAGACGCCGTCGTCGACTTCGTCGTGCGGGACATCGTCCCCGTCGCCGTCTCCGGCACGGTCAAGAACGCCGACGGCACACCGATCGCCGGCGCGACCGTGACGATCCCCGGCGTCGGCAGCGTCACCACCGCTCCCGACGGCAGCTACCTCTTCGACACGGTGCCCGTCGGCACCCACCAGCCGCAGCTCCTGCTTCCGAAGGGCACCCGCCTCACGACCGATGCCCCGCCGTTCACCGTCCCGCCGGGATCCGAGGTACCGATCACCGGCGAAGACTTCGTCGTCTCCGCGCTGCCGAGCCTGAGCGGCACGGCGACCGTGGCGGGCGTCGGCACCGCGGGCATCACCGTCACCGCCCAAGGTCCGTCGGGAACCGTGAGCACGGTGACCGGCGCCGACGGCGCGTACGCCTTCCACGGCCTCGCCGACGGCGACTACACCGTCACGGCGACCGCGCGCGCCGGCACCGTCGCCGACGGCCCCGTCTCGCACAGCGAGACCGTCTCGGGCGCCGACGTCTCCGGGGTCGACTTCGGCTTCGCGCGTCTCGGCTCCATCACCGGCAGCACGACGGCGAACGGCAAGCCGCTGCCGAACGTCATGCTCCACGTGAAGGGGCCGGGATCCGACGACAGCTTCTCGTCGGGAGACGCGGGCGTCTACGCCCTCGGCGTGCTCCCCGCGGGCAACTACACGATCACCGCGACCCCGCCGAAGGGCTACCGTCTCATCGGCGCCGCCAGCCGGCAGGTGACCATCACCGCCGCCGGCGAAGCCGTGGTCGACCAGGACTTCGCGTTCGCGGCGATCACGACCGCTCCCCCGACCACGACACCCCCGACTTCCCAGTCGCCCGTCGGCACCGCCCCGGCCACCCCGTCGGCTCGTCCGGGATCCGGCGCGCTCGCCGACACCGGAGCCGGATCCGATCCGACCGGCATGCTGGTGGCCGCGGTCGCCGCGCTCCTGCTGGGCGGATCGCTGCTGCTCCTCGTACGCGGGCGCCGCACGCGCTGACCCGCAGGACCCTCGATCCGGATCCGCGTGCCGCGCTCAGGCGGGCGGATCCGGTTCGGAGGCGACCGGAAACCCGGGATCCAGGTAGCCCTCAACCCAGGCGATGCGGCCGAAGTCGAGCTTCGAACGCACCGCGATCCCCGCGGACGCGTACTTCTTGCGCACCCGGTCGAGGTACTGCTTGGCGGTCTCCCGCCCGATGTTCATCGCCGCGCCCACCTGCTCGACCGTGAGCCCCGAGGCGTAGAGCACGAGGGCGCGCTCCTCCTGCACGCTGAGGCTCGGGCGCTCGGGGTCGCCGGCGATCACCGACGCGAGTTCGGGCGTCATCCACTCGTCGCCGCGCAGCACCGCGCGGATCGCCGCGAGGATGTCGGCTTCGCTGTCGCGCTTGCCGACGATGCCCGAGACCCCGGCGCGCACGATGCCGCGTACGAGCGGCGGCGAGGCGAGCGCCGAGAGCACGACGATCCGCAGGCCGGCGGCCAGCAGGGAGGCGACGAGCTCGACATCGACGCTGGGCTCCCGATCCACCATGAGGTCGAGCACCAGCAGGTGGGGACGTCGTTCGCGGGGCACGGATCGGGCCCAGGCGACGAACTCCGGCGCGGTCGTGCCGCTGAACACCACCTCGAACTCGCCGTCCCGCCCCAGGAGCTCCTCGGTGCGGGCCCGCTGCAGCGCGTGGTCCTCGACGATCGCGACCCGGCATGCCGCGGATCCTCTGGGTGTCATGATTCCTCCGTGTTCCCCGCCGCGACGGCGTCGCGCGCGTAACTCAGTTCCAGCAGTTCGAGGTTCCCCAGCCGTTCGTGGCGCTCCCCCGGCCCGAGCGTCCGCTGCGGCGCGATGCCCGCGCCGATCAGCGTCAGCTGCAGCGCCTCGCCGACCGGGAAGAGCGAGACCGACAGCGCGGATCCCTGCGGCGCGGAGCGCAGACCGCCGAGCACGGTGCCGGCGATCTCGCGCGCGGCCCGCTCGTCGCCCGTGTCGGTCGCACCGATCCGCAGCGAGAAGTCGACGGCGCGCTCGCGCGCGAGCCGGATGGCCGGGACGAGCGACCGGCTCAGGTGCACCAGCTCGGGGCTGAGCTGCACGAGCTGCCGCAGGTAGCGCTCCTCCGCCGCGCAGGCGAGGCGGAGTTCGGGGTCCGCAGGGTCGCGCTCCCCTCGGCGATGGCGCGCAGCAGCTCCACCGAGGTCTCGATCCCGGCATCGGTCCAGCGTCGGTGGTCGGCCTGCGCCGCGGCGTCGAGCTCGGCTCGCAGCTCCGCCTCGAGCATGCTCCGCCGCGCTCGGCCGGCCCGCTCCGCGAGTCGCTCGACCCGGGCGCGGAACGTCTCCCAGACCACGACGAAGCCGAGCCCGACGAGTGCGGCGATCACGGTGATCTGCGCCGCCGTCGGCGACGCGCGCCCGGCGAGCACCGCGACCCCGCAGGCGGTCAGGATCCACGCGGCCGCGCCGAGGATCCGCGCCGCACGCCCCGAGCCGAGCGAGAGCAGCAGGACGAACGCTCCGGTCGGAGCGAGCGCCTGCCAGTTGACCGCCCCCGCCGAGCCGAAGTCCGTCGCGGCCGCGGACAGGACGAACACCGCGCAGGTGCAGGCGATCAGGATCCCGCTCAGCAGCGCGGGCGCCCGTCTCAGCGAGGCCGACCGCGACATCGCCCAGGCGAGCAGCATGACGCCGAGCATCGGGACGAGCGCGAGGTGCCGGTTGGTGCCCCCTCCGACGGTCAGCACGACGCTGATCGCGGTGACGCCGAGCGCCCAGAGGTCGCCGGCGCGACCGTGCAGCGCCGAGACGGATGCCTCGATATCGTTCCCGTGCCAACTCGGCGCACCGCCCGTCGGCTCCCGCCCCTCCGCCGCGGAGTCGAGCGGAACGCGCAGCTCGACCGCGGTGCCGGCTCCGGGCCGGCTGTCCACCGATGCCGAGAATCCCGCCGCGTCCGCCCGCGCCAGGATCGACGAGGCGATCCCCCGCCCCTCGGGGATGGTCCCGTCGAATCCTCGGCCCGCATCACGCACCACGACGCGGAGGAGCTCGGAGTCCTCGGCCAGCACGATCTCGATCCGGTCCGCGCCGGAGTGCTTGGCCGCGTTCGTCGCCGCCTCCCGCACGCAGGAGACGACGGCGCGCACCCGCTCCGATCCGAGGCGCTCCTCGATCCGGTCGAGTGCTCGGTCGTCGAGCCCCTCGCGCCGCACGGGCAGTGCGAGGTGGTCGAAGAGGGAGCGCAGCCGCACCGGCGCGCTCGGCGCGCGCTCACCGCGCATCGCGCGCAGCAGCTCGATGTCCCGTGCGCACTGCGCTCGCACCCGCGCGGGGTCCGCGACGCCCGCGCCGCCGTTCGCGACCGCGCCGAGCGTATTGATCGCCGTGTCGTGCAGCGTGCGCGACTCCTCCGCGAGCCGAGCGCTCGTGCGCCGGATCGTCTCGGTGCGCAGCGAAGCGCTCTCGGCCCGCGCGGTGACCGCGTCCGTGTCGGCGGCGAGCCGCAGCAGCCACGGCAGCCCGGCCCGGATCGCCAGGATGATCGAGCTCTGGGTCACGATGATCGCGGTCGGGAGCTGCGCGCCCCAGCCGGGCAGCGCCAGCAGCACCGTCACGGCCGTCACCGCGGCGGGCAGCACGACGAGCGCGATCGAGACCCGGTGCAGGACCAGCAGCCCCATGAGACAACTGGCGAAGTCGATCTCCCAGCACGCGGCGAACACCAGCGCGGAATCGATGTCGCCGCTGGCCAGATAGCTCCAGAGTCCGACGGCCATCATGCCGAGCGGGATCACGAAGTCGGGGATCCACCGCCTCAGGGCGAGCAGCGCGGTCGCGGCCAGCGCGAGCTGGGCGGTCACGAGCGGCCACGCGGCGGACCCGAGCGTCGCGAACGATACCGGCAGCATCACGAACTGCCATCCGGCGGCGACGAGCAGCGCGACGCGACGGATCGACCGCAGCACGGAGGTCATCGCCCATCCGTCCCCGCGGGTCAGCACGCGATGGTCGGCGAGGAGGTCGCCGATCACCGACCGCAGCGCGCGAACCACCATGTATCCCCCTGCATCGACGCGTCCCCACGCGTACCAGCGCCTCAGGTTGGACAGTACCGCAGGAGGGACGCCCTCCGGGAGACCGGTTCCTCCGAGCGGCTGAACGGTCGATCGCTCCGGCGGTGCGCCGACGCGATCGACCGTTCGTGGCCGTGCTGCGCAGAGGGGGTGCCTGACACGACCGGACCACCGCCGGCCCCGCCTCGGGAACGGGATCGGCGGTCGAACCGGCGGCGGGGTGCGGACATGAACACACCCGCACCCCGACGCCGGACGTCCTCGCGGCGTTCGGGTCGGGCGGTGCCCGATCCGTTCCGGGAGTCCGCGACCTCCGCCCAGGGCGGGCGGTCGCCGAGTTCCGGTCGCCGGCAGAACCTGCTGTCGAACCTAGCCGCCGCAGGAGCCTCGCACAGCGGTGCGGCGCGAAATGACCCCCGAACGGGGGACGCACGGTGACGCCCCGCTCGCGCGCCGACTTGACCTCTACCTGACTTGAGGTTTTAGCGTGAACCGCATGGACTCCTCCTCCCCCGAGACCCCGACCGCAGCCCCCCGGATCGCCCCCGGCGGCAGCTGGCGGGAGCTCCTGAGCGGCGCACACCTCCCCGCCGCGCTCGTGCTCGCCGGCGGCGTCGCGATGTACGCCATGAACACGTTCCTCACCGCCGCGCTGCTCCCCTCGACGATCGCGGAGATCGGCGGGTCCGAGTACTTCGCGTGGGTCGTCACCGCGTTCCTCGTCGCCTCCGTGTTCGCGTCGATGCTCGTCACCCGCCTCCTCGGCCGCGTCGGGGCGGCCCGGGGCTACCTCCTCGCATTCGCGGTCTTCGGGCTCGGATCCCTCGGCGCGGCGCTCGCCCCGAGCATGGAGGTCTTCCTCGCGACGCGGATCGCCCAGGGACTCGGCGGCGGGCTCCTCGCCGGCCTCGGCTACGCCGTGATCCGGCAGGCGCTGCCCGAGCACCTCTGGACCCGCGCCACCGGGCTCATCTCGGCGATGTGGGGCGTCGGCACGCTGATCGGTCCCGCGCTCGGCGGGCTCCTCGCCCAGCTCGGGATCTGGCGCTGGGCGTTCGCCCTGCTCGCCGCGGCCTCCTTCGCCCTGGGAGCGCTCGCCCTGCGCACCCTCCCGGCGAGTCACGGGCGGGATCGCCCGAGCGGCCGCTTCCCCTCGCGCCGCTGCTCGCACTCGTCCTCGCGGCTGCCGCGTTCAGCGTCGCGTCGATCGTGCCGCCCGGGCTCGGAACCGCAGTCGCGATCCTCGCGGGCGCCGCCCTGATCCTCGGGTTCGTGCTGCTCGACCGCCGCGCATCCGCCCCGGTGCTGCCCGCCCTCACCTACCGCCGCGGCAACGCCCTGAAGTGGATCTACCTGACCCTCGGGATCGCGAGCGCGGGCGCCATGCTCGAGGTGTTCCTCCCCCGGTTCGGCCAGCAGATCGCCGGGCTGCCGGAACTGCCGGCGGGCCTCCTCGGCGCGACCGTCTCGGTCGGCTGGAGCTTCGTCCAGATCTTCAGCGTGAGCATCGAGTCGGATCGGGGTCGCCGCCGCGCCATGGTGCTCGGCCCCGTGCTCATGGTGCTCGGCTTCGGCGCGTACGCGCTGCTGCAGTTCGCCTGCGCCGGCACCGGTGCAGTCTGGGGCTGGGCCGCGGCCCTCGTGCTCGCCGGTTCCGGCATCGGCCTCGCGTTCCCGCACCTCAGCGTCGCCGCGCTGCGCAGTGCGGCGACGCCGGAGGAGAGCGCGAAGGCCGCGGCGGGCGTGAGCCTCGCCCAGCTCATCTCGAACGCCGTCTGCTCGGCGCTCATCGGCGTGCTCGTCGCGCTCGGATCCGCGCTCGGATCTGCAGATCCCACGGCCACGGCGGCGAGCGCGGCCGCGACTTCCGCAGCGGTGATGGGCGCGGGCGTCGCCGCGCTCGCCCTCGTCGGCGTCGGCACGGCGCTGCGGGCGACCCGTTCCGGGCGTTCGGGGAGTACGCTGTCGCCAGCGCAGCCGCTCGGCTCCGCCCGATGACGTGCAGGAGCTGCCCGTGGCCTCTTCTTCAGAACGGACGACCGTCGAGGTCTTCGCCGAGCCCACCCGCCGGGTGAGCGGCGGGTGGGTGGCGGCGTTCGCGCTCGCGTGGTTCGGGGTCTGGATGGCGCAGCTGACGCCCGTGCAGCTCCTGCTGCCCGCGCAGATCCAGGCGGAGCTGCGCACGAGCGACTGGGTGCAGAACGTCCTCGCCTTCGGCGTGATCTCGGGCGTCTCCGCGCTCTGCGCGATCGTGGCGTTCCCCGTCACCGGTGCGCTCTCGGATCGCACCACGAGCCGATTCGGACGCCGTCGCCCCTGGATCGCGGCCGGCGCGCTGCTCTTCGCGCTCTCGCTCCTGCTGCTCGGCGCACAGCACACGCTCCTCGGCATCGGGGTGTTCTGGTCGCTCGCGATCATCGGATTCTGCGTGCTGACGGCGGCGCTCACCGCGACCATCAGCGACCAGGTGCCCGTCGGGCAGCGCGGCACGGTCTCGGGCTGGCTCTCCGCACCGCAGGCGATCGGCATCATCGCGGGGATCCTGCTCGTGACCCTGCTGTCGCTCGGCACGTTCCTCGGGTATGCCGTGGTGGCGATACTGCTGCTGGTGCTCGTGGTCCCGTTCCTCATGCGTCCCGACGCCGTGCTGCGGCCGGACCAGCGGGAGCCGTGGACCCTGCGCGGCATGCTCGACTCGCTGTGGATCAGCCCTCGGCAGTACCCCGACTTCGGCTGGACCCTGCTCAGTCGTGTGCTCGTGAACTTCGGCAACGCCTTCGGCACGAGCCTGCTGCTCTACTTCCTGGAGTTCGGGCTCGGCGACGAGAACGCCGAGGACGACCTCGTGATGGCGGTGCTCGTCTACATGGTGTTCGTGATCATCGCGGCGCTCACCCTCGGGAGGCTGTCGGATGCGCTCGAGCGCCGCAAGTCGTTCGTGTTCCTCTCGTCCACCCTGCAAGCGGTCGCCGCGCTGCTGCTCGCCTTCGTTCCGACGTTCGCGACGACGCTCGTGGCGGCCGGGCTGCTCGGGCTCGGCTACGGCTGCTTCCTCGCCGTCGACCAGGCGCTCGCCACGCAGGTGCTCCCAGACCCCGAGACCCGCGGCAAGGATCTCGGGATCATGAACATCGCGACCGCCGTGCCGCAGGCCGCCGCTCCCCTGCTCGGCGCGCTCATGGTGTTCGTCGCGGGTTTCACCGGACTGTTCCTCATGGCGGGGGTGTTCGCGTTCGCCGGCGCGCTCGCGGTCGCGAAGGTGCGCTCGGTGCGGTGAGCCTGCTGGGCGGGTGCGAGCGGTTCCCTTCGGAAGGAGATCCGTGCTCAGAAGGATCTCTTGGTCGATTTCGTCCTTCTGGGCGCGGATCTCCTTCGCTGGGCGCGAAGCCCGCAGACATCGCCCGCGCCGCCCGTTCGGGGGTCGCGGAACTGGTCGAGCCGCGGATCCGGTGCCACACTGTTCCCATGGCCATCCACCTCACCGACGATCCCGCAGCCGACACCCTGCTCAGCGACGAGCCGACGGCGCTCCTCATCGGCATGCTGCTCGACCAGCAGGTCGCGATGGAGGTCGCATTCTCGGGCCCCCTCAAGATCAAGCAGCGGCTCGGATCCATCGACGCCGCGGCGCTCGCGGGCGCCGACCCCGACGCGGTGGTCGAGGCGTTCCGCGAATCGCCCGCGGTGCACCGATTCCCTGGCTCCATGGCGGGTCGGGTGCAGACCCTCTGCCGCGTCCTGGTCGACGACTGGGGCGGCCGCGCCGAGACGATCTGGACGGAGGGCGACCCCGACGGACCGACCGTGTTCAAGCGGCTGAAGTCGCTTCCCGGCTTCGGCGACCAGAAGGCGAAGATCTTCCTCGCGCTGCTCGGCAAGCAGTGCGGCTTCGACGGCGCCGGCTGGCGCGAGGCGTCGGCGCCCTACGGCGAGGAGGGCTCGATGCGCAGCGTCGCCGACATCGTCTCGCCCGAGACCCTCGCGCTCGTGCGCGAGTCGAAGCGCGCCGCCAAGGCGGCGGCCAAGAAGGGCTGACATGACCGGCGACACCGCTGCCGACGCCCGCGGAGGCTTCGGCCTCGCGCGCATGCGCCCCCGCGATCCCGCGCAGGTGTTCCGCGCGGCGAGCCCGCTCGAGCTGTTCTTCGACCTGATCTTCGTCGTCGCCGTCTCGTTCAGTTCGGCGCAGCTGCACCATATCGAGGCCGACGGGCATCTGTGGTCGGGAGTGGTCGCGTACCTCCTCACCTTCTTCGGCATCTGGTGGGCGTGGATGAACTTCACGTGGTTCGCGAGCGCGTTCGACGTGGACGACTGGTTCTACCGAGTACTCACCCTCACCCAGATGGCCGGCGTGCTCGTGCTCGCCACCGGCATCACGGCGGCGATGGAGGAGGGCGACTACCGGGTCCTGATCCTCGGCTACGTGATCATGCGGCTCGCCCTCGTCACGCAGTGGTTGCGCGCCTCGCACAGCCACCCCGAGATGCGGCGCACCGCGCTCCGGTACGCGGCCGGAGTCGTGATCTGCCAGGCGCTCTGGATCGGATTCCCGTGGATCCCCGCGACCGTGCAGATCCCGGCTTTCCTCCTGCTGGTGCTGTGCGAGCTCGCCGTGCCGGTCTGGGCCGAATCGGCGAGCAAGACGCCCTGGCACTCCGCGCACATCGCCGACCGCTACGGATCCTTCACCCTGATCGTGCTCGGCGAGTCCGTGCTGGCCTCGACGACGGCCGTGGTGGAGGTCGCCGACGGATCGCATCATCTCGGCCAGCTCGTCGTGACCGGTTTCGCGGGCCTCGTGCTCGCCGCGGGCATGTGGTGGCTCTACTTCGCCACCGAGGTCACCGAGCGTCTCGACCACCTCCGCACCGCGCTCACCTTCGGCTACGGGCACTACTTCGTCTTCGCCGCGGCCGGCGCGTTCTCGGCGGGCATCACCGTGCTGCTGTCGTCCCAGATGGGCGAGAGCGCGCTCGACCCCGTCACCTCGGCGGCGACTCTCACGGTGCCGATCGGGATCTTCGTGCTCGGCGTCTGGTTCCTGATCCTGCGGCACAACCTCGAGGGCGCGACGCAGGTGCTCGTGCCGCTCGGCGCGCTCGCGATCGCCGCCTGCGCGTTCCTGCCCGCGCCGATCGTCTTCGCCGCACTCGTCATGGCCGGACTCGTGGTGCTCGTCGAGCGCCACCGGGTCGCGCACTGAGTTTCGGAGTCCCCGTGGAGAACGCCCCCGTCACGCTGCTCGTCGTGCCGCTGATCGCGGTGGTCGCGCCGCTGCTCGCCCGCCTCGTCTCGCGCGCGCTCGTCGTTCCGCTCGTGGTCTTCGAGGTCGCGCTCGGCATGCTCGTCGGCCCGAGCGGCCTCGGCTGGGTGGCCGACGGCCCGCTGCTCGACGCCCTCTCGCAGCTCGGCATCGCGATGCTCTTCTTCATGGCCGGGAACGAGATCGAGCCGGCCTCGCTGCTCGGGCGCCGCGGCAAGCGCGCCCTCGCCGGGTGGGGCGTCTCGGCCGTCCTCGCGCTCGGCGCGGGCTTCCTCATCGCGCCGGAGCCCGGAGCCGCACTGCTCATCGGGATCGCCCTGACGGGCACGGCGCTCGGCACCATCATGCCCATGCTGCGCGATTCGGGGATCCTGCGCACCCCGCTCGGTTCCGCGCTCTCCTCGGCGGGAGCCATCGGCGAGTTCGCGCCCCTCGTCGCGATCTCGATCTTCTTCAGCGGCCGCCAGCCCGTCGCGGGCCTCCTCACCCTGCTGGTGTTCGCGGGCGTCGCGGGGCTCGCATTCCGCCTCGCGTCGCACGGCAGCCGCGACTGGCTGCACCGAGTGGTCTCGGCGACGCTCCGCACGAGCGGCCAGTTCGCGGTGCGGCTCGTGATCGCGATCCTCGCGGTGCTCGTCGTCCTCGCCCTGCTGCTCGGCGTCGACTTCCTGCTCGGCGCCTTCACCGCCGGCATGCTCGCCCGGGTGGTGCTGCGCGGCGGCGATCCCGAGCACCTGGAGATCGTCGAGGCGAAGCTCGAATCGATCGCCTTCGGGTTCTTCGTGCCGGTCTTCTTCGTCGCGACCGGCGTCTCGTTCCCGCTCGCGGCGCTCCTGCAGGATCGGCGAGCGCTCCTGCTGATCCCGGTGTTCCTCGTCGCGATGCTGCTCGTGCGCGGACTCCCTCGCTGTGGACCGTGGACCCCGGCTCATCGATGGCCGACCGGCGCAGCAGCGCGTTCTTCACCGCGACCACGCTGCCGCTCGTGATCGCGGTCACGGGGATCGGCACCACGACCGGCGTGCTCGACGCCGGAACCGCCGCCGCGATGGTCGGGGCCGCCATGCTCACCGTATTCCTGTTCCCCGTGATCGCGCTCATCGGCCGCGGGGCCCCGCGCACCGGGCCCGACGAGGCCGGATCCGGCCCGGATCCCGAGGTGCTCGCGCCCGCGCACGAGTAGACGCGCGTTCGCCCCGGATCCGCACGCTGCGCGGATCCGGGGCGAACGATGCTCGCGATGGGTCAAGCTGCGACGAGCGCCTCCCGCTCGAGGCGCTGGTAGCTCGTCTCCATGCCGTCGACCATGCCGGTCGCGAGGATCATCTCGCGCGTCGCGGCGTCGGGGTAGGTGATGAGCAGCGTCAGGAGCGTGCCGCCCTCGACCGGCGTGAGGGTGAGCTCGTTGCGGGTCACCGGGCTCTGCGCGCCGTCGGGATCCTCGGGCGTCACCATGGCCTCCGTGGTCACGGCGCGCACCGGGCGCTCGCCCTCGAGGAACTCGCCGGTGAAGCCGAAGCTCTCGCCGCTCTCGATGTTCCGCCACTCCTGCCGGAATCGCTGGCCCGGCTCGCTCGCCACCTCGCAGACCGGCATCTCCCAGCCGTCCGGCCCGAGCATCCAGCGTCGCATCAGCTCGGCCTCGTGGTGCGCGCGCCACACCTGCTCCGCGGTGCCGCGGATCACGCGCGAGACGCGGGCCTGGGTATCGCCGACCAGCTGCAGCTGCGTCGGCAGCTCGGCCGCGTAGGACGCCAGGTCCTCCACCACGGCGTCGATCTGCGCCATCGCCGAGCGGGTGCCCTGCTCCATGCCCATCGCCTGCAGCTGCTCGAGCGACTCGAGCGAATCGAAGTAGCTGGTCGTGGTGAGCCGGGAGCCGAGCGCGGTCTGCTGGAACTCGAACACCATGCGCATGTCCGGCATCTCGGTGTTCGGGGTGCCGTCGTCGAGCGTGAACCCGTCGCGCACCTCGAAGGAACGGCCCTCGTCGACGGAGACCCACTTCCAGTAGCCGCCGTGCGACTCACCCTCGGGACTCGTCAGCCGGTAGAGGCTGAGCCCGCCCGGTGCGAAGTCGTGCCGGCGGAAGGTCGCCGGGAACTCCGGCGGCCCCCAGAAGCGCTCGATCTGGCGGGGGTCTGCGTAGGCGTCCCAGAGCCTGCGCACCGGGACGGTGAAGTCGGCGACGACGGTGATCGTCAGCGCCTCGGGGTCGGTGGTGAATGCGGTGACCGGCATGATGCGGTGCCTTTCGTTCTCGGTGATCTGGGTGTTCGTGACGTTCGGATGCTCAGGATGTTCGGCTGCTGCGCGAGCCTCACTCATCGGCTCGAGCGGGGCGGGAGGTCAGTCCTGCGGAGCGTCCTCGGCGAAGAGCGCGTCGAGCCGGTCGATGCGTCCGCGCCAGAGCTGCTCGAAGTGGCCGAGGAGCTCCTGCGCCCGACGGATGGTCTCGGGGTTGCCTCGGATGATGCGCTCCCTTCCTCTGGGGATCTTCGCGACGAGATCGGCGGCCTCGAGCACCGCCACGTGCTTCTGCACGGCGGCGAAGCTCATGTCGTAGTCACGGGCGAGCTCGGACACCGAGGCCTCGCCGGTGAGCGTGCGGCGGACGATGTCGCGCCGCGTGGCATCGGCGAGCGCCCGGAAGACCCGGTCGATCTGTGCGTCGGAAAGTTCTTGTACAACCATTTGGTTGTACATTACGACGCGCTCGAAGGCGCGTCAACCCCGAATCCGAAATCGGTGCGAGTGCGCGAACGGACTCCTACTCGGCGGACGCGCCCTCGGGCGAGCGACGCTTCCGCCACCACGAGCGGAACGCGCGGATCGCCTCGATGAGGATCGGGATCCCCGGCAGCAGCACGAGCACGATGATGAACACCTCGGAGTACTGGTGCACGAACGGGATCTGACCGAGGAAGAACCCGATGAGGGTCACGCCGACGCCCCAGAGCAGCGCGCCGATCGCGTTGTACGCGACGAAGTGCCGGTAGTCCATCTTGCCGACGCCCGCCGCGGCCGGCACGAACGCTCGGAAGACCGGGAGGAAGCGGGCGATGATGATCGCCTTCGGTCCGTGCTTCTCGAAGAACGCGTGGGTGCGCTGCACGTTCTCGGGGTTGAAGAGCTTGCTCTTCTCACGGCTGAACACCGCGGGCCCGAGCTTGCGCCCGATCATGAAACCGACCTGATCGCCGGCGAATGCGAAGGCGAAGAGCAGGATGCAGGTGATCCAGATGGGCACGTCGATGATGCCGGTCGCCGTGAACAGTCCGACCGTGAACAGCAGAGAATCGCCGGGCAGGAACGCGAGCACCAGCACGCCGGTCTCGAGGAACACGAATGCGCAGGCGAGCACCAGCGCGACCCAGCCTCCGGCCTTCAGCAGCGTCTCGGGATCGAGCCAGTCGATGCCGAGCAGGGCGGGCGTGACGAAGCCTGCGAGCGAGGCGAGCGCGGAGTGGAGCACCGGGGTCCGACTTTCAGTTCACGGGTGTGGGCTGGCGACCGGGATCTCGGCACCGCAGTCCAGTATGCACTGCGGTGCTGGCACGCGGCTGGCACCGCCGCCGCCCGGATCGGCCCGCGCGGGGCACGGGGCGCAGGGCGCACCCCGAGGGGCACCGTCCCCTCCGGAATCGACGAAGCGCCGCGGGTCCACCGGAACGGACCCGCGGCGCTTCGTCACCGGCTCATCGGCTCAGTCGCGAGGGCAGGAGCAGCGATCGGCCATGGCCACGCCCTCCAGCGCCTCCTCGATGTGCAGGCCGCACCCGGCCCAGGTGGTCTTGCCGCAGTCGGCGCAGCGCACGGGTGAGCACATGTGGTTCTCCTCGATCGGTCGGGTCGCGAGCGGCGGATCAGGCGGCGTCGGCCGCGCGCTCCGCCATCTCGACCACGTTCTTCAGCAGCAGGGCGCGGGTCATGGGCCCCACGCCACCGGGGTTCGGCGAGACCCAGGCGGCGACCTCGGCGACCGCCGGATCGACATCGCCGACGACGCGGCTCTTGCCGGTCTCGGGGTCCACCTTGCGCGACACGCCCACGTCGAGCACGACCGCGCCCGGCTTGACGTCCTCTGCGCGCACGATGCCCTCCACGCCTGCGGCCGCGACGATCACGTCGGCCCGGCGCAGCTCGGCGCCGAGGTCCTGGGTGCCCGTGTGCGTGAGCGTGACGGTCGCGTTGAACTCGCGGCGGGTGAGCAGCGGGCCGATCGGGCGACCGACGGTCACGCCGCGGCCCACGACCACGACGTGCTTGCCCGCCCAGGACAGGCCGTTGCGCTCGACCAGCTCGATCACGCCGCGCGGGGTGCACGGCAGCGGCGAGGTGATCTCGGTGTTGGCGTTGAGCACGAGGCGCCCGAGGTTCGTCGGGTGCAGCCCGTCGGCATCCTTGGCCGGGTCGATCTTCTCGAGGATCCGGTCGGTGTCGATGTGCTTCGGCAGCGGCAGCTGCACGATGTACCCGGTGCACGCGGGATCGGCGTTGAGCTCGTCGAGCACCGCCTCGAGCTCCTCCTGCGTCACGGTGTCGGGCAGCTCGCGCTGGATCGACGCGATGCCGACCTCGGCGCAGTCGCGGTGCTTGCCCGCGACGTACCACTTCGAGCCGGGATCCTCGCCGACCAGCACGGTCGCGAGGCCCGGCGTGATGCCGCGCTCGCGGAGCGCTGCGACGCGCTCCGCGAGCTCCTGCTTGATCGTCGCCGCCGCGGCGGTTCCGTCGAGCTTCTCAGCGGCCAAGGGTCACCACTCCTCGAGGCCGGGGTACAGCGGGAACGCGTCGGCGAGCGCCGTGACGCGCGCCTTGAGCGCCTCGATGTCCCCGCCCAGCGAAGCGGCATCGGCTCCGTGCTGGAGGGTGAGCGCGATGATGTCGGCCACCTCGGCGAACTCCACGTCGCCGAAGCCGCGGGTGGCGAGGGCCGGGGTGCCGATGCGGAGGCCGCTGGTCACCATCGGGGGGCGCGGGTCGAAGGGCACCGCGTTGCGGTTGACGGTGATGCCGACGGCGTGCAGCGCGTCCTCGGCCTGCTGGCCGTCGAGCTCGGAGTTGCGCAGATCGGCGAGCACCAGGTGCACGTCGGTGCCGCCGGTGAGCACGTCGACGCCCGCGGCCTTCGAGGCCTCGCTGGTGAGCGCGTCGGCGACGAGCTTCGCGCCCGACAGGGTGCGGACCTGGCGATCCTTGAACTCGTCGGTCGCGGCGAGCTTGAAGGCGGTCGCCTTCGCGGCGATCACGTGCATGAGCGGGCCGCCCTGCTGGCCGGGGAACACGTTCGAGTTGAGCTTCTTGAAGAGTTCGAGGTCGTTCGTGAGGATGAAGCCCGAGCGGGGGCCGCCGATGGTCTTGTGCACCGTCGACGAGACGACGTGGGCGTGCGGCACGGGGCTCGGGTAGAGGCCGGCGGCGACGAGGCCCGCGAAGTGCGCCATGTCGACCCAGAGGGTCGCGCCGACTTCGTCGGCGATCTCGCGGAACTTCGCGAAGTCGAGGGTGCGGGGGTAGGCCGACCAGCCGGCGATGATCACCTTGGGCTTGTGCTCGAGCGCCTTCTCGCGCACGACGTCCATGTCGATGAGGAAGGTCTCGGGGTCGACGCCGTAGTGCACGACGTTGTAGAGCTTGCCCGAGAAGTTCAGCTTCATGCCGTGGGTGAGGTGGCCGCCGTGGGCGAGTTCGAGGCCGAGGATCGTGTCGCCGGGCTCGGCGATCGCCGACAGCACCGCCGCGTTGGCCGAGGCGCCCGAGTGGGGCTGCACGTTGGCGTACTTCGCGCCGAAGAGGCTCTTGGCGCGCTCGCGCGCCAGCTCCTCGGCGATGTCGACGAACTCGCAGCCGCCGTAGTAGCGGCGACCGGGGTAGCCCTCGGCGTACTTGTTGGTGAGCACGGAGCCCTGCGACTCGAGCACCGCGCGGGGAACGAAGTTCTCGCTCGCGATCATCTCGAGGGTGCCGCGCTGGCGGCCGAGCTCGTTCTTCAGGACCTCCGCGATCTCAGGGTCGACGACCTCGAGCGGCTCGTTGAAGAAAGCTGACTGGTTCGACATCCGGTGTACTCCTCAGGTGTTCTCGTTCCGCGCGCGCGGAAGACATCGGTTCGGTTTTTCGACCCAGGCGAGCGGCCGTTCCGAGAGGGGGTGTCGTTTCCCGATGGTGTCCCATCTGCACGCCAGTCACGACTCGCTCATCATATCCGGTGCGGCTCCAACTCCGGAGGATGTGTACCGCGGTTGCACGGTCGCCGGCTGGTTCTCGACGAGGCGGAGCTCCGGCCACTCGTCGAACGCGAAGGTCGGCGCATCCGCTCCCCAGAGATGCGCGGCCTCCGCGGAGGAGCCTTCGCCGGTCCAGTCGGCGTCGCCGCGGCTCTCCGCCCAGTACCGCCCGCTGGTCAGCTCGAGCGTGACGATCGTGCTCCCCGCGGGCGGCGCAGGACGTTCGTCGTGCTCGTCCGCGCCCGGGACGGCGGCCACGAGATCCAGTGCGTACCCGTTCGCGTTCCTCAGGTGGAAGCGCACGCCCGTCGCCGGGCCGCCGCTCCCGCCCTCGCCGGTGAGGACCTCCCGCGAGGGGATCTGCTTCCCCATCCGTCCTCGCCCTCGACCGGCGTCCACCCCTGCGCTTCGACGAGCGGCAGCAGCCGGTCGCCGATGGCCACCGGTTCGCCGTGCTCGATCCGGTCCCACGCGACGCGCACGCGGTACTCGTACGGCTCCTTCCGACGGTCCTCGTCGATGATGCCGCCGGGTGCGCCCAGCAACCAGCCGTCGGCGCCGATCGCCCTGCGCGCGCCCGCGAGCTCCCGCTGCGCCGCGTCCCAGTTGCGCTCCTGGCGGGCCCGTCCCCGCTCGGGCGTCAGATCCACGACGTCGACCTCCTGGCTGCCCGCGGAGTCCCGTGCACCGTGCATCGCGGCGCGGCCGATGCCGGCCCCCACAAGGCCGATCAGGATCGGCACCGCGACGATGCCGATCAGGAGCACCAGGGTGCCGAGCGGTCGCTCCGCCCGGGGCGCCCCGTCCCTCCGCTTCGCCGCGAGCGCGCAGACCACGGCCGCCGCGTAGCAGAGGGGGACGGCCGCGATCGAGACCCCGGCGATCGCGTCCTGCACCCGTGCGGTGGCACCGGGCGCGAACGCCGCGAGTCCGGAGTCGACCGAGCCGCTGTCGCCGACGCCCCGCAGCGACAGGCAGAATCCGAGCGGGCCCCACACGCATCCCGCCAGCGCGACGCCCACCGCGACCGGCACGGAGGCGTACCCCCTGCGCCGCAGGATCAGCTTCGGCAGCAGGCCGAGGAGGGCGAGGGCGGGCCACCAGACCGGCAGGCTCACGAGCATGAACAGGCTCTCCCAGCCGCCGCCGCCCGCGAATCGGACGAGCATGAGCACCGGCGGGAGCGCCCAGGCCACCGGGGTCCAGGCCGCCCAGAGCGCGCGACGAACCGAGACCGGTCCTGCCGGGGGCCTCGGGTCCTCCATGACTGCTCCGCTTCCGGCGCTGCCGCACCTGCATCGGGTCGGGTGCGGGCAGCCTAGCAGCGCCGCGCGCGCCCACGAGGCACGCGCAGCCGATCGGGTGCGCGTGGATCCAGTACCCTTGGACCCCGTGAACACGATCGCGACGGACTCCTCCGGCACCCAGTGGGTGCTCACCCTCAGCTGCATCGACGGACCGGGGATCGTGCACGCGATCAGCGGCGCGATCGTCGCGGCCGGCGGCAACATCGCCGAGAGCCAGCAGTTCGCGAGCCACGACACCGGTCGGTTCTTCATGCGCCTGCAGGTGGAGGCCGTGGCCCAGCCGGAGACCTTCGAGGCGCGCTTCGAACAGGCGCTCGCGCCCGTGACGGAGCGCTACCACATGACCTGGCGCCTCGACGTGGTCGGCCGACCCGTGCGCACCCTGATCCTCGCCTCCACCGCGACCCACTGCGTGAACGACCTGCTCTACCGCCAGCGCGGCGGCCAGCTGCCCATCGAGGTGCCGCTGATCCTCTCGAACCACGAGACCGTGCGCGACATCGCCGACTTCTACGGGGTGCCGTTCGAGCACCGCCAGGTCGCCGGCCCCGAGGACAAGGCGGCCTTCGAGCGCCGGGTGCTCGACGTCGTCGAGGAGCAGGACATCGAGCTCGTCGTGCTCGCCCGCTACATGCAGATCCTCTCGCCCGAGCTGTGCGAGGCGCTCGCGGGCCGCGCGATCAACATCCACCACTCGTTCCTGCCCGGCTTCAAGGGCGCGAACCCCTACCGCCAGGCGCACCAGCGCGGTGTGAAGCTGATCGGCGCGACCGCGCACTTCGTCACGACCGACCTCGACGAGGGACCGATCATCGAGCAGGACGTGACCCGCGTCGACCACGCGTACTCCCCGCAGGAGCTCATGCAGCTCGGCCAGGACGGCGAGGCGCGCACGCTCCGCCGCGCGGTGACGTGGTTCGCCGAGAACCGGATCCTCGCCGACGGCGACCGCACCATCATCTTCCGCTAGGCGGGATCAGGGCTCGGGCCGGTCGCTCCGCAGCGCGTCGAACTCCGCTCGGAAACCCGCGAGCATCGCCCGCAACCCGAACTCGAACGAGGCGTCGGCCGTGCTCTGCCGCCTCGCGGAGAGGAACTCGGCTCGCGCCCGATACGCCGAGGTGAAGGTCGGCACGTCCGTCCGCGGCCCAGGGTCGAGCATCTGCTCGTCGGCGCCGAGGTCGAGTGCGGAGCCCAGGATGAACGATTCGAGGGCGACGAGCAGGATCAGCACCCGCTCCTGGGGCCAGCCGGCCCGCACCAGGGCGCGGATCACTCCGTCGTACATGAGCGTCGTCGAGGACTCCTCGGCGAGCGGCAGCACGGCGAGCAGCGCGACGGTGGAGGGATGCGCCGCGAACGCGTCTCGGTAGTGCCCCGACCACTCGACGAGCGCCTCGTCCCACGGGCTGCGGTCGAACATGTCGAGCGGGATCCGGTCGCTGATCAGCTCGCGCATCCCCGCGATCAGGTCCGGATACCCGTCGACGTGGTTGTAGAGGGCCGAGGGCTGCACGCCGAGCTCCTTCGCGATCGCTCGGATCCCGGCGGCGTCGGCCCCGCCACGGTCCACGAGGCGCAGCGCGGTCTCGAAGATGAGCCGGCGCGAGAGGATCCCCTGCGCGGGGCGGCCCGCGCGGCGGCGCGACGGCCCGGCGCTCCTCCCGGCCTCCGCGCGGTCGCCATCGTCCGCGGTCGTCGTCATCTTCGCCTCCCCGGTTCATCCTGGCGCGGCCCGAGCCGGATCGCAAAACTCATTCGCATCCGCCCGGCATTCGTACTATTCTCTTCCGCAGCGCTCAAACGAACCCCGTTCATTTTGGCACTTCCGCTCGCGATCCCTACCGCTCCGTGCTCCACGGGCGTCCGGATCACCCCTCAGCAGCAAGGACGCAGCAGATGACGACCGTTTTCACCGGTGGCACCGTGATCATCGACCCGGCACCCGCAGCCGGGTCCGCGGCGACGAGCGACGCGCTCGCAGTCCGGGACGGACGCGTGGTCGCGCTCGGTGCCGATGCGCTCACGCTCGCACGGGAATCCGGTGCCGAGGTCGTCGACCTCGCCGGAGGCACCCTGGCCCCGGCTCCGGGCGACGGCCACGCCCACCCGGTGCTCGGAGGGCTCGAAGCGGCCGGCCCCGCAGTCCGGGAGGCCGCCGACCTCGACGGGATCCTCCGCGCCGTCGCGGCGTGGAAGGCCGCGAACCCCGATGCCGAGTGGATCGTCGGCGCGAGCTACGACGCCACCTTCGCCCCCGGCGGACGCTTCGACGCCCGCTGGCTCGACGAGGTGACGGGCGACACCCCGACCGTGCTGCGGGCCTGGGACTACCACACCGCGTGGGTCAACACCGCGGCGCTCGAAGCGGGCGGCATCACCGCCGAGACTCCCGATCCGCCCCTCGGGCGCATCGTGCGCCGCGAGGACGGCAGCCCGCTCGGCACGCTGCAAGAGGCGGCGGCCAACGACTTCCTCGCGAACGTGGTGCCCGGATTCTCGCTCGAGGCCCGGGTCGACGCGATCGAGGCCGCGACCCGCTCATACGCCGAGCAGGGCACCACGTGGATCCAGGACGCCTGGGTCGACGCCGGTGACGTCGAGACCTACCGCGCAGCAGTGCGCGAGGACCGCCTGCATACCCGGGTCAACCTGGCCCTGCGCGCGGACCCCGCGCACTGGCGCGAGCAGCTCGACGAGTTCGCCGCGATCCGCGACGAGATCCGCGCGCTCGCGCACCCGCGACTGAGCGCCGAGACGATCAAGGTCTTCGTCGACGGCGTGATCGAGAATCACACGGCGGCGCTCACCTCCCCTACGCCGACCGGCCCGACGACCGCGGCCTGCCCAACTGGGACGAGGCCGAGCTGCGGGCGGCCACCGCCGCGTTCGACGCGCTCGGGTTCCAGCTGCACCTGCACGCGATCGGCGACGCCGCGGTGCGATCGGCGCTCGACGCGCTCGAGGCCGCACAGGCGCAGGATCCGGCCCGCGAACGGCACCACGTGATCGCGCACGTCGCGATGCTCGCCCCCGGAGACGCCGAGCGCTTCGCCGAAATCGGGATCATCGCGAACTTCGAGCCCTACTGGGCGCAGTGCGACGCGGTCATGGAGTCGCTCACGATCCCGCACATCGGGCATGATCGCGAAGGCTGGCAGTACCTCATCGGCTCGGTGCTGCGCGGCGGCGCGACCGTCTCGTTCGGCAGCGACTGGCCGGTCACCACGAAGGACTGGCGCCCCGCGCTCTCGACGGCGATCACCCGGCACAGCCACCTCGAGCCCGACGCGGAATCCTGGCTGCCCGAGGAGCGCGTCTCCGCAGGCGAGGCGTACGCCGCCTACACCCGCGGCATCGCGCGGCAGGCGCTCGCGACCGACCGCGGCACCCTCGACGTCGGCATGACCGCCGACCTCGTCTGGCTCTCGGAGAACCCGCTCGCGGTCGACCCGAACCGGATCCCCGAGATCACGATCCGCGGCACGTGGCTCGCGGGTCGTGCGACCTTCGTGGGATCATCCTCCTAGGGCGCCCAGGCGCCCCATCCGGACCTTTTCAAAGGAGAAAACCCGTGTCCGATCCAGCAACCGTGTCCACCAGCACAACGGGCGGCCCGCACCTCAAGCGCGCCCTCGGCCTGACCGGCCTCACGCTCTTCGGCGTGACCTACATGACGGTCATCACGGTGTTCACCACCTACGGCATCGTGAACCAGGTGACCGACGGCCACCTGCCAGCGGCCTACGTGGTCGCCGTCGTCACCATGCTCTTCACCGCGGCGAGCTACGGCGCCATGGTGCGGCGCTACCCGGTCGCGGGATCCGCGTACACCTATACGCAGCAGTCGTTCGGCGGGGCCATCGGCTTCCTCACCGGTTGGGTCATGCTGCTCGACTACCTCTTCATCCCGATGATCAACTTCATGCTCATCGGCATCTACCTGAACACGCAGTTCCCCGCGGTCCCGGTCTGGGCGTTCACCCTCGCCTCGCTGCTGCTCGTGCTGCTGTTCAACATCCTCGGCATCAACCTGGTCAACAAGGTGAACTTCGTGATCATCGCCCTCTCGGTGGTGCTCGTGATCGTGTTCATGGCGCTCGCGTTCAAGGAGTACCTGGGCGGAGACCAGTCGGTCGGCCTCATCGAGCCCTTCACCTTCGGCGAGGGCGGCATCGGCGCCATCGCGTCGGGTGCGGCGGTGCTCGCGCTCTCCTTCCTCGGCTTCGACGCGGTCTCGACCCTGTCCGAGGAGGCGAAGCGCCCGCGCAAGGACATCCCGCGCGCGATCCTGCTCTCGACCCTGGTCGGCGGCTTCTTCTTCATCCTCGTGTCGTGGTCGGGCGCGCTCGCGTTCAGCCCGGACTGGTCGACGCTGAACAAGGAGCAGATCGACGCCGCGGGCACCACCGTGATGGACAGCTTCGGCGTGAGCTGGTTCACCGCGTTCTTCGTCGCGATCTACGTCGTCGGCGCGTTCGGCTCGGGCATGACCGGCCAGGTCTCGGTGTCGCGCATCCTCTACGCGATGGGTCGCGACGGCATGCTGCCGAAGCCGCTCGCCCGCCTGCACCGCCGTTTCGGCACTCCGATCGTCGCCGCCTGCGTGGTCTCGGTCTTCGCCCTCTCGGCGCTGTTCCTGTCGCTCGACACCGTCGCCTTCATGATCAGCTTCGGTGCCCTGGCGGCGTTCGCGCTGGTCAACCTGTCGGTGATCCGCACCTACGTGTTCCCGAAGGGCGGTCGCCGCGAGCAGTTCGGGTTCTGGAAGTGGGTCCGCTACCTCGTGATGCCGGTGATCGGCTTCGCCCTCACCATCTGGCTCTGGACCTCGCTGCAGGCCCTCACCTGGCTCGTGGGCGCCATCTGGCTCGTGGTCGGCGTCATCATCATCGCGATCGTGACGGGCGGCTTCCGCAAGCCCGTACCGAAGATGGACTTCTCGGAGGGCGAGCCCACGACCGAGCAGATCGACCAGCTCGGCGACGAGTTCCCGCTGGAGCCCAACCGCTAGGCGGGGCGGCCCGCACCCGCCGGTTGAGCGAGCTGACTCAACCGGCGGGCGGGGGCGCCTACCGCAGGTGCTCGACGTCGCCCGCCGACACGACGAGCTCCCCGCCCGTCGGCAGGTCGACCACGAGCGAGCCGTCGTCCGACAGGGTGCGTGCACGGCCGTCGACCACGCGGTCGGCCAGATGCACGCGCACCTCGGAGCCGAGGGTGAGCGAATGCCGCAGCACGCGCGCCCGGACGGCCCCGGCGTCCTGCGCAGCGCGCTCGACCAGTCGCAGCAGGCCGCCCGCCACTGCGGCGATCACCTCGTCGGCGAGCGTCCGCCCCGCATCGCTGTCGAGCGTCTCGGCCCCGCCCACGTCGGCGCCCGCGGCGAGCAGCGACGATGCCCGGTCGGTCGGCAGCTCCCACTCGGGGATCAGCAGGTTGAGGCCCGTGCCGACGATCACGGACCCGTCGGGCAGCATCTCGCAGAGGATCCCGCAGAGCTTGCGGCCCGGCCGCCCCGCGACCGCGTCGTCCTCGTCGCGCACGTGCACGTCGTTCGGCCATTTCACCCCGACCCGCAGACCCGAATCCGCGGCGAAGCGCGGCTGCAGCGCGTCCGTCACCGCGGACCCGGCGATGAGCGGGGTCCAGCCCGGTCCGAGCGCGGCCGAGACCACTCGGATGCCGGGGCCGCGCAGCAGCAGCGACGCCGCGATCGAGGTGCCCGGTGGCGTGACCCAGCCGCGGCCGAGCCGGCCCCGGCCCGCCGTCTGGTCCGCGGTCGCGAGCAGCGTGCCGTTCGGGAGCCCCGGTTCATTTGCGACGAGCTCGCGGAGTTCGGCGTTGGTCGACGGCGAGGACTCCCGCCACTCGACGCGGGGCAGCAGGGCGCGGGTGCGAGGCAGGTCCATGCGAACGAGCGTAGCGGCGCGGCGTCCTCCTCGCCCGCTGGAGGAATCCTCCAGCGGAATCGCCGGTTCCTTGAGAGCGCTCCTCCAACCTGCGGCATGGGTCGCGCGCTAGGCTGACACCCGTGACTGCAGAGAACGCCACCGAGACCACCGAGCCCTCGGCCGCCACGACCGCCTCGCGCATCGCGGACCACCGGCGCAAGTACCAGGAGGCCGTGGGCGACCGCGATGCCGCAGCAGCTGCGAAGCAGCACCCCCGCGGCAAGATGACGGCGCGCGAGCGCATCGCCGCCCTGCTCGATCCGGGCAGCTTCGTCGAGTTCGACAAGTACGTGAAGCACCGCACCCAGGGCTTCGGCATGGAGCGAAGCCGTCCGTTCGGCGACTCCGTCGTCACCGGCGCGGGCACCATCCACGGCCGCCAGGTCGTCGTCTACTCGCAGGACTTCACGACCTTCGGCGGGTCGCTCGGCGAGGTCGCGGGCGAGAAGATCGTCAAGGCGATGGAGTTCGCGCTCAAAACCGGTGCCCCCGTGCTCGGCATTCTCGACTCCGGCGGGGCCCGCATCCAGGAGGGCGTGGTCGCCCTCTCGAAGTACGCGAGCATCTTCCGCCTGAACACGATGTGCTCGGGAGTCATCCCCCAGATCTCGATCGTCATGGGCCCGTCGGCCGGCGGCGCGGTCTACTCCCCGCGCTCACCGACTTCGTGATCATGGTCGATCAGACCAGCCACATGTTCGTCACCGGCCCCGACGTCATCAAGACCGTCACGGGCGAGGAGGTCGGCTTCGAGGAGCTGGGCGGCGCGCTCACCCACAACAAGACGAGCGGCGTCTCGCACTACCTCGCGAGCGACGAGCACGATGCCCTCGACTACGCGCGGGCGCTCATCAGCTACCTGCCGGACAACAACCTGGCCGAGGCCCCGGTCTACGACAGCGACACCGCGTTCGAGATCACCGACGCCGACCGTCGCCTCAACACGATCATCCCGGACAGCCCGAACCAGCCCTACGACATGAAGGTCGTCATCGAGGCGATCCTCGACTCGGGCGAGTTCCTCGAGGTGCAGCCGCTGTTCGCGCCCAACATGCTGATCGGCTTCGGCCGCGTCGAGGGCCGCACCGTCGGCATCGTCGCGAACCAGCCCGCGCAGATGGCGGGCACCCTCAACATCGACGCGAGCGAGAAGGCGGCGCGCTTCGTCCGCTTCTGCGACGCGTTCTCGATCCCGATCCTCACCCTCGTCGACGTGCCCGGCTACCTGCCCGGCACGGACCAGGAGCTCCAGGGCGTGATCCGCCGCGGCGCGAAGCTGCTCTACGCCTACGCCGAGGCGACCGTTCCGCTCGTCACGATCATCACGCGCAAGGCCTACGGCGGCGCCTACATCGTCATGGGATCGAAGCAGATGGGCGCCGACTTCAACATCGCGTGGCCCACCGCCGAGATCGCGGTCATGGGCGGATCGGGCGCCGTCAACATCCTCTACCGCAAGGAGCTGGCCGCTGCCGCGGAGCGCGGCGAGGACGTCGAGGCGCTGCGCGCGGAGCTGACCGCGAAGTACACCGCCGACGTGACGAGCCCGTTCCTCGCCGCCGAGCGCGGCGAGCTCGACAACGTGCTCGAGCCCGCCGGCACCCGCCTCGCGGTCATCAAGTCGCTGCGCGGCCTGCGCGGCAAGCGCACCGAGCAGCCCGCCAAGAAGCACGGCAACATCCCGCTCTAGGCCGAAGGACGACGTGAACGACGAACTGCTGCCGCCCGACGCCGCTGCCCGAGACGCTGCCAAGCGCGAGGAGATCGGCGAGCCCGACCCGACCCTGCACGGCGACGACTTCCGCTTCGTGACCCGTGGCGTGCGCGACCACGAGCGCGCCGCGGTGATCGCGGTGCTGACCGAGTCGCGCGCCGAGGAGACCGCTCAGGTGAAGCGGGTCGCCCGCCGCGACCGCGAGCCCTGGGCCCGTTCCCAGCGGGTCCCCGAGGGGATCAGCGAGCTGCTGCACGAGGGCTGATCGAGACCGTGCCGAGCACTCCGGAGGACGCCCGAGCCGAGCTCGAGCGCGCCCTCGCGTCGGGCCTCGACATCTCGACCACCCCGCAGGCGCTCGAATCGGGACGGCCCGCGCGGCGATCGGCGGTGCTGATCCTGTTCGGCGCGCTCGACGACGTGCCCTGCAGCGTGCCCGATCCGGCGGTGCCGCCGACCCTCGACGTCCTGCTCACTCGCCGGGCCGACGGCATGCGGCACCACGCGGGGCAGATCGCGTTCCCGGGCGGCGGCGTGGAGCCCGGCGACGCCGACCGGGCCGCGACCGCGCTGCGCGAGGCGTGGGAAGAGACCGGGCTCGACCCGGCCGGCGTCGACGTGCTCGGCACCCTGCCCGAGATCTGGGTCCCGGTCAGCAGCAACCTCGTCACTCCCGTGGTCGGCTGGTGGCGCCTGCCGAGCACCGTCGCGGCCGACCGCACGGAGTCGGTCGACGTGTTCCGGGTGCCCGTCGCCGAGCTGCTCGATCCCGCGGCCCGCGGGACCTCGGTGCTCCGTCGCGCGGGCGACGAGTTCCGCGGCGAGGCGTTCCGGCTCGACGAGCGCTTCGGCGGTCGCGTGGTCTGGGGCTTCACCGGGATGCTGCTCGCTCGGTTGTTCGCCGAGGTCGGCTGGGGCGGCGACTGGGATCCCTCGGTGGAGTTCCCGGTCCTGCCGTAGGCCATTCCGCCGAGCTGCGGACCTCCGAGAATTGACACGGCGGCGCAGTGGTCTTACCGTTGCCTAACGAAGGTTAGTTAGGTGGTTCGAAGATGACCCGATCCCAGATCATCGCAGCCGCGCGCGAGCGATTCGCCCGGGCAGGCTACGCGGAGACCTCCCTCAAGGAGATCGCCGCGGACGTGGGGATCAAGGCCCCGTCGATCTACGCGCACTTCTCCGGCAAGGAGGAGCTCTACGTGGAGGTCTACACCCGCTCCATCGCCGAGCACCGCGACTACTTCACCCGACTGCTCGCCGAATCGCGCGAGCTCGACCCGCTCGAACGGCTCCACAAGATCCTGACGGGGGTTCCCGCGTTCTACCAGGAACGCCCCGAACTCGTGGACTTCCATCTCCGGTCCATCACCGGCGGCATCCCCGCCGGCACCGATCCCTCCGGCGTCTTCCGCCGCTGGGACGAGGAGCTCGCCGAAGCCATCCGCGCCACCTACGTCGAGGGGCGCGACGCAGGCAGGTTCGCGCGCGTCGACCCCGACGCGTTCACCGCGCACTTCACCTGCCTGATGGACGGCCTGTTCCTGCAGCTCAAGCACTACGAACCCGTGCTCTACGCGGAGCACCTCACGCGCACCTGGGACCTGCTGGCCACCGCACTCGGCTTCGGGATCCCGGTTCAGGAGAACCGATCATGACCACTCCCCCGTCCACCCCCGCAGCAGCGCCGCAGAGCCGCGGCCGCTCCGACTACGAGCAGGGCGTCGTTCCCGCCGCCGAGCGCAAGGGCTGGCTCCCCATCGCCGGCATCTGGATCGCCATCGGCATCGACCTCTCGGGCACCATCATGGGCGTCCAGCTCGGCGCCGGCATGCCCTTCGGCGAGGCCCTCGCCGCGACGATCATCGGCTCGGTCCTGCTCGGGGTCCTGGCGATGGCCTGCACCTACGTGGGCGCGGCCACGGGGTTCACCAGCTCGGTCATCGCCCGCACCGTCTTCGGCCGGGCCGGGGGCCGCGTGATCTCGATCGCCATGGCGATCTCGTCGCTCGGCTGGTTCGGCGTGCAGACCGGGTTCTTCGCCGACAACGCCCGCATCGCGGTCGACGAGCTCCTGCACGTCGACGTGCCGGTGCAGGTGTTCACGGTGATCGGCGGCGCGCTCATGGTGCTGACCGCGCTCTGGGGCTACCGCTCGATCGAGCGCCTCAGCTCGTGGGCCGTCCCGCTGCTCATCGCCCTGCTCGGCCTCGCCGTGGTGCTCGCGTTCGTGCAGTTCGGCAGTGGCCAGCTCTTCGCCGAGGTGACGCCGCAGTTCACCTTCGGCGGAGCGGTCTCGCTCGTCATGGGCATCTTCGTCTTCGGCGTCGTCATCTCGCCCGACATCGCGCGCTGGGCGCGCACTCCGAAGCACGCCATGGCCGCCGGGTTCATCGGCTTCTTCATCGGCAACTCGCTCATCGTGATCGTCGCGCTCGTGCTCTCCCGCGTGATGGGCGCACAGGATCTCATGCGCATGTTCTTCATGCTGGGCCTCGGCGCGATCGCCGTCGTCGTGCTCACGCTCGCGCAGTGGACCACGAACACCAACAACCTCTACTCGGCCGCCCTCAACCTGTCGACGATCTTCACCCGCGTGAGCCGTCGGACCCTGACCGTGATCGGCGGTGTCGTCGCGATCGCCGCAGCCCTGTTCGGCATCTACGACGCGTTCATCCCCTTCATCTCGGTCATGGGCACGTTCATCGCGCCCTACGGCGGCGTCTATCTCGCGGAGTTCTTCGCCCGCCGCTCGAGCCGGCTGCGCTCCGGGAGCGCGGCCGTGCCCGCCGTCGACGCGTGGGCCTTCGTCTCATGGGCGATCGGCGGCCTCGTGGGCGTCTGCACGACCCAGCCGGGCAACGGGCTCGGCCTCGGGCTCTTCACCCTCACCACAATTCCCGCGCTCGACGCGATCCTCGCGGCGTTCGCGGCGCACGCCCTCATCGGGCTCGTGCGCCGGAATCGGGGCGCTGACGCGGCGAACGCCGCACCGGACCAGAACGCCGACGGAGACGCGCAGGACCTGCACGCCGCCGCCGAGATCGCGAAGGGAGTCGATCGATGACCGCGGCCCGCACCGGAACCGCCCTGACCCGCATCACCGAGGAGGACATCGACGCGATCGCGATCGGCGCCGCCGTGCTCGGCACGGGCGGCGGCGGGGATCCGCACGTCGGCGCACTGCACGCGAAGCGGGCGATCCGCGAGCACGGCCCCGTACCGGTCGTCGCGGTCCGGGATCTGGACGACGCCGGGATCGTCGCGCCCGTCGGCATGATCGGAGCGCCCTCGGTCTCGATCGAGAAGATCGCCGCGGCCGAGGAGCTCGTCACCGCCATCGACCTGCTCGAGCAGGGCACGGGGCAGCGGGTCGCCGCGATCATGCCGATCGAGATCGGCGGGGGCAACTCGCTGATCCCGATCGCGGCGGCCGCCGAGCGCGGTCTGCCGATCGTCGACGGCGACGCCATGGGCCGCGCCTTCCCCGAGGCGCAGATGGTCACCTACCACCTCGCGGGCCTCGGCCCGGGCACCACCGTGCTCGTCGATGCGCAGGGCAACGCGGTGCTCTCACGACCGGTGAGCGGCGCGTGGTCCGAGCGGCTCGCGCGCGTGCTGTCGTTCGAGATGGGCGGATCCGCCACCATGATCGACTACGCCTACCCCGGGTCCGTGGTCCGCGACGTCGCGATCCCCGGCACGCTCAGCACCGCGCGCCGCATCGGCGAGCTGCTGCTCGGCGCCGAGCTGCGCGACGAGGAGCGGATCGGGCGCATGCTCGACGAGCTCGGCGGCACCCGCCTGTTCGACGGCAAGGTGACCGAGATCGAGCGCGCCGTCTCGGGCGGCTTCACCCGCGGCCGCGCGATCCTCGCCGGAACGGGTGACGACCGGGGCGCGGGTTTCGAGCTCGACTTCCAGAACGAGATGCTGCTCGGCCGCCGCGACGGGGTGCTCGCCGCGGTCACGCCCGACCTCATCGCCGTGCTCGACCAGTCGACCGGGCATCCCATCACCACCGAGACGCTGCGGTACGGCGCCCGCGTCACGGTCGTGGCGTTCCCGTGCCACCCGCAGTGGCGCACCGAGATCGGGCTCGCGACCGCGGGTCCGCAGTACTTCGGCTACGACGTCGCGTACGAGCCGATCGAGGAGCTCGCGTTGCGGGCCGAGGAGGCCCGCGCATGAGCTACCGGATCGGAATCGACGTCGGCGGCACCAACACCGACGCGGTCGTGCTGGACGAGCGGCTGGAGGTCGTCGCCTCGATCAAGTCGCCGACCGAGGCCGACTCGGGCGACGGCGTCGCCCGGGCGATCGACCGCGTGCTCGAGGCCTCCGGCATCCCGGCGTCCGAGGTGCGCGCGGCCATGCTCGGCACCACCCACTGCACCAACGCGATCGTCGAGCGCCGCGGGCTCGGCCGGGTCGGGGTGCTGCGCATCGGCGGGCCCGCGACCACGGCCGTGCCGCCCTTCGAGGGCTGGCCGCGGGAACTGCGCGACGCCGTCGCGGGCCCGGCCTTCGTGATCGCCGGCGGCAACGAGTTCGACGGGCGCGAGATCAGCGCGCTCGACGAGGCCGCGGTGCGGGCCGCCTGCGCCGAGATGCGCGGGGCCGTCGACGCGGTCGCCGTGGTCGGCGTGTTCTCGCCCGTCGCCGACGCGCACGAGCTGCGCGCGGCCGAGATCGCCGAGGAGGAGCTCGGTCTGCCCGTCTCGCGTTCGGCCGAGATCGGATCCATCGGGCTCCTGGAGCGCGAGAACGCCACGATCCTGAATGCGGCGCTCGTGCGCACGCTCGGCCGCATGGCCGACGGATTCCGCGAGTCGCTCGATGCGCACGGGATCGACGCCGACATCTACTTCGGTCAGAACGACGGCACGCTCATGCGGCTCGACTTCGCGCTGCGGTTCCCGGTGCTGACGATCGGCTGCGGTCCGACCAACTCGATCCGCGGCGCCGCGCACCTGAGCGGGGTGAGCGACGCGCTCGTCGTCGATATCGGCGGCACGACGACCGACATCGGGGTGCTCGTCGGCGGCTTCCCCGCCAGTCGGCGCACGCGGCCGAGATCGGCGGGATCCGCACCAACTTCCGCATGCCCGACGTGCTCTCGGTCGGACTCGGCGGCGGCACCGTCGTGCGCGGCACCGGCGCCTCCGAGCGGGACCCCGTCGTGCTCGGCCCCGACAGCGTCGGCTTCCGGATCACGAGCGAGGCGCTCGTCTTCGGCGGCGGCACGCTCACCACGACCGACATCGCGGTCGCGGGCGGTCGTCTCGATATCGACGGCGGACGTCCGGTCGCGATCGAGCCGCGGCTGCGGGAGGCCGGCGAAGCGGCGATCCGCGCGCTGCTCGAGGAGTCCATCGACCGCATGAAGCCGAGCGCGGCCCCCGTGCCCATCGTGCTCGTCGGCGGCGGATCCGTGATCTCCCCCGACGGCCTCGCAGGCGTCTCTGCGGTGATCCGCCCGGACCACGCGGGTGCGGCGAACGCCGTCGGTGCGGCCCTCGGCGACGTCGCCGGGCAGGCGGAGCGCGTGTTCTCGCTGCGCGAGACCTCGCGCCAGGAGGCCGTAGATGCCGTCCGCGCCGAGGCGATCGAGCGCGCGGTCGAGGCCGGGGCGGCAGCCGGGACCGTCGAAGTGCTTGCACTGGAGGAGCTGCCCGTCGCCTACATGGAGGACACCGTGATCGTCCGCGCCCGTGCGGCCGGGCGACTCGCCTGATCGCGGTCCCCGAGACACCACTGCGCCTGCGAGTCACCATGAAGCTTCGTGGTGTCTCGGGGGCGCAGTGGTGTCTCGGAGAGGCAAGACCACGGAGCGGCTCCCCACTCAAGCGGCGGTTCCCGGGTCCTCCCCCGGAGCCCGGAACGCCTCGCGCATGTGGTCGCTCGTGAGGAAGTCGGCGATCCCGATCATGATCAGGCTGAAGACGATCTGCTCGGTGACCATCCAGGTCGGGTAGAGTCCCGGGATCGCCGCCATGACGAGCGTGATCACGGGGAAGATCTGGGCGAACAACCGCAGCCGCTGGTACGCCCAGCGCCAGCCGAGCGACGCGCGCCAGGCGAAGTAGAAGAGCGTCGCGGTCATCCCGAGCACCACGAGGGTACGCATCCAGACCGCGAACGGCACGCGCTCGCCGTTCTCCGCCAGCAGCAGCGCGACGACCACCGCGCCGACGCCGATCACGAGTTCGACGGCGAGCAACCAGCCGATCCAGCGGAACGCGCGCCGGGTGCGCGGATGCGCGGACATCCGCTCGGGGATCAGCTCGCCGGACTTCCTGCCTCCGGCGATGCGGTCGAGCCGACGGAACACTGATTCGAGGGACACGCTCGAAGCGTACCCGGTCTCGTTTCCGCAGTGTTCATCGGACGGCGAAGTCGCGAACCGCCGAGTTCGCTCCGACCGTCCGCACGGTTCCGCGAATCGCCCGGTTCATGGGTCTGACCTGGAATTTCCCGGTTCTTTTCCCCGGCGCCGATGCCGAGCGGAGCGCGGACCGACCGGGCTCCGCCGTGAACCCGCGATGTCTCCGCGCGGAAGCGCGCGTGACCGCCTGGCGTGTCGCTGCGTCCGCTCCGGCGTCTTCCCAGACTGGTGTGCGGTCGCCCGTCCTCCCCTCGGGCGGCCGTCCCCGACCCCTCAGTCATTTGGAGAGAACCACTGTGAGGAAACACGCGGTCGCGGCATCTGCCGCCGCAGTCCTGCTCGGCATCACCGGCGTGTGCGCCGGATCGGCCGCCAACGCGGCGCCCACCGGCGCCCCCGTGCCGACCGATGCGCCGCGCACCCCGAAGACCCTGGTGATCGGCGTCGACGGAGCCTCGTTCGACGTGCTCGAACAGGCCGAGACCCCGGCGATCCACGCGCTGCAGCAGGGCGGTCTCACCGCCACCAGCAACCTGCCCGCCTCGCCCATGGCCCCCACCGTCTCCGGTGCCGGCTGGTCGACCATCGCGACCGGCGTCTGGCCCGACAAGCACCGGGTCACCGACAACAACTTCACGAGCCCCAACTACGCGCAGTTCCCCGACTACCTGACTCGCATCGAGCAGTCCGCGCCGCAGCGCAGCACGTTCGTCGTCGGCACCTGGGGCCCGATCTCGACCACCGTCTTCGGCTCCGCCGTCGACGAGCGCGTACAGGGCAAGAACGACGCCGACACCACGGCGAAGGCCGTCGAGCGCCTGTCCACGGGCACCCCCGACGACGTGTTCGTGCACCTCGACGAGGTCGACGGCGCCGGGCACAGCTCGGGATCCTCCTCCGCCGCCTACCGCACGGCTCTGCAGACCGCGGATCAGCAGATCGCGAAGATCGTGGGTGCCGTCGAGCAGCGTCCCGGCTACGCGAACGAGGACTGGCTGATCATCGTCACCGCCGACCACGGGCACACCCCGACCGGCGGTCACGGCGGGGCGTCGCGTCTCGAGCGCAAGACCTTCGTCATCGCGAAGGGCGCCGAGTTCGCGGCGGGCACCACCCGTGACGACGTCAAGATCGCCGACATCGCGCCGACCGTGCTCGCGCACGACGGGATCGCGCGGGATTCCGCCTGGGAGCTCGACGGCGAAGCCGTGAACGACATCGTTCCCGATGCGTTCGACGCGCTCCGCCCGAAGCTGCGGGGCGCCGTCGACGAGAAGGGCCTCGCCGGGATCACCGGCTGGACGAACGAGGCGCCCGAGGGGTGGACCGTCGACAACTCGAACATGCCCACCGGCGGTTCGACCGAGTTCCGCGGCTGGACCTTCATGACCGACGACTTCTTCTCGAACGCCGAGCTCGGCCAGCATCGCGAGAACAACGTCCGCTCGCGGAACGTGTTCGCCGTCGCCGACTCCGACGAGTGGGACGACGTGAGCCCGAAGAGCGGCCGCAACTTCGACTCCACGCTCATCTCGCCCGAGTACCCCCTCAACGGGGCCGCCACGGTCGACATCTCCTTCGTCTCGGACTACGCCGTCGACGACCCCCAGGGCGCCGGCGTGCGCGTGAGCTTCGACGAGGCCTCCGGCCTGCAGCCGCAGAAGCTCGTCGACTACCCCGCGAACGGCACCCGCGCGAACCCGGTGAACCAGGTCGAGCGCTTCTCGTACGAGCTGCCCCGGGACGCGAAGGGCCAGCTGCCGAAGAGTATCCGGCTCAACTTCTCGTACAGCGGCATCAACAGCGCGTTCTGGGCCATCGACCAGGTCCGCGTGACCCAGCCCGACGCGCCCGCACCGGATCCGGCCGCGATCGCCGTCTCGGCGCCGTCCGTCGTGGCCGGCGGCACCGTGACCGTATCCGGTACCGGCTTCGCGGCCGGCGAGCGGCTCGAGCTCGAGCTGCACTCGACCCCCGTCGCGCTCGGCACCGCGACCGCCGGCGCCGACGGCTCGCTCTCGCAGCGCGTCACGATCCCTGCGAGCACCCCGGCCGGGGCGCACACGCTGGTCGCGAAGCGGGCCGACGGGTCCGAGGTGTCGATCCCGCTCTCGGTCGCTTCCGCCCCGAGCACGGGCACGGAGGGGACCGGCGCGAACGGGACCGGCGCGAACGGAACCGCAGCGGGCAACGGGACGACCGCTGGCGGGGTCTCCGCGGCTCCGGGCACCGCGAACGCGAATGCGAACGGCGCGAACGCGGCGAGCGCGGGAACCGACGCGCAGGGCACCGCCGGTGCGAAGGGCGACGGGCTCGCCGTCACCGGCGCCGCGGATCCCGCGGGCGCCGTGATCCTCGGCACCGCCCTGCTGGCGCTGGCCGGTGCGGGCATCGCGTTCGGCATCCGCCGGGCGCGCCGCATCGCCGAGTAGCTCGAGCCCGGGGTCCGGGCCTTCCCGGCCGCCGTCGGGAGGGCCCGTCTCCACCGTTCGACCGCTCGAACAGGTGGAAACGGGCCTTCCCGATCGCGTCACCCGGCGCAGGTCCTCAGGCGTGGTGGACGCCGCCGAGCGAGTCCAGCGGGAACACCGTGTCGGTGTCGCCGAGCTGCAGCGCGAGAATGCTGGCCTTCGCCGCATCCTCGAGATTCAGTGCGCGGCGATAGGCCATGCTCACCGACTCCGCGACGACCGAGCACCCGTGGTGGCGCATCACCACGCAGTCGTGCGAGCGCAGCTGCTCGGCGGCGGTATCGGCGAGCTCGTCGGATCCGTTGGGGTAGAACGGGGTCACGCCGATCGACCGGACGTAGAAGGCGTGGTCGAGGGTGAGCAGGCGGATCGGCTTGCCGAGACTCGCGAGCACCACCGCGTGCTGCGGGTGCAGATGGATCGTGCACTCCGCGTCAGGGCGGGCGAGGTAGGCCCGCTGGTGCAGTCGCCACTCGCTCGACGGGGTCGGGTGCCCGCCCCGCACCTCGCCGTCGAGTCCCATGACGGTGAAGTCCTCGGGCCGCAGGCGGTCGAGCCAGGTGCCCGACGCGGTCACCACGAACGCGTCGTCGTCGAGTCGGGCCGAGAGGTTGCCCCCGCTCGCGAGCACCAGCCCGCGGGACACCGCGTCGGCGCCCACCTCGATCAGCTCCGCGACGCGCGCGTCCAGGTCCCGTTCCATGCTCTTCCCCTCGTGGTGTCCGGTCCCCTCAGACTATCCGTGAGACGCGCGGCGTTCGGTCAGCCGGACGAGCCTCGGAACGAAGAAGATGGAGTCACCCCGACCTCGAAGGAGCATCGTGAACGATCTGATCGGCATCGTCTGGAACCCCACCAAGATCGAGGAGGCCGAGCTGCGCGCGGCCATCGAAGCGGCGTCCGCTCCCGGAGCCTCGCAGCCGGAGTTCCGGCTCTTCGAAACCAGCGCGGAGGACCCGGGTCGCGGTGCCGCCGAAGCGGCGATCGAGGCCGGCTGCACCGCGGTCGTCGCCGCGGGCGGCGACGGCACCGTGCGCGAGGTCGCCGAGGTGCTCGCCGAGCGGGACGACGCTCCGGATCTCGGGGTCCTGCCGCTCGGCACCGGCAATCTGCTGGCCCGCAACCTCGGGATCCCGCTCGGCGACCGCTCCGCAGCGCTGACCCGGGTCGTCACGGGAGAGGGATCGCCGCTCGACCTCGGCATCGTCGAGCTCCGGCGCCCGGACGGCAGCACCGAACGGCACGGCTTCGCGGTGATGGTGGGGTTCGGGATCGACGCCCAGATGATCGCCGAAACCGACGACGACCTCAAGGACCGTGCCGGCTGGCTCGCCTACGTCGAATCGCTCGGGCGGGCCGTCTCCGGGTCGGAGGTCCGGGAGTTCACCGCCGCAGTCGACGGCGGCGACGCTGAGCCGCACCACGGCCACACCCTGCTCGTCGCGAACTGCGGCACGATCCAGGGCGGGATCACCCTGCTCCCGGACGCCGATCCGGCCGACGGCCGGCTCGACCTGCTGCTGCTCAGCGCCGACGGGGTCGGCGCATGGCTCGACACCATGCGCAACCTGATCTGGGACAACGGGCTGAAGCGGCTGCTCACGGGCGCGGACTCCGCCGAGAGCAGCGCGACCGCGGGCCATCGGCAGGCGGCCCGCCTCTCCGTCGACCTCGAGACTCCCGTGGTCTTCGAGATCGACGGCGAGGAGGTCGGCGAGGTCTCCGGGTTCGACGCCTCGATCCTGCCGGCTGCGCTGCGGGTGCGCTGATCCCCGGGGACCGCTCCCTCAGAGGTGGTACTCGGGCGCTTGCTCCGGCGGAATCAGCCCCATCTGCCGCGCCCGCCGCAGCGCCTCGTCCCGGCCGGTTGCGCCGAGCTTGCGGTAGACGCTGCGCATGTGGAACTTCACGGTGTGGGGCGTGACGAACAGTTCCTCGGCGACCTCGGCCATGGTGCGCGGGCCGGCTCCGAGCGCTTCGAGCGTGCGCAGTTCCGCCGGGGTCAGCGGTTCGAACTGCCGATACCGCAACGCCTCGGGAATCGCGGTGACGACGGCAGTGAGGTCCGGACCCCCGCGGCGGACGGTCTCGGCGGCGATCTCACGCAGCGATTCGTACGGCACCATCTCGAGCGCGCTCGTCGACTCGTGTTCGAGGATCAGCTCCGCCGCCGCCGTGAAGTCGGCGATCCCGGCCTCGCGGTCGCCGGCCTCCCACCGGGAGATCGCGCGAACCGAATACCCGGCGATCGTCTCCCAGACGGGCAGCCGCAAGCGGAGGAGCACGGTGGCCGTCGCGATGGACGCCGCCCGATCCTCCTCCAGCAGCGAGAGCGCAGCCCGGCTGACCAGCACCGCGGGATGCCGGGGATCGAGCGCGGCGAGGCGGCTCTTGGCGGAACCGAGGTTTCCGGCCTTCGCGAGCACCCGCACGGCGTAGGCATCGAGCCAGACCGCCGTGAACGACGACGTGTCGAAGATCCGTTCCGCGTCGCGCACGCGCCGATCGAGTCGCGCGACGGCACCGAGCACGTCCTGCTGCCGGAGCAGCTCCGTCTCGGCCATCGCGAAGAAGGACCACTCCGAGGTCCGACTCCGCACCGGCTCGACCGTGTCGAGCAGCCGTCCGATCGTGTCCAGGTCCCGGTCCTCGATCGCGATCATCAGCCGGGCGGAGACGCCGCTCATGACGCTGAACTGCGACGGTGCCTCGTCCAGCACCAGCTCCAGCGACTCGATGCGGCCGAGGTAGCCCCGGGCGCGGCGGGTCTCGCCCTTCGCCGCCGCCGCGAACGCGAGGCCGTTCAACGCCCGATGCTGCTTCGCGCCGCTCCCGACCCGCTCGGCCGACTCGAGCGCGCGGGCGAAGCACCGCTCCGCGAGATCGGCGTCGCCCGTCAGCAGGGCGGAGATGGCGATTGCCGAATAGATCACGGGGACGGCGGTCGACGGGATCCCGGCCGCTCCCGCCTCGTCGTCCGAGAGCCGAGCATGCTCCATCCGACGCGCGAGCGCCCTGGCCCGCAGGAGCGCCTCCTCGACATCGCCGCGCATGCGTTCCACCGTGATGCGCAGCGCACCCGTGGGGATCGACAGCTCGGTGTCCCCCGCGGCTTCGCGTCCCGCGATCGCTTCGAGGAACGCGCGGTGCATCACTTCGGCCTCCGACCGCGTGCAGCGCCCCTGCCCGATCTCCGTCAGGAGGTGCGCACCGATGAGGTAGGGGTGCTCGCGCAATCGGGCGAGCGGCACCCCTCGGAGCGGGGCCAGTGCCTCTCCGTTCGGCCCGATCCCCTCGGGGTAGAACGAGGCGAGCAACCGGGACGCATCGCCGTACTCCTCGAGGTCGAGCAGCAGGGAGACCGCCCGCGACGGGTCGTCGCCGCTCAGATCCATCGCGTGCCGGAACCGCAGCTCGTGGAACTCGACCGTAGCCGTCTCGCGAGCGGCCCGTGCGCGCAGCACCTCGCGGAGTCCGGGGTGGCATCTGAGCCGCGTCCGCTCCGGGTACCAGTGCCGCGTGATCACCCCCAGGCGGCTCAGCTCATCCAGCGCGGCGTCGAGCGCTCCGGCATCGGCGCCCGTGGCCGAGGCCATCAGCTCGAGGCTGATACGGTCGCAGACGGCGGACCACATCAGGACGCGAAGACCGAGCTCCGACATCGGGGCTTCGGCGTGCTCTTCGAGGAAACGCCGCACCTGCGCCGCGATCCTCCCCTCGGTCGCACCGCCCGCCACCTGCTGCAGCACCTGGCGGATCGGGAGCGGCCACCCCGCGGCCTCGTGGTGCAGCCGGGCGACGTAGCCGTCGTCGATCCCGTACCTGGCCGCGAGCTCGCGGGTCTCCTCGAGCGAGAACGGGAGCTGTGCGGCGTCCACCTCGACCGCGGTCAACCCGCTCAGCACGGTCGGCCCGTCGAGCCCGGCGAAGCTGCGGGACAGCACGGTCACGAGTAGGAACGGACTCATCGAGAGCAGTCGCGAGAGGTCCCGGTCCGTGCGGATCGAGGTGAGCTCCTGGTAGTCGTCGACCACGAGCATCACCCGGCGCTCCAGCCGCTCGATCGCCCGCCGGGCCGCGCGGAACCAGTCCCCGGCATCGGCATCGGCCTCGGACCTCGCATCCCCCGCCCGCTCTCCGAGCGGGGCGTCCGGTCGCAGGGACTCCGTCATGAAACGCCACAGGGCTCCCGCGTCCCCGTCGGCATCGAGACAGCTCATCCAGTGCACCTCGACGTCGTCGAGTGCTCCGCTGCGCAGCCACTGGGACGCGAGCACCGTCTTGCCCATGCCCATCGGCGCGCACAGAAGGGTCAGCGGGGCCGGCTCGCCGTCCTCGGCAGGTCGGGGGAACAGGCGTTCGCGCTCCACGGTGAAGAACCGGGGCACGGGGACCGCGCGGCGCGGCGCGGTCACGCCCGGCCTCCGCTCAGCCTTCGAACCACTGGCCCTCCCCTCCGACCCCGGGCTCCGGGGCCGTTCGGTGCGATCGAGAATCGCTGTCCTGCGGCTGAGCGTACCCCACTGACCGTACGGATCCGCGGTCCGGATACACGAAGATCCCCGTGCGATTCGATCGGAATCGAACCGCACGGGGATCCGCAGCGGGAGGAGGGGCCTCACCGCCGTGCAGGTGCCGGGGCCAGGACGGAGCGCGGGGGACGTCGATCCCGTCGGGCCCCGAGCGATGGTCGCCGGGCTAGCTCGCGCGGCGGCGCACCATCAGCAGCCCGCCGGCGGCGAGCAGCAGTGCGCCCACCCCGACGAACGGCAGGATCGAGGATCCGCCCGTCTCGGCCAGTTGCTCCCCAGCCTCGGGCTGGGCCGGCGTCGCGGGGGTGTTCGGCTGGGTCGGGTTCACCGGCTTCTCGGGGTTCACCGGCTTCTCGGGGTTCACCGGCTTCTCGGGATCGACCGGCTCCACGGGCTTCGTGCAATCGACCTCGTCGAGCTTCACGATCGTCGTCGCCGACTTCCCGTCAGCGGCAACCGTCCACCCCTCGACCGACTTCGGGAAGACGTAGCCGTCCTTCGCAGTCGCCGTCACCGTGACGGTCTCGCCGGCCTTCGCGGCCTTCTTCGAGATCGTGTAGTCGATCCCGGTGGTCTCGGCCAGCGTCACCTTCGGGTCCACGACGGAGCCGTCGACGTCGCACGTCGCCTGCACGACCTCGGGCGCGATCGGCGTCACGACCGTGTCCGACCCGACCGGCTTCTTGCAACCGACCTCGTCGAGCTTCAGCGACTTCGTCGCCGACTTCCCGTCAGCGGCGACCGTCCACCCCTCGACCGACTTCGGGAAGACGTAGCCGTCCTTCGCCGTCGCGGTCACCGTGACGGTATCCCCCGCCTTCGGAGCAGTCTTCGACAGCGAGTAGTCGATCCCGCTCGTCGACGCGAGCGTCACCTTCGGATCCACCAGAGTGCCATCGACATCGCACGTCGCCTGCACGACCTCGGGCGCGATCGGCGTCGCGGTCGTGGTGGTCGACGGGACCGGGGTTCGCCGCAGGTCATGTCCGGCTCCCCGATGAAGGGGAACGCGTGGAACTCGGATCCGCCGTAGTTCTGCGTGAGGTTCCCGGCGACCCAGTAACGGCCGTTGACGCCGCCCGCGGCGACGGTCGTGCTCGACCCGGGGGTCGGGACGACGACGGATCCGGGAACCTGTCCGCCCTTGATGTCCACGGTCTTCGCCTCGGGAAAGGTCCAGAGGATCTGCGATGCCATCTGGCCGAAGCGCGTGTCGCCCATCGGCACCTGGACTCCGCCGGCCTGGACGTCGACGAGGTCGAGCGTCGCCGCGGCGCCGGTGACCTTCACGATCACCGGGTCGGTCGCCGCGATGTTCGCCCCGAGGTTCAGCGCCAGGCTGCCCATCAGTTCGGACGCGGGGATCTCGAACACGTGCCGCGAAGCCCCTGCCGCGCCGTCGAGCGTGACGACGCCTCCGCTGACCGCGAAGGTGCCGGGCGTGCCGGTGAAATTGCGATCCGCCATGTCGCGGAGGATCGAGAAGCCGTTGTCGGGCCAGTCCGAGAACGTGGGCGAGCCGAGCGCGCTCGTGCGGCCGATTCCGGTCGAGACCTGGTTCGCCGGATCCTGGTTCTCGAGCAGCTTCGCATCGGCCAGGGATCCGCCGATGCGGGCGTTCACCCGCCCGGGGAGACCCGCGGTGGTCTGCGTGCCGAACAGGATCTTGCCGCCGGCTTCGATCGTGAGGTCGCCGCCGACGCGCAGCGCGTTCGACCCTTCGACCGGCACGATGCCGGATCCGGCTCCGACGGTGCCGAGGTTGTAGATGCCGTTGCCCTGGATCAGCGCGTTGCCGTTGACCACGAGCTGGCCTTCGAGCTCGGCACCGCGGGTGCGCGTGAAGTCGCCGCCCACGTAGACGCTGACGTTCTCATCGACGGGCTGCGGCTTGACCGGGAACTGCGGGTGCACCACGCCGACACCGGCGGTGGGCACGCAGACCTTGGCGGACGCGGCGCCCGCGTTCACGCTCGGAGCCGGCTGCGGTGCCGCGGTCGCAGCGGTGCTCGGCAGGGCGATACCGCCGGCCACGACCAGCGCACCGAGCGCGCCGGCGATCAGTTTGCGAATTCTCATTCGGTGACGTGTTCCTCTCACATCTGGATGTCGAGGGGCATGCGGAAACCGATGACAGGATCACGGATCCGAGGACTCGAGCCGCTGCCCACAGGCAGCGCGAAACGTGCCGTCCTGAGGTTCCCCCAGGAACCGCTGTCAGGACAGCATCGATTTCGGCGTGGAGAGCGCCGTGCGGCGGTCTGCTTCCCGAGTGCGGAGCTCTTCCCCGTGGAGCTCCGTCGAGTGCACAGCCTATAGACACCGATCCGCGGATATACAGGCGTAGAAAGAAAAACTACCCCCGCAGCCGGAAAACCCTACCCCCGGCGTTCCGGGGCCGAAAACGAGGGCGCGCACCCGGTGAACGCCGCTGCGTTCACCGGGTGCGCGCCCTCGGAGGTCGGTCGGTGCCGGTCAGGAGGCGTCCTCACCGCCGTCCGTGCCGCTCTCGGCGTTCCTGCGGCGGCGGGCCGCGGCGAACGCGAGCACGATCGCACCGAGCAGGATCACCGCGCCGCCTGCGATGAGGATCGGGGTCAGCGCTGCCCCGCCGGTCGTGGGCAGGCCGGAACCGTCGGAGCCCGCGGTGCCGTTCGCACCGGTGCCCTCCGCGCCCGCGGTCGCTCCGCCGGCCGCGCTCGTACCGGTGCCGTCCGCGCCCGCGGTCGCCCCGCCCGCCGCGCTGGAGCCGTCCGCACCCGCGGTTGCCCCGCCATCGACGGTCGTCTCGACGGTGATGGGGGCCCAGCCGATGAGCACTCCGGTGTCGCTCGTGATCGCGAGCTTGTGCGCACGGATCTCGGCGTTCGCGGGGATCGTCAGTTCGATCGAGCCGTCGCTCACGGTCGGGGACCCGAGCACGACGGGGTCGGAGAACAGCGTGCCGGTCACGGGCTCGGCGTCGTAGTCGGCGGTGCCCAGCCGCACGGTGATGGTCTCCCCGGCTTCGCGGTCGCCGGGGCCTCGACACCGCCCCGGTTCCCGTCGGTCAGATCCGCCTCGGTGATCTTCGGCAGCGCCGGCGTCGTGTGGGTCACGGTGCACGCGGTGCAGGTGAATCCGAGCGAGTCGGACTTCGCGGTGACGGGGATGCTGACGCCGTGCGCGGTCGGCTTCAGCTTGCCGGTGAACGCGACGGTCGCGTCGGCGCCCGCGGCGGTCTCGGGGACGGTCCAGGTCAGGGTCGTGCCCGAGAGCGCGAGTCCGGCAGGCAGCGACGCCGCGTCGATGGTGCCGCGCTTGAGCAGGGCGGCGACGTCGACCGTCGCGGTGCGACCGGTCAGGTCGACCTTGCCCGTGTTCTTCGCGGTGAAGGTGTAGGTGACCGAGTCGCCCGCGGCGATCTGGCCGGCCGCCGGATCGCTCGTCAGCGCGAGGCTCCAGGTCGCGGGCCATGCCGGCTTGTCCGCGTCGAAGATCCAGTCCTGGAAGAAGGCGTCGAGGTCCTTGCCCGAGACCTCCTCGGCGAGCGCGTGGAAGTCCGCCGTCGTCCTGCTCGTGCCGGTGTTGCGCGCGTTCCACTGCTTCAGCAGCTCGGCGAAGACGGGCGGGGTGATGGTCTGCCGAAGCGCCTCGTAGGTCATCGATCCCCGGTTGTAGACCTGGTCTCCGAAGAGGTCGCCCGGGTCCTCCATGGCGCCGGGCGGAATCTGCCAGAAGCCGTCGCCGGCAGCGACCTTCTCCCATTCCGCGTAGGTCGAGTCGAGCGTGCTGTCTCCGCCGTTGTGCTCATCCCACATGTACTCGGAGTAGCTCGCCATGCCCTCGCTCAGCCAGATGCTGTTCCAGTCGGCGGGACTGATCGCGTCGCCGAACCACTGGTGCGCGAGCTCGTGCACCAGTGTGCTTTCATCGATCCACCGTTCGAAGTAGGGTCGGTCCTGCGTCTCGAGCGCGTAGCCGAGGGTCGTCACATCGACGACGACGCCGGTGCTCCCGCCCGGGTAGGGCCCGTACTTCGATTCGAGGAAGTTCAGGATCGCGGGGATCTTCGCGCGGAGGGTCTGGATCGTCGCCTGCCGCGGCGCGGTGACCGTCGGGTCTACGAAGCTCCACTCGGGGATCGTCCGTCCGCTGTCCAGCGTGATCTGGGATTCGTAGGAGAGGTACTTCCCGATCGAGACCATGGTGGCCATGGTCGACATCGGCCGTTCCTGCTTCCAGGTCCAGGTCGTCTCGGCGCCGCCGTTGACCGGGGTCTTCGAAACGAGCTCGCCGTTGCTGACCGCCGCGGCGTCGACGCCGCCGATCTGGGTGGGAATCGTGAACGCGAGGTCGTAACTCGCCTTGTCGGCGGGGGTGTTGTTGCTCGGGATCCAGGCCATCGTGCCGACCGGCTGACCGAGCGCGGTCGCGCCGTCGGAGGTCTTGACCCAGCCCTCCTTCGACCCGTCGGGATCGGTGTGCGTCGAGGGCGTACCCGAATAGGCGACGGCCACCGTGAACTCGCCGGCGGGCAGCGGAGTCGTGGGACTGACCTTCAGCTTGTACGAGGTCGCACTCGGATCGGAGCTGCGCGTGAACCCCGCATCGGCCCCGTTCACCTTCACGGAATCGACGTTCAGTCCCTCGAAGTCGAGGGTGAACGACTTGAGCGGCACCGCCGCGGTCGCGGTGATCGTGGTGGTCGCCGAGATCGTGTCGTCGAGTTGGTATCGCAGCTTCACGTCGTAGTGGGTGACGTCGTAGCCGCCGTTGCCGATGCCCGCGAACAGCGAATCGCCGATGCTCGGGGCGCCGTCGATCGGCGCCGCGTCGGCCTGCGCCGCGGGGAGCCCGATCGGTGCGGACACCGCGAGCGCGGTGAGTGCGGCCGCCGCGACGCCTGCGAGGGCGGTGCGGCGAGCGCGCGTGGGTACGGTGAGCTTCATTGATCGCGCCTTTCCGTCGTCCGGGCGGGCAGCTCTGCCCAGGCGCGGATCGACGAAGTCGAGGTGTGTCGAGAGTAAGGGCTCCCCCGGAGCCACGTGTCTCACCGTACTTGACAGCGGATTCCCAGACAAGGGTTGCGCAAGGAACCGGATCACGCGATCGCCGGGCCCGCCCCCGTCATCGAGTCGTGCGTCGCGGCGGCCTGCTGGTCGGTGAACGAGGAGACGTAGTCGAGCACCGCGCGGGAGCGTCCCTGCCGCCGCAGGCCGGCATCGCTCGTGTCGCCCGTCAGCAGCTCGGGCCGCTGCGCGCGCAGCTCGAACAGGCTCTCGGTCGACTCGTCCACCCATTCGATGAGGCGGCGTGGGGCGCGGTCGGCGATCTCGTGGTCGTCGAGCCACTCGTCGAAGCCGAGCACCAGGTCCGACACGACCCGCCCCATGCCGCGCTGCGCCAGCGCGTGCTCGGGGCGTTCCAGCACGAAGCGCTGATGCACGAACTTGAGGATCGCGACCTCGTGCCACGCGGCCTGCTCGAGCCTGATGTGCCCGCCGCGCAGGTGCGGGAACTCCTCGACGACGATCGAGCTGCGCAGGTGCTCGATCCAGCGCCGCGTGAAGCGGGAGACGGCGCGCTCGCTCTCGATCCCGCCATCGTAGGGCGCGGCGAGCAGCTCGTCGCGGAGTTCGCTGCCGACCCGCACCACCGCGTCCCGGAACGTCTCGCGCTCCGCGATCCAGTCGTCCTTGCGGGTCAGGCGCCGCCAGAGCAGTTCGAGGGAGTTCCCCGGCCGCCGCCATTCGGCGCGCAGCTCGGTGCTCGACACCCGAGCCAGATCCTCCGACTCGGCGAGCCAGGCTCGGAACTCTCCCGAGACCGCCGCCTGCTGCAGCACTCCGGCGCGCGCGAAGTCGTCGAGATCGTGGATCGCGTAGGCGATGTCGTCCGCCAGGTCCATGACGCTGCACTCGATCGTCTGCAGTCCCGGCGCGATGGCGGGGAACGCGGCGAGCGCGGACTCCATCTCGGGGGCGTCCATCCCGTAGGCCGAGAACTTCTCCGCCCCGTTCACGGGGTCCCCGCCGACGCCGCGGGGGCGTTCGTCGAGCGGCAGCTCCTCGGCGGTGACTCCGATCCATCTGGCCCGGGTCCAGGGGTACTTGAGCACCGCCGCGCGCACGGCGGCGGTGAGATTGAGTCCCGAGAAGTCGCGGCCGAGCGTGTCGAGGCGGGTGAGGATCCGGAAGGTCTGCGCGTTGCCCTCGAAGCCCTCGGGCAGGCCGAGGCGTTCGCGGGCGACGCGGTCGAGCACGCGCTCCCCGAGGTGGCCGAAGGGCGGATGTCCGAGGTCGTGGGCGTGGGCCGCAGCCTGGGCGACGATCGTGTCGCATCCGCCGAGGCGCGCGATGACGGCACCCGTCGGATCGTCGGCGACCGCGGCACCCGCCACGTGGGCCTCGTGCCGGGCTTGCTGGCCGGCGAGGCGGCCGGCGATGACGCGCGCGACCGCGCTCACCTTGAGCGAGTGGGTGAGCCGATTGTGCATCACGGGCCCGACGCCGCTCTGGGGGACGACCTGCGTGACGGCGGAGAGCCGTGCGAAGTAAGAGGAGAAGCGGATCCGTTCGAGGTCGACGCGGAACTCGACGGGTTCGGGACGCAGGGCGAGCACCGGCTCCGCTTCGGCTTCCACCGCCGCGTCGCTCGACGCACCGGCCGCGCCTCGGGTTTCGGGGCGGTGCTGCGAGGTCTCGATCTCAGGGTGCTCGCGCGCCTCGCGGGCGGCGTCGATCCTGCCCGTGCGGGCTCCGCTCGGCGCGGATACCGCCTCGGCCTCGACTGCTTCGTTCATGCCGGTATTCAAGCACGAGAGGGGCCGGGCCGTACGAACGGCCCGGCCCCTCTCACGGAGCGCAGGGGCGGGTCAGCGCCCGTTCAGCGCAGAGAAATCGGGCTGCCCGTCGGGGCCCATCGGCAGCGGGCGCCCGTCGGGGAACGTCGGCCAGGGCAGCAGACCCTGCGCGTTCGGCTGCGGTGCGGACGGCTGGACCGGAGCGGCGGGCGGCACCGGGAGCGCACCGGGCTGTCCGGCGAACGCCTGGGCCTGCTGCGCCTGTGCGGCCGCGTAGGCCTCGGCCTGCGCGGCCCGAGCCGCGCGCGCCGCCTCGCGGTCGCCCGCCGAGTAGGACCAGCGGAGGAGGAGCGTGATGGCGAGCCCGAGCGCGGTGAGGATCAGGGTCGCGACGGCGATCTTCCAGTACAGCTCGGGCACGACGACGCCGAAGGAGTCGATCGCGATCGGCGCGGTGAAGAGGATGCCCGAGAGCACGGCGAACACGCTCGTGATGAAGGCGAAGCGGTTGAGCGTCTCGGGGCGGCCGCGGCCGAGACCCAGGAGCAGCTGGCAGCAGCCGAGCACCGCGCGCGTGACGCCGATCACCACGATCGACTTCCAGAAGATGTCCCAGACGAGCCAGTACCGGTCGTAGCTGGAGATCCAGATGACGATGAGGAGCAGGCCGAGGATGTAGGCGTTGGCGATGAGCGCGACCGGCGCGTACCAGTCGGACTTCAGATCGCGGCGGGTGTCGAGCGCCGTGAGGCCGACGAACACCGCGAAGAGCACGAAGGTCGAGAACACGCGTTCGAACCGGCCCTCGAAGTCGCCGATGAAGAGCAGCCCGATGGAGGCGACCGACAGCACGGCGAGCAGGATGATGCTGACCTTCAGGAAGGTCGACAGCTTGCGGGCGGGACGCCCGGCCGCCTGGCCGTGCGGCACGGTCGCGTGCGCTTCTGCGATCGGCTGCGGCGCTTGCGGCGCCTGACCGTTGGGCTGGTTCTGCGGAGTGGGGGTGCTCATGCACACAGTCTCCCCCGAGATGCATGCGAGCGCCAACATGCGAGTGCCCCGAGCCGCGTAGACTGGGATCGGCCTCCGGCTCGCCGAGCCGCCCGGTCCTCCGTGCCCGGGCCCCGCCATCGACCCTTCGGAGCACACGAGCGTGACCGACACCACCGCAGCCTCGATCCCCGCGCCCGACACCGTCGCGGACGCGATCGCGACCCCCGACAAGGAGCAGCCGTTCGAGGCGCTCGGGCTCAAGGCCGACGAGTACGAGCAGATCCGCAAGATCCTCGGCCGCCGCCCCACCTCGGGCGAGCTCGCCATGTACTCGGTCATGTGGTCCGAGCACTGCTCGTACAAGTCCTCGAAGATCTACCTCCGCCAGTTCGGCAAGAAGGTCAACGACAAGATGCGCGAGCGCCTGCTCGTCGGCATGGGCGAGAACGCGGGCGTCATCGACATCGGCGAGGGCTGGGCCGTGACCTTCAAGGTCGAGAGCCACAACCACCCCTCCTACATCGAGCCGTTCCAGGGCGCTGCGACCGGCGTCGGCGGCATCATCCGCGACATCATCTCGATGGGTGCGCGCCCCGTCGCCGTCATGGATCAGCTCCGTTTCGGTGCGATCGACGATCCCGACACCGCGCGCGTCGTGCACGGCGTGGTCTCGGGCATCTCCTCCTACGCGAACTGCCTCGGCCTCCCGAACCTCGGCGGCGAGACCGTCTTCGACGGCGTCTACCAGGCGAACCCGCTCGTCAACGCGCTCGGCGTCGGCGTGCTCCGCCACGAGGACCTCCACCTCGCGAACGCCTCGGGTGCCGGCAACAAGGTCGTGCTCTTCGGCGCCCGCACGGGCGGCGACGGCATCGGCGGCGCGTCGATCCTCGCGTCCGACAGCTTCAGCGAGGGCGGCCCCACGAAGCGGCCCGCCGTGCAGGTCGGCGATCCCTTCGCCGAGAAGGTGCTCATCGAGTGCTGCCTCGAGCTGTTCCGCGGCGAGCTCGTCGAGGGCATTCAGGATCTCGGCGCAGCCGGTATCTCCTGTGCCACCTCGGAGCTCGCGGCCAACGGCGACGGCGGCATGTTCATCGAGCTCGACAGCGTGCTGCTGCGCGACCCGTCGCTCACGGCCGAGGAGATCCTCATGTCGGAGAGCCAGGAGCGCATGATGGCGGTCGTGCACCCCGACAAGCTCGACGCGTTCCTCGAGGTCACGAAGAAGTGGGACGTCGAGACGAGCGTCCTCGGCGAGGTCACCGACACCGGCCGACTGGTCATCAACTGGCGCGGCGAGGAGATCGTCAACGTGGATCCCTCCACCGTCGCGGTCGACGGCCCGGTCTACGAGCGCCCCGTCTCCTACCCGAGCTGGATCGACGCCCTGCAGGCCGACTCGGTCACCGCTGCCGGCCTCACTCGTTCGGCCGCAGGCGAGGACCTCCGCGCCCAGATGGTCGCGATCGCCGGGTCCCCCAACCAGGCATCCGTCGACTGGATCACCAACCAGTACGACAAGTACGTGCTCGGCAACACCGCGCTCTCGTTCCCCGACGGCGCCGGCATGATCCGCGTCGACGAGGAGAGCGGCCTGGGCGTCGCCATCGCGACCGACGCGAACGGCCGCTACTGCCAGCTCGACCCCTACGTGGGCTCGCAGCTCGCCCTCGCCGAGGCGTACCGCAACGTCGCCACCTCGGGCGCGGTGCCCACCGCGGTCACCGACTGCCTGAACTTCGGCAGCCCCGAGAACCCCGAGGTCATGTGGCAGTTCTCGCAGTCCGTCGAGGGCCTCTCCGACGCATGCCTCGCGCTCGAGGTCCCCGTCACCGGCGGCAACGTCTCGCTCTACAACCAGACGGGCGACACCCCGATCCACCCGACCCCCGTGGTCGGCGTGCTCGGCATCATCGACGACGTCGCCCGCCGCATCCCGAGCGGCTGGCAGGATCAGGGCGAGCACCTCTACCTGCTCGGCACCACCCGCGACGAGCTCGACGGCTCGGCCTGGGCCGAGACCGTGCACCAGCACCTCGGCGGGCGCCCGCCGATCGCGGTGCTCGACGACGAGCGCGCCCTCGCCGAGCTGCTGCACGCGGCGGCGCAGGGCGGCCTGCTGTCGGCCGCGGTCGATCTGTCCGAGGGCGGCCTCGCCCAGGCGCTCACCGACGGTGCCCTGCGCTTCGGCGTCGGCGCACGCGTCTGGATCGACGAGATCATCTCGCGCGACGGCGTCGACGCGACCGCCGCGCTGTTCTCGGAGTCGCAGGCGCGCGTGCTCGTCGCCGTTCCGCACGAGGAGGAGGTCAAGTTCCGCGGGCTCTGCGAGGGACGCGGCTTCCCCGTGCTGCGCATCGGCGTGACCGACCGCGCGGGCGACGAGGCCTCCATCGAGATCCAGGACCGCTTCGAGCTGCCGCTCGCCGAGCTGCGCGCCGCCTCGCAGGCGACGCTGCCCGAGCGCTTCGGCCCGGTCGTCGGCGCGTAGCACTCGATCGCATGGCGCTGAGGGCGCCGGCACGGGATACCGTGCCGGCGCCCTTCGCGTGTGCGGGGTCCACTCGCTCCCGGGGTGTGTGTACTCCGGGCTCGCGGATCCCGTGTCGAGGACCGGGCCCGATACCGAGGAGTGGGCTTGGTTTCGGGGAACGGGCCCGGGTTCGAGGAACGGGCCAGGTTTCGGGGAGCAGGCCCGGGTTCGAGGAGCAGGCCCGGTTTCGGGGAAGGGCCCCGGTTTCGAGAAACGGTGAAACTCCGTCGTTTTCAGCCGGCCCTCGACAGAAGCACCGGCCCTCGACGGATCTACGAGGCCTCGACGGATGCCCCGGCCCTCGGCAGGAGCACGGGCCCTCGACGGGAGAGCCGTTCCCCGGCAGGAACACCGTTCGTCGACGAATGCACCGGGGTCGGGTCCGGTTCGAGGAACGGGTTCGATGTCGAGAAGCGGCCTCGGTGTTGAGGAACGGCCTCGGTTTCGAGGAAAGGGAAAACTCCGTCGATTTCAGCCGGTCCTCGAAAGACGCACCGGTCCTCGGTGGAAACCCCGGCCCTCGGCAGAAACCCCGGCCCTCGACAGAAACCCCGGCCCTCGGCACGAGCACCGGAACGCGACCCCAGACCCCGCGACCGCTCCCGGCGGCCGAGCTCGCTACCCCCGCATGGCGACGCCGCGGCGCCAATACCCCATGAACGCGACCCGGGCACGGTCGACCCCGCACTCGCGCACCAGGTGCCGACGCAGTGTCGTCACGACCCCGCTCTCGCCCGCGATCCAGTACCGGCATTCCCGCGCACGCAGGATCCTCGCGTCGAAGGAGCGCACGCACTCGGCACAGGAACCGATGATGCAGGCCTGCGAAGTGGGCGCGTGCGTCGGCCGGTATCCGGCCTCCTCCAGGTTCGAGTAGGTGGGCGTCTCCCAGACGGGCGCCTCGGTGTCGGCGTCGGCTCCCGCCGAGGCCGCGACCGCGGCCCCTGCCGGCCCGTCGAGCCCCACGTGCGCCAGCAGCGCCGGGATCAGCGCGCTGCCGTGCGCCTCATCGCCGCGCACGAGCCAGCGCACCTCGACCCCCGCAGGCGCCGCGATCGGCAGCCGGTCCTCGGCGTGCGGCACCTCGATCCAGGCCGTACCGACCGTGTCGGGAGCGACGTCCTCGAGGATCCGGGCGATGGCCGGCGCGGCGGTCTCGTCGCCCGCGAGCAGCACGGGACCGCCGACCCCGTCGTCGAACTCGATCCCGCCCCAGTCGGGGCCGCCGCGCCGGGGCCCGACGAGCAGCAGTTCGTCGCCGGCGGCGGCACCCGCGGCCCACGACGACGCGGGTCCCGTCGCACCGGGCTCGAGGTGCAGCACGAAGTCGACCACGACGCGGGTGCCGTCCGGTTCCACGCGAAGCTCGCGGATCGAGTAGGTGCGCATCGAGCCGCGTTCTTCTTCGGGCAGGTCGAGCCACCCGCGGTACCAGTCGTCGGTCTCGGAGATGTCGGGGACGCGGCCGCTCGCTCCGGGGAAGATGAGCTTGATCCGCTGATCGAGCCCGCGCCCGGGAGTGCCGAACGCGTCGAGCGCGGCCCCGGCGAAGGTGATCCGGGCGAACGTCGGCGAGACGAGTTCGATCCGCTCGACGGCCGCGCGCGCGATCACGAACCCGGGCGGCTCCGGCACCTCGGCACGCATGGTCTCCGAGGTCTCGCACCAGGTGGATTCAGCGGACATGATGCCTCCCGATGGGCGAGACGATGGGCGCCCCCGACACGGGGTCGGGGAGCACGTGGCTTTCGAGCCCGAACACGTCGCGGACGAGGTCGGGAGTGACGATCTCAGCGGGCGCACCGGAGGCGTGCACCGCGCCGCCGCTCATCGCGACGAGGCGATCCGAATAGCGAGCGGCGAGCCCCAGATCGTGCAGCACCATGACGATCGTGGTGCCGCGCCTGCGGTTGAGGTCGGTGAGCAGGTCGAGCACCTCGACCTGGTGGGCGACGTCGAGGAACGTGGTGGGCTCGTCGAGCAGCAGGATGTCGGTCTGCTGCGCGAGGGCCATCGCGATCCAGACCCGTTGCCGCTGCCCGCCCGACAGCTCGTCGACCGCACGGTCGGCGAGTTCCGTCGTCGCGGTCGCCTCGAGCGCTTCGGCGACGGCCTCGGTATCGGCGGCGCTCCAACGTGCGAGCGCTCCCTGGTGCGGGTGGCGCCCGCGGCCGACGAGGTCGGAGACGGCGATCCCCTCGGGCGCGATGGGGCTCTGCGGCAGCAGGCCGAGCAATCGCGCCAACTCCTTGGACGGACGCCGATGGATCTCCGTGCCGTCGAGCAGCACGGTGCGGGACTGCGGCTTCAGCAGACGCGCGAACGCGCGCAGCAGCGTCGATTTGCCGCTGCCGTTCGCGCCCACGATCGAGGTGATCCTGCCGGGTTCGATCTCGAGGTCGAGCCCGTCGAGGATCACGCGGTCGTCGTAGCCGAGGCGCAGCCCGTCGGCGGCGAGGCGGTGGTCGATGGTCACAGGGAGCCTCCTGAGCGGTTCATCCTGATGAGGAGGAGGACGAGATACGGTGCGCCGAGCACGCCGGTGACGACGCCGACCGGATAGCGGTGGTCGAACAGGTTCTGCCCGATGAGGTCGGCGCCGAGCACGAGGCACGCTCCGACGAGTCCGGCGGGGATCGTGAGCCGCGAGCCGGGACCGACGAGCCGCGCCGCGATCGGACCGGCCATGAACGCGACGAACGCGATGGGCCCGCTGCCCGCCGTGGCGAAGGCGAGCAGGCCGACCGCGGCGATCACCGCGAGGATCCGCACCCGCCCCACGCGCACGCCGAGCGCGACCGCGGCGTCGTCGCCGAGGCGCAGCAGGTCGAGTCCGCGGCCGTTCGCGAGCAGCAGCGGGGCGCAGACGAGGAGCGCGCCGACGAGCGGCAGGATCTTCTCCCAGCTCGCGCCGTTGAGACTCCCGGTCATCCACTGCATGGCCGTCTGCAGGTCCCATTCCCCGGCCTTGGAGATGAGGTAGGAGATGGCGCTCTGCAGCAGCGCGGCGACGCCGATCCCGATGAGGACGAGGCGCATCGTCGAGAACCCGCGATTCTGCGCGAGCATCGCGATCACGAGGGTCGTGAGGATCGCACCCGCGAGCGCGAGCGACGAGAGCACGAGTCCGCTCGCCGAGAGCACGACGATCCCGAACACCGCGGCAGCGCTCGCCCCGGCGCTGATGCCGATGATGTCGGGCGAGGCCAGCGGGTTGCGCAGCATGGTCTGGAAGGTCACCCCGGCTGCTCCGAACGCGAATCCGGCGAGCAGCCCGAGGATCGCACGCGGCAGGCGGAGCTCGCCGACCGTGAAGGAGACGCCCGGCACCGTCTCTCCGGCGAGCACGCGGAGCACCTCGGCGGGACTCGCCCAGGCGTCGCCGATCATGAGCGTGAGCGCGAACAGTGCCACGGCGAGCAGCGCCAGCGTCGCCGACACCGCGACACGGCGTGTGCGGCGAGCACGGCGCCCACGGTCGATCGCGGAGGACGCGGGTGCCCCGGGGGACGCGGTCGCCCCGGGGGTCGCGGGACCGGCGGAGGTCGCGGGAGCGGCGTTCATCGAACTCCTCCCATCGCACGGCCCGTGGCTCCGCGCCGCACGATCCAGATGAACACGGGGGCACCGATCACGGCGGTGACGATCCCGACCTCGACCTCCGCCGGACGCGCGATGAGCCGCCCGACGACATCGGCGGCGACGAGCAGGGCGGATCCCGCCACGGCGCTCGCGGGGAGCAGCCAGCGGTGGTCCGGTCCGAAGAGCAGCCGGCAGAGGTGCGGCACCACGAGCCCGACGAAGCCGATCGGACCCGCCACCGCGGTCGCGGCACCGCACAGGATCACGGCCCCCAGCGCCGCGAGGAGCCGTGTGCGCATCACGTTGATGCCGAGGCCCGTCGCGAGTTCGTCGCCGAGCGCGAGCCCGTTCATGCCGCGCGCGGTCGCGAAGCAGATGAGGGCTCCGGCGATGAGTCCGGGAGCGATGAGGGCGATGCGTCCCCAGTCGGCACCGCCGACCCCGCCGATCTGCCAGAACCGGAACTGCGACATCACGTCGACGCGGGGCAGCAGGATCGCGCTCACGAGCGAGACGAGCGCCGCAGAGGTGGCCGCCCCGGCGAGCGCCAGCTTGAGCGGGGTCGCCCCGCCCCCGCCGAGCGATCCGACGGCATAGACGAAGACCGCGGCGACGGCCGCGCCGCCCATCGCGACGAACAGGGTGCTGACGGGCGCCGCAAGGCCGAAGAACGCGATCCCGATCACGACGGCGAGCGAGGCGCCGCCCGAGACGCCGAGCAGCCCGGGATCCGCGAGGGGGTTGCGGGTGACCGCCTGCATCGAGGTGCCCGCGATCGCGAGCGCCGCGCCGACGAGCAGCGCGAGCACGGTGCGCGGGATCCGTGCCGCGACCGCGGCCTCGGACACCGTGTCGGTGCGACCGCCGAGTGCGGCGAGGATGTCGCCGAGCGAGACCCCGCGCACGCCGAAGGCGAGCGACGCCGCGCAGAGCAGCACGAGCAGCACCGCCCCCGTGAGGATCCAGGTCAGGCGCAGCGGGAGCCGGTGCCGGGCGGTCGTCGGCTGCGCGCCGACGACCTGCGTCGTTCGGCCCCCTCCGCGCACGGCGATCGACACTCCCCCGCTCACTTCTCGAGCGGTGCGGCGAGCGTGTCGAAGTAGCGGTCGACGCCCCAGCCGATCGAGAGCGGCGAGGGATTCGCCGAGGCCGCGAGGGGCGTCTGATCGGGGAGCACCGCGATGCGTCCGGCCTTGACCGCCGGGATCTTGGAGAGCAGCGGGTCGGCCTGCATGCGCTTCACGAGCTCGCCCCGGGTGTCGCCGTAGAGGACCACGAGGTCGACGTCGGCGAAGCGGTCGGCCGCCTCGGCACTGACGGAGACGTAGAACTGCTGGGACTTCTTCGATTCTTCCTCCACCACCTTCGGGACCGGCAGGCCGAGATCCTTGAGGAATCCGGGCCGGGTGTCGTGCGTCGTGTAGAAGTCGATCTTGCTGAGATTCTTGGGATCCATGTAGGCGAAGAGCGGCTTCGCGGCCGTGAGCTTCGGGTGCTTCGCGAGGGCCGCTTCGGTCTTGCGGTCGAGTTCGGCGATGAGCGCCTCGCCCTCGGTCTTCTTGCCGATCGCCTCCGAGTTCATGCGGATGACGTCCTGCAGGCTCGTGCCCCAGGGCACGCCGGGTTCGGCGACGACCGGTGCGATCTTCGACAGCGTCTCGTACTCGTCCTTCGTGAGGCCCGAGTAGGAGGCGAGGATCACGTCGGGCTTCGTCGCGGCGACGGCCTCGAAGTCGATGCCGTCGGTCTCGTCGAACAGCGTCGGGGTCTTCGCGCCGAGCTGTTGCAGCTGATCCTCGACCCAGGGCAGTACTCCGTTGCCGTTGTCGTCGCCCCAGGTCGCCTTGCTCATGCCGACGGGCACGACGCCCAGCGCGAGCGGCACCTCGTGATTCATCCACGCGACCGTGGCGACGCGCTTCGGCTGATGTTCGATCGTGGTCTTGCCGAAGGCGTGCTCGATCGTGACCGGGAATCCGCCCTTCGCGCGTGCGTCGCCTCCGCCGGATCCGCCCGAGGGCCCGCTCGGCGCCGAACACGCGGTCGCGGTCAGGGCGATGATGGCGGCCGCAGCCAGGCCGAGGATGCGAGAGCGTCGCACGGGGTGTCCTTTCGTCGGGCCGCGCACCGGACGGGTGCGCGGGCGCCCGGGTCGGGCGCGTGTGAGGGGCGGATCGGTGGATGGTACGGGCGGGTGCGCCGACGTCGGCTCCCCGCGGCGGCTACTGCAGGGGCGCCGAGAGCGCGTCGAAGTAGCGGTCCACTCCCCAGCCGATCGACAGCGGGGAGGGCGAGGCCGAGACTGCCAGCGGCGACGAATCGGGCAGGATCGCGACGTGCCCCTTCGCGACGGCGGGGATCTTGCTGAGCAGCGGATCGGCCTGCATGCGCTTCAGCAGGTCCGGGGTCCCCGCCGAGACGATCAGGTCGACGTCCGAGAAGCGGTCGGCGGCCTCGGCGCTGACCGTGGCGAAGAACGCGTCGGTCTTCTTCGATTCCTCGGTGACGACCGAGGGTTCCGGCAGGCCGAGCTCCCGGAGGAACCGGGGCCGGGTGTCGTGGGAGGTGTAGATCGTGACCTGGCTGAGGTTCTTGGGATCGATGTTGGCGATCAGCACCTTGGCCTTCGGGAGCTTCGGGTGCTTCGCGAGCGATGCGGCGGATTCCTCGTGCAGACGCCGCAGCAGGGCCTCGCCCTCGGCCTTCTTGCCGATGGCTTCGGAGTCCATCCGCACCAGGTCGTCGAGACTCGTGCCCCACGCGGTGTGCGGGTACGCGATGACCGGAGCGATCTTCGAGAGCGTCCGGTAGTCCTCCTTCGTGATGCCCGAGTAGGCCGCGAGGATCACGTCGGGCTTCGTCGCCGCGACGGCCTCGAAATCGACGCCGTCGGTCTCGTCGTACAGCTTCGGCGTCGGCGCCTTCAGCTTCGCGAGCTGGTCCTCCACCCAGGGCAGCATCCCGTTGCCGTTGTCGTCGCCCCAGGTGATCTTCGCCATGCCGACCGGCGCGACCCCGAGCGCCAGAGGCACTTCCTGGCTGGCCCAGCCGACGGTCGCGATGCGCTCCGGTCGCCGCTCGACCGTCGTCTTGCCGAAGGCGTGCTCGATGCTGACGGGGAACGCGCCGCTCGCGTCGCCCGCGGCGGCCGATCCCCGCTCGGATCCGCGCCCGATCCGGAGGAGCCGGCGGCGGAGCATGCCGAGATGGAGACGGCCGCGACGAGTGCCGCGGCGATGCTGAGCAGGCGTCGAGTGCGCACGTGGGTCCTTTCCGGGCCCGATCGATGCGTGACGGACCCGCTTCGTCGAAGGTGTGAAGTTAGCCTACCCTTAACTACATCAGATGTGTAGGCCGGGGCCTGGAATGCGCTCCGTTCCAGACAGGGACTTACTCCCCCACGGGGTCTCAGCGTGTCGAGAATTTGTGGCCGCGGCCCATCTGGGGGGACACTGTCATGCACCCACCCGACAACGACGTCCGAAGGACTCACACGCATGACTTCGATGCCGCAGCAGCTTCTGCGCCGCAAGCCGATCCCGCGAGAGGGAGAGGACACGCACGGCCCCAAACTCTCGCGCAGCATCGGGCTCTTCTCGCTCACCATGATCGGTGTCGGCGGCACCGTCGGAACGGGTATCTTCTTCATCCTGTCCGAGGCCGTCCCGACCGCAGGACCCGCGGTCATCATCTCCTTCCTCATCGCCGGCGTCGTCGCCGGCCTCACCGCGCTCTGCTACGCGGAGCTGGCGGGCAGCGTCCCGGTCTCGGGATCCTCCTACTCCTACGCGTACACGACCCTCGGCGAGATGCCGGCGATGGGCGTCGCCGCCTGTCTGCTGCTCGAGTACGGCGTCTCGACCGCGGCGGTCGCCGTGGGCTGGTCGCAGTACGTGAACCAGCTGTTCCACAATCTCTTCGGCTTCGAACTTCCCGCCGCGCTCTCGAACGCTCCCGAGGAGGGCGGGATCATCAACCTCCCGGCCGTGATCCTCATCGCGCTGTGCGCCCTGCTGCTGATCCGCGGCACGAAGGAGTCGGTGATCACCAACACGATCATGGTGGTCATCAAGCTCGTCGTGCTCGTCTTCTTCGCGGCGATCGCGTTCACCGGCTGGAACGCTGACCACTTCGCGAACTTCGCGCCGTTCGGATTCGCCGGCATCATGTCGGGCGCCGGGATCATCTTCTTCTCGTTCGTCGGCCTCGACGCCGTCTCGACCGCCGGCGAAGAGGCGAAGAACCCGAAGCGGAACCTGCCGCTCGCGCTGATCTTCGCCCTCGTCATCGTCACCGGGATCTACGTGCTCGTCGCCATGGCGGGCCTCGGCGCGCAGGCGCCCGAGCAGTTCAAGGATCAGAGCGCCGGGCTCTCCGCGATCATCGAGCACCTCGTCGGGGCGTCCTGGCCCGGCACCCTCGTCGCCGCGGGCGCCGTGATCTCGATCTTCAGCGTCACCCTCGTCGTGCTCTACGGCCAGACCCGCATCCTCTTCGCGATGTCGAAGGACGGGATGATGCCGAAGGTGTTCCAGAAGGTCAACCCGCGCACCATGACGCCGATCCCCAACACGATCATCGTGGCGATCGCGACCGGCATCCTCGCGGGCGTGATCCCGATCAACTTCCTCGCCGAGATGACGAGCATCGGCACCCTCGCCGCGTTCATCGTGGTGTCGCTCGGCGTCATCATCCTGCGGCGGCGCGAGCCTGACCTGGAGCGGGGATTCAAGGTGCCGGGCGGCTACGTGATCCCGGTCCTGTCGATCCTCGGCTGCCTATGGATCATCACGAACCTGCAGCTCATCACCATCGCCGTGTTCGCCGTGTGGACCGCGCTGTTCCTGCTCTACTACTTCTTCTACGCCCGTAAGCGCTCGGCCCTCGCACAGCCCGGCGCGTTCTCCCAGGAGGTCGCCTCGTGACCATCGTCGTCGGCATCGCGCCCGGACACAGCTCCAGCTCGGCCGTGCACCTCGGCGCGCTCCTCGCGCGCAGCATGAAGCTCGAACTCGTCATCGCGGCGGTCACCGCGACCGGGTGGCCGCTGGCGTTCAGTCGCGGCGACCAGGAGTACCAGGACCGCGTGGTCGCGCAGGCCGAGGCGACCCTGGCCGAGGCGCTGGCCCTCGTGCCGGCCGATGTGGCCGCGCGCACGCTTGTACACCAGGATCCGTCGTCGGTGCGGCAGGGACTCATCGACGTGGTCGAGGCGGTCGGCGGCCAGCGACTCGTGGTGGGGGCGGCGAAGTCGTCTCCCATCGGGCGCATCTCGCTCGGCTCGGTCGATTCCGGCCTCATGCAGACGTCGCCCGTGCCCGTCGCGATCGCCCCGCGGGGGTTCCGCCTGCGCGACGGGCAGGACATCGAGCAGATCACGGCCGCCTACCGCGGCACCGAGTCCGACAGCGACCTGATCCTCGGTGCGGCGACGATCGCGGCGGAGAGCGATCTGCGGTTCCGGATCGCGTCGTTCGCCGTCCGTCCGCGCCGCATGGCGACCTCGGGCGTGGGCCAGGACTACGAGAACGAGGTGTTCGAGGAGTGGCGGCAGACGCTGCTGTCGGATGCGAACGCCGCGCTCGAGTCGGCCGCGACGCGCACCGAGCTGCCGAAGGCGGCAGAAGTGGTGCTCGGCATCGGCGACGACTGGGACGAGGCGATGGCCGCCGTCGACTGGAATCAGGGCGACGTGCTCGTCATCGGGTCGAGCAGCAGCGGGCCGTTCGCTCGGGTCACGCTCGGCTCGCACGCCCGCAAGATCGTGCACCACGCGGTCGTGCCCGTGATCGTGGTCCCGCGTCGCGCCGCCGAGGAGTACGCCGCGGGCGGGGAGTTCTGACGCCGGAGCGCCTTCCCGTCTCGCACGCAGGGGCCCGGATCACTCGCTGATCCGGGCCCCTGCGGTGTGTCTACGAGCGCTCGTCACCCGTGCGTCTCGTCCGCGCCGTTCGGGGTGAGCGCCGGCCGAGAGCGCCGGCCGAGAGCGCCAGGACGGTGCGCACGCGGGCATTGGTCGGTCCGAGCCGGAGGCCGCGCCGGAGGCCGAGCCCGGCGGGGTGCTTCGGCGTCCGGGGCGGGCACGGCCACGCGGTCTCGCTCCTGCGGCGGTCTATCCCGCGAGCAGTTCGCCGACGCGTGCGATGATCTCGCGGTGCAGGTCGTCGACGGGCCGGGCTGCGTCGAGCACGAGGAAGCGGTCGGGTTCTTCGGCGGCGAGTGCGAGGAACCCGTTGCGAACCGCGCGGTGGAACGCCGCGGCTTCGGCTTCGAGCCGGTCCGCGGTTCCGCCGCGCGCGGTGCGGCGTTCTGCGGCGAGCTCGGGGCTCGCGTCGAGCAGGATGGTGAGCGCGGGCCAGAGGCCGCCGCTGGCCCATTCGCTGATGCGCCGGACGTCGGAGACGTCGAGCACGCGTCCGGCCCCCTGGTAGGCGAGGGAGGAGTCGATGTAGCGGTCCTGCACGACGACGGCTCCGCGGGCGAGAGCGGGACGCACGACCCGGGCGATGTGCTGTGCGCGGTCCGCCGCGTAGAGCAGTGCTTCGGCACGCGGGTCGACCGCGCCCAGCTCCTCCCCGCCGTGCAGCAGGATTCCCCGGACCGCCACGCCGAGCGGCGTGCCGCCCGGCTCGCGCGTGCGGACGGTCTCGAGCCCTCGCGCGTCGAGCCAGCTCGTGAGCATCTCGGCCTGGGTGGTCTTCCCGGCTCCGTCTCCGCCCTCGAGCGTGATGAACAGTCCGTCCATCACGCTCCGGCGGCGGCCTGCTCGGCGGCGGCCTTCTTCGCGGCCCGGGTCGCGGCGGCCTTCTTCGCGGCGGCGGATCGGGCGGGATCGACCGCCTTCTTCGTTCCGGACGCTGCAGCGGTCTTCTTCGCGGCCGCGGTCTTCTTGGCCGGCGCCTTCTTGGCCGGGGCCTTCTTGGCCGGGGCCTTGCGCTTGGCGGGCCCCTTGGCTCGCTTGATCGCGAGAAGCTCGACGGCTCGCTCGAAGGTGATGTCCTCGACGCTGTCGCCGCGCGGGATCGTCGCGTTGGTCTCGCCGTCGGTGACGTAGGGGCCGAAGCGCCCGTCCCGCACCTTGATGGGTTTGCCGCTGACCGGGTCCGCGTCGAATTCCTTCAGGGCGCTGGAAGCGCGGCGCGCGCCGTACTTGGGCTGCGCGAACAGTTCCTGCGCTCCGGCGAGGTCGATCGAGAAGATCGCGTCCTCGCTCGGCAGCGTTCGGGTATCGGTCCCCTTCTTGAGGTAGGGGCCGTAGCGGCCGTTCTGCGCGGTGATCTCGGCATTCGACTCGGGGTCGACGCCGACGACGCGCGGCAGGTCGAGCAGCGCGACGGCCGCGTCAAGTTCGATCGTGGCGGGGTCCATGCTCTTGAAGAGCGAGGCCGTGCGCGGCTTCTGCCCCTTCGGCAGCTCCTCGCCGTCGTCGAGCAGCTCGGTGACGTAGGGGCCGAAGCGGCCGTTCTTCGCCACGATCCGCTTGCCCGTCTTCGGGTGCAGCCCGACCACGCGGTCCTCTGCGGGTTCCGCGTCGGCGAGCTCGTGAGCCTTCGCGGGCGTGAGTTCGTCGGGTGCGAGCCCGTCGGGGATGTTGACGCTGCGCGGCTTGAGCGCGCCGTCTTCGCCGACTTCGCATTTGTCGTCGAAGACTTCGAGGTAGGGACCGTACTTGCCGTTGCGCAGCGAGATCTCGTCGTCAATCTTGATCGTGTTGATCGCTCGCGCGTCGATCTCGCCGAGGTTGTCGACGACGCCGCGCAGACCGGGGTGGGCGTCGCTCCCGAAGTAGAACTCGCTGAGCCAAGCGCTACGGTCCGCATCGCCGGCTGCGATCCGGTCGAGGTCGTTCTCCATCTCCGCGGTGAAGTCGTAATCGACCAGTGCGGCGAAGTGCTCCTCGAGCAGGCGGACCACCGAGAAGGCGATCCAGCTCGGCACGAGCGCCTGCCCCTTCTTGGCCACGTAGCCGCGATCCATGATCGTGCTGATGATGGCCGCGTAGGTCGAGGGACGGCCGATGCCGAGCTCTTCGAGCCGTTTGGTGAGGCTGGCCTCGGTGTAGCGCGGGGGCGGACTAGTCTCGTGCCCCTTGGCCTCGGGCTCGGTCACGCCGAGCGCCTGGGACTCTGCCAGTTGGGGCAGCGCCACGTTCTGCTCGTTGTCGCCGCGCTTCTCGTCGCGGCCCTCCTCGTACGCCAGCAGGAAGCCGGGGAACGTGATGACGGTGCCGCTCGCCGTGAATTCGGTGTCGGTCGCCCGGGCTTCCCCGGGCTCCGCGACCTCGACGCCCACGGTCACGGTGTCGGTGGAGCCCTTGGCGTCGGCCATCTGGCTCGCGACGGTGCGCTTCCAGATGAGCTCGTAGAGCGCGTACTCCCCCTGCGTGAGCTTGCCCTTCAGCGCGCTCGGTCGCTGGAAGACGTCGCCCGCGGGCCGGATGGCCTCGTGCGCTTCCTGAGCGCCCTTGGCCTTGCCGGTGTAGACGCGCGGCTTCTCGGGGACCGTCTGCGCACCGTAGAGCTCGGCGGCCTGAGTGCGCGCCGCCCGGATCGCCTGCCCCGAGAGGGACGGCGAGTCGGTTCGCATATAGGTGATGTAGCCGTTCTCGTAGAGCGACTGGGCGAACGACATGGTCTGACGCGAGCTGTAGCGGAGCTTGCGGGAGGCTTCCTGCTGCAGGGTCGAGGTGGTGAACGGTGCGGCCGGGCGCCGGGTGTGCGGCTTGGTCTCGACCGAACGGACCCGTGCCGGTGCGCCTGCGGCGAGCGCGGAGGCCAGCCGTTCTGCGCGCGCCTGTTCCAGACCGATGACGCCTGCCTTCGCCGCGCGCGGGGTCAGGGTTCCGTCGTCGGCGAAGTCGCCGCCCGTCGCGAGGCGCTGACCGTCGACGCGGACGAGTCGTGCGGCGAACGGGGTCGAATCGGTGGCGCCGGCCTCGGGGGTGAAGGTCGCCGTGATGTCCCAGTATTCGGCGGAGACGAACGCGAGTCGCTCGCGCTCGCGATCGACGACGAGCCGGGTCGCGGCGGACTGCACGCGGCCTGCGGAGAGCTTCGGGGCGACCTTGCGCCAGAGCACCGGCGAGATGTCGTAGCCGTACAGTCGGTCGAGAATGCGCCGGGTCTCCTGCGCGTCGACGAGCGCGATATCGAGATCGCGCGTGTTCGCCTTGGCCTGCTCGATCGCTTCCTTGGTGATCTCATGGAACACCATGCGGCGCACGGGCACCTTGGGCTTGAGCACCTCGAGCAGGTGCCACGCGATCGCTTCTCCTTCGCGGTCCTCATCAGTGGCGAGCCACAGCTCGTCCGCTCCCTTGAGCGCCCGCTTGAGCTCGCTGACCGTCTTCTTCTTGTTGTCTGCGACGACGTAGTACGGAGCGAAACCGTTGTCGACGTCGACGGCGAACTTGCCGAAGGGTCCCTTCTTCAGCTCGCTGGGCAGCTCCGACGGTTCCGCCAGGTCGCGCACGTGCCCGACCGAGGCGATCACTTCGTAGTCGTCGCCGAGATATCCGCCGATGGTCTTCGCCTTGGTCGGCGACTCGACGATCACGAGTTTCTTCGCGGCCCCCACGGGCACTCCTTCTTCTGTGGCGTTCGTTCGCACCGTCTTGCGGTGCCGGTTCGCCGGGTGATCCGCGCTGCTCGCGGCTCTGATCCAGCGCCCGCAGGTGCGCTGCGCATCGTGCGCTCCCCTCTTCGGAGTTCCACCGTCGAGAGGTTCCTGCTTCGCAACGATACACAGCCCGGCCTTCCGGGGTGCTTCGCGTCATGGTACCGGAGGTCCGCTGGGCGGTTCACGGAGAGCCGATGTAGAGGAACGGGTCGAGGTCCGGGTTCGTGTTGCGCGGGGCGCTCGACAGCGTGAAGTGGGAGTGGGGTCCGGAAGTGCATCCGCTGCGCCCGGCGGCCCCGACGGGCTGCCCTGCCGAGACGACGGTGCCGGCGGTGACGCCCGCACGTGCGGACGAGCCGGCCGCGAGGTGGTTGTGCGAGCTGTAGAGCGTGCGCCCGCGGTACTCATGCCGGATGAGGACGGTCTGGTTCGGACCGTGCCACCACTCCGGGCGCGCCCGGCACACCGCCGGTATCCCGTTTCCGTCGTCGCCGACACGCACCACGATACCCCGATAGGGTGCGTACAGCACGCCGGAACCGTCGACGGCGAGGTCGATCGCATGCCCGTCGTGCGGCCCCTGGGTGACCGCCCGGATCGCCGAAGGCCACACCCATCCGTCCGCACCGATCGCACCACCGCCCGTGGGCGCGCCGGGGTCCGGCCTCCCGCCTGCGCGCGCCCGAGCCGACACCTCTCCGAGTGGCGCAACGGCCTCGACGGCAACCCGGACCTCGAAGCGGGTCCGGTCGATATCGCACGCTGCGAGCCGAGCCCCGGCAGCTCTCGTCACCTGCTCAGCGGCAGCGCAGGGGTCTCCGTCGAGCAGGCCGACGCCCGCATCCGCGGCGGCGAGCGCGGCCGCGTCAGCAGTACCCGCCGCGCGGTGACCGGCCTCGGCCCGAACCGCCGCGGTGATCACCGGCGCACCGAGGAGCAGCACCGCGGCGATCACTCCGACCGAGACCGGGACACTCATCGGTGATCCCTGCTCCGGGCCGGACCTGATGACGCGGCCGAACCCGGGCCTCCGGCCGAGATGGTCCGAAGCACGTCGATCGAGGCGGTCTCGCGACCCGAAGCCGAGACGTGCGCGATCGCGCAGGATCGCGCTGAGATGCCGATGGCCGCGAGGACGCCGCTGCCGGGCGCAGCCTGCAGCCTGACGCAGAGCAGTTGCCCGCTGCGCTCCCTCACGATCCTCACGCCCTCGGGCAGTCGCTGCTCGCGCTCCGCCGCGAGCTCGGTATCGCCCCGGGCTTCGAGACGGGCGAGTTCGGCTGAGGCGGACACGAGTTCGATGCGCCGCCCGGCGAGCATGATGCCGCCGAGGACCAGCGCGAGCACAGCGAGGATCGCGGGCAGCACGACCGCGAACTCTGCCGTGACGCTGCCGCGTTCGTCGCGCAGGAGCGGCACGTGCGCCGTCGTGATGGTCATCCGGCGGAGCCCAGCGCCTGCTGCACGAGATCGACCAGCATCGTCCGGACTTCCTCGGAGCGGATGACCGCGATGAGCAGGCCGGCGAACGCCACTCCCGCGAGGATCACCACGGCGTACTCGGCGGTCACCGCTCCCTGCTCGTCGCACCTGAAGCACCGCGGCCCGTGGCTTTGCCGGGACTCTGTGCCGCGGTCGCGCTCGTCGACACGGTCCGCACGAGCAGTGATCTGCGTTCGCGGGGGCTTGCAGCACGGAGCGCTTCGCCCGCTGCGCGTTTCTGCTGCAGACCGGGCAGTACCGGCGGCCGGGTGGGCGGCGCGGGATCTGCGCTCGGAACTGCTTCGGACGGTGTCGGCGCGGTGCGGCATGGGGGCTCCTTCTGGGGTGGGGTTCCGAGTTCTGCGAGAGAGTGGGTCAAGTCTGGGTGCGTCGGCGAGCGTTCTCGAGGCTGTCCACAGGGGGAATGTGACGAAATCTGCTGTGGAGGGCAACCGGTCATCGACCGCTCTCGAGAACACCGCCGAGCACGGCGATCAGGACCGGCACGACACCGAGCAGCACGAACGCAGGAAGCACGCAGACCGCCAGCGGGACGAGGATCCGCACTCCGAGCCGCTCGGCGCTGCGTTCCAACGCGGCGTGCGCGGACTCGCGCCGCTCGGCAGCGAACCGGAGCAGCACGTCCCCGAATGCGATCCCGGTCTCCGCGGCCGATTCGAGAGCCCGACGTGCCTCGCTGGCCCCGCGGAGGTCGTCAAGCCTCACCCACTCCGCCCGGTGCCGGTCAGCGCAGTCGGCCGCGCGTCGGATCCCCGCACGCAGGCCCGCTCCGCCGTGCGCGGCGATCCGGAGCAGTTCGAGTTCGAGCCCCGCGATTCTCTCCGCCCCGAGTTCCCGGTCGGCCAGGGCACGCGCCCAGACGATCCCGGCCCAGAGCAGCCCCGCCCCCGCAACCGCTGAGATGCCCCCGGTCGGCCCGAACAGCACCGGCAACGGGTCGAAGCCCAGGAGGATTCCGAGCAGCAGGGCGAGAACCGGCAGAGCCGCGACCAGGCGGACGGTCGCCCGAGGTCCGGACAGGAGCACGTCGCGCCGATCCGCGAGCCGCCGCAGTCCGTCGAGCGCCTCGGCCAGCCGGGTCAGCGAGTCGGAGAGCGGAGCTCCGCTGAGTCCCGCGGCCTCCCAGGCCCCGGCCAGATATCGCCAATCGGGGCCGTTCTCGGCGGCGATCGCAACCGGCGGCTCCTGCCCGAGTGCGATCCGGTCGGAGATCCGGCCGGCTGCGGCGCCGGTCCCGCCCGGATCCGTGTCGGCCAGCACCTCGATCGCTCGGGCAGGCAGCAGGCCTCCGCGCAGGAGCACCGAGCATCGGAGTGCGAACTCCCCGGCGGGCCACGTGCCGGTTCCGTCCACCGATGGCTCGCCCACCGGGATCATCGGAACGGACCGATCTCGAGTCGGTCGCGCGAGAGGACCGGTCTTCCGATCGCACCGACGCGCTGACGCCCATCGGCCCCGCGCTCGAGGTGCACGAACGCGTGGAACGCCGCCGCCGCTTGGCGTCCGAGCGCACCGGGGTCCAGATCCGCAGCGGCGCCCAGGGCTTCCAATCGCGCCGGGAGGTCGCCCAGGCGATTGGCGTGCACCGTGCCGGCGCTTCCGTCATGGCCGGTGTTGAGCGCGGACAGCAGCGTCGCAACCTCGGGTCCCCGGCACTCGCCCAGAGCGATCCGGTCGGGTCGCATGCGCAGCGCTTCCCGCAGCAACCGGTGGAGCGGCACCGCCCCGGCACCCTCTGCGTTCGGAGCTCGCGCCTCGAGGGCGACCCAGTTCTCCCGGCGGAGCCGCAGTTCCGCGACGTCCTCGATGGTCACCACGCGTTCGCTCCGAGGAGCTTCGTCGAGGAGGGCGCCCAGCAGTGTCGTCTTCCCGCTCCCGGTTCCCCCGGAGATCAGGACGTTGCGGCGGTCCGCGACGAGCGCGATCAGTTCGTCGGCGAGCGGCCCGGCGCAGAGTCCCGCTGCGATCAGTCGGCCCAGGCGAGGCTGTTCCGCGGCGGGCAGGCGGACCGATATGGCGGCCCCGGCCACGCAGACGGGGGGCAGCACCGCGTGCACCCGCACCCCTGCGCCGATTCCGACGTCGGCGCAGGGGTGAAGCTCATCGAGCTGGCGGTTGCCGGCCGACACCAATTCCACCGCGATCCGCCGCACCCGGCCAGGATCCGCCCGCCAGCCGGGCACGGCCCGCAGCGCTCCCGAGCAGTCCACCCACGCCCGGCCGGCGCCTCCGCTGACCTGGATCAGCAGATCCCTCGCTCCCGGCAGATCGAGGAACGGCAGCAGATCGCCGAACGCACGACGGACGCCGGGAGGGAGACGCGCGGAGAGTTTCGGACGACCGGGATCTGAGCGATCTGATGGGAACATGCGGCCAGTTTCGGTGGGCGGCATGCCGGGCCGACCCGGTTCCACAGGACCGCGGCGCTCGGCCGCTCGCAGCAGGTGGACGCTCCGCCTGGGGAGGGCGGTCGCGCCCCCTGACCGAGGGATTCCCCCGGGAACGGGAGTTATATATTACGCTGGCGACAACCGATCCGAGCAAGGATGCCTGATCGGAAGCGCACAGATTGGGAAGCAGCCGCAATGACTGACCAGCACGGCACCATCGACAGCCACCCCCTCGACACCGAGACCTATCCGCCGAGCCCCGAGTTCGCGGCGCAGGCGAGCGTCAACGACTCGTCGGTCTATTGGCGCGCTGCGGCGGACCCCGAGGCCTACTGGGCGGAAGAAGCACGCAAGCTGCAGTGGAAGCAGCCCTTCACCGAGACGCTCGACTGGAGCAACCCGCCGTTCGCGAAGTGGTTCGCCGACGGCACGTTGAACGTGGCCGCGAACTGCCTCGACCGCCATCTCGCCGCCGGACTCGGAGACCGCGTCGCGATCCATTTCGAGGGCGAGCCGGGCGATACCCGGACCATCACCTACGCCGAGCTGACGCACGAGGTGAAGCGCGCGGCGAACATGCTGACCAGCCTCGGCGTGCAGCAGGGCGACCGCGTCGCCATCTACATGCCCATGATCCCCGAGGCCATCATCTCGATGCTGGCGGTCGCCCGCCTCGGTGCGATCCACTCGGTCGTGTTCGGCGGGTTCAGCGCGGAGAGCCTGCGCGCTCGGATCGACGACGCCCGGGCGGAACTCGTGATCACCGCGGACGGCGGCAACCGCAAGGGACGCGTCTCGGCGCTCAAGCCCACGGTCGACGACGCCCTCGCCCTGGAGAACGGCACCGAGCTCAGCGTGAAGCGCGTGCTCGTGGTGCAGCGCACCGGCAACGACATCTCCATGCAGGAGGGCCGCGACCTGTGGTGGCACGAGGAGATCACCTCCTACGACGGGGAGCACACGGCGCAGGCGTTCCCCGCGGAGAACCCCCTCTTCATCCTCTACACCTCGGGCACCACCGGACGCCCCAAGGGGATCCTGCACACCTCGGGCGGATACCTCACCCAGGCGTCGAGCACGCACCGCAATGTGTTCGATCTGAAGCCCGAGACCGACGTCTACTGGTGCACCGCCGACATCGGCTGGATCACCGGGCACAGCTACGTGGTCTACGGCCCGCTCGCCAACGGTGCGACCCAGGTCGTCTACGAGGGCACGCCGGAGACCCCGGACTGGGGCCGCTGGTGGCAGATCGTCGAGAAGTACGGGGTCACGATCCTCTACACCGCGCCGACCGCCATCCGCGCCTGCATGAAGGTCGGCCGCCAGGTCCCCGAGCAGCACGACCTCTCCAGCATCCGCGTGCTCGGCAGCGTGGGAGAGCCCATCAACCCGGAGGCGTGGCGCTGGTACCGCGACGTGATCGGTGCGGGCACCGCCCCGATCGTCGACACCTGGTGGCAGACGGAGACCGGCGCGATGATGATCTCGCCGCTGCCCGGCCTCACCGCGCTGAAGCCAGGCAGCGCCCAGGTGCCCCTGCCCGGGATCTCGATCGCCGTCGTCGACGACGAGGGGAACGCGGTGGATCACGGCCAGGGCGGCCTGCTCGTCGTGCAGCGCCCCTGGCCGAGCATGGTTCGCACCATCTGGGGCGACCCCGACCGATTCGTCGAGACCTACTGGGAGAAGTTCGGCGACCAGTACTTCGCGGGCGATGGCGCGCGCCTCGATGAGGACGGGGACATCTGGCTGCTGGGCCGCGTCGACGACGTCATGAACGTCTCGGGCCACCGGCTTTCCACCACCGAGATCGAATCGGCGCTCGTCGGCCATCACGCGGTCGCGGAGGCCGCCGTGGTCGGCGCGAGCGACGAGACGACCGGACAGGCCGTGGTCGCCTTCGTGATCCTCAAGAGCCAGCAGCACCTGCTCACGGCCGAGGAGGCCGAGCAGGAACTGCGCGGACACGTCGCTCAGGCGATCGGAGCCATTGCCCGACCCCGGCAGGTCTTCGTGGTGAACGAGCTGCCCAAGACCCGGTCCGGCAAGATCATGCGGCGTCTGCTGCGCGACGCCGCGGAAGGGCGGGAGATCGGCGACACCACGACCCTCGCCGATACCGCGGTGATGCAGACCATCTCGCTCCGGATGCGCTCGGAGCAGACGGCGAAGTAGTCCCGCGAACGAACGGAGGGGCGCGGGATCATCGTGATCCCGCGCCCCTCCGTTCGTTCGGGCGAAGCCGCTCCGCTCCTACTTCTCGACTTCGAAGGTGAACTCGATCTCGACCGGCGCATCGAGCGGGAGCACCGCGACACCGACGGCCGAGCGGACGTGGATCCCGATATCGCCGAACACGCGGCCGAGGAACATCGATGCCCCGTTGGCGACCGCGGGCTGACCCGTGAACGAGGGGTCGGAGGCCACGAATGCGGTGACCTTGACGACCTGGGTGATCTTGTCGAGCGAGCCCAGCACGCCGCGGGCGGCGGCGAGACCGTTCAGCGCACAGATCCGCGCGAGCTCCTCGGCCTGCTCTGGCGAGACGAGTCCGTCGCCCTCGCCGACCTTGCCGGTCGCCGGCAGCGCGCCGTTCACGAAAGGCAGCTGGCCGCTCGTGTGCACGTGGCGTCCCTGCCGCAGTGCGGGGACGTAGGCGGCGACGGGTGCCGCGACCTCGGGGATCTCGTAGCCGAGTTCGCGCAGGCGTTCTTCGATAACCGACATGTGTCAGGCCTTTCTCTTGAGGTACGCGACGTTACCGCCGGCCGGACCCTCGATGATCTGTACGAGCTCCCAGCCCTGAGCGCCCCAATTGTTGAGGATCTGGGCCTCGTTGTGGAGCAGCAGCGGGGTCACGAAATATTCCCAGCGTTGCGGCTCGGCGGGCACGGATGCGTTGTCCATACAGGGCTCCTCGCTCGATCGCAGCGCGCGCAGGAGCGTCGCGCGATCAGGATTGTCAGGCGTGTCGCGTACCCTTGATTGTATGACTCATCAGACCCCATCGTCTTCGCGCGCGAAATCTTCCGGCGTGCGTACGGTGAAGCCGCGGAGCGCGGGTGGCGCGCTCGCCGGCTTCTTCGGAGCCATCGCCATGAGCGTCGTCGCCGGCGTGCTGCTCACCGCGGCCATCACCCCCGTCGTCGCCGTCAGCGGTGCCGCTGCGACCTCGGCCATCAAGATCTTCGAGAACCTGCCCGATCACATCAACCCCGGTGAGCTCGCGCAGCCCTCGACCCTCTACGCGAAGAAGGGCGGCAAGACCGTCCAGCTCGCGACCTTCTACGACCAGGACCGCAAAGAGGTCAAGTGGGACGACATCTCCCAGTACGTGAAGGACGCGGCGGTCGCCGAGGAGGATCCGCGCTTCTACTCGCACGGCGGCGTCGACGTCATCGCGACCAGCCGCGCCATGCTGCAGAACGTGGCGGGGAAGAACCTCTCGGGCGCCTCGACCATCACCATGCAGTACGTGCGCAACGTGCTGATCCAGGAGTCGCAGGCCGTCGTCGACGAGAAGGAGCGGGCGGCCGCCTACAAGGAGGCCACCCGGCAGGACGCCGATCGCAAGCTCAAGGAGATGAAGCTCGCGATCAGCATCGAGAAGAAGTACTCGAAGGACGAGATCCTCCTCGGCTACCTCAACATCGCCCTGTTCGGCCGCCAGATCTACGGCATCGAGTCGGCGGCGCACTACTACTACGACAAGACCTCGAAGGATCTGACGCTCTCCGAGGCGGCGAGCCTCGTCGCGATCGTGAACAACCCCTCGAAGCTGCAGCTCGACCTGCCTGAGAACCTCGAGCGCAACAAGCAGCGTCGTGACAAGATCCTCGGATCGATGCTCCGCACCGAGAAGATCACCAAGGCCCAGTACGACGAGGCCATCGCCGCGCCGATCGTTCCGAAGATCACCCCGCGCGTGCCGGGCTGCTCGGTCGCCGAGAACACCTACGGCCTCGGCCACTTCTGCGACTACGTCCAGCGCTACATCCGCAACGACGCGACCTTCGGCGCGACGCCGGAGGAGCGCATGTTCCAGTTCCGCCGCGGCGGCTACCAGATCATGACCACCATCGATCTCGATCTGCAGAAGGCGGGCCTCGACGCCATGCACGAGCGCGTTCCGCAGAACCCGGTCGACGGCATCGACGTCGGCGGCGCGAGCGTCAGCGTTGGCGTGGGAACCGGCAAGGTCCTCGCCATGGTGCAGAGCCGCCCGTTCAACGACGACGGCACCTTCCTGAAGAAGCACCCGAACTACACGAGCATCAACTGGAACACCGACTTCGAGTACGGCGGCTCCGGCGGCTTCCAGGTCGGCTCGACGTTCAAGCCGATCACCCTGACCCAGTGGCTCAAGAGCGGCCACTCGGTGAACGACGTGGTCAACGTCAACGGCCGCACCGTGCAGTTGCAGTCGTTCCAGGCATCCTGCATGCCCGACGGCGTCTACAGCTACGGCGACTGGACCTTCTCGAACGACAACACCGGGATCAAGGGCAACCAGTCGGTCAAGACCGCGATCGGCTTCTCGATCAACGGCGGCGTCGCGTCGATGGCGCAGAAGCTCGACCTCTGCGAGATCTTCCAGACCGCGAAGGACCTCGGCATCCACCGCGCCTCCGACCTCCCCAAGGACTCGGCGGACCCGAGCAAGCCCTTCGTCCCGACCATCTCCGGCAGCTTCCGCGATCTCTCGATGGTGCCCTCGAACACCTTCGGCGGCGTCGACGAGATCGCCCCGATCACCATGGCCTCCGCCTACGGCGCGTTCGCCGGCGGCGGCAAGGTCTGCACCCCCGTGCCGATCGAGTCGATCTCCGGACCCGACGGCAAGCCCGTCGACTTCACCAAGAGCAAGTGCACCAATGCCATCTCCCCCGAGGTCGCCGCGGGCGTGGCGTACACCCTGCAGTACACGGCGGAATCGGGTCTCGCCCGTGACGCGGCCGCCCCCTACCAGGGCGTCCCGCACCTGGCGAAGACCGGCACCACGGACGACGTGGTCGACAACTGGACCACGGGCGCGAGCACCACGGTCGCCACCTCCACCTGGGTCGGCAACGTGACCGGCAAGAAGTCCACGCTCGGCTACGGGTTCCAGACCGCCGACTCCCAGATCTGGCGCGACACGATGCGCGCGGCCGACAACAAGTACGGCGGCAAGGCCTTCCCCGAGCCGTCCAGCTCGGCGCTGCGAGTGACCACGCAGACCGTGCCCAACCTCACGGGCAAGTCCTACGACGAGGCCGTGAAGGCGCTCACCGCAGCCGGCTTCACTCCGGTCGACGGAGGCAACACGGACTCCGCGGTGCCCAAGGGCATGGTCGCGAAGACCGACCCCGCAGGCGGCGGCTCCGCACCCGCGGGCGCCGATGTCAAGATCTTCCGCAGTAGCGGGAATCTCGCGAAGGTGCCCGACGGCCTGACCGGCCAGACCGGCGCTGCCGCGCAGAGCGCGCTCGCGGGGGCCGGCTTCTCCAAGGTCGCGCTGCAGTGCGACACCGGAAGCGGCAAGCCCGATCCCGGCAAGGACACGGTCAAGTCCGTCAGCCCCGGCAGCGGCAAGGAAGCCAAGCAGAGCTCCCAGATCACGCTGACCCTCAGCTGCGGGAACTAGGGCATGGCACGACGTAAGAATGCCCGCGCGGCGGTCGCCCTCGGGGCGGCCGCCGCCGGCGTCGCGGTCTGGTCCACGCTCATCGAGCGCCGCCTCTTCACCGTGCGCCGTCACACCCTGCCGCTGCTCCCCCGGGCTCGGCACCGGTCCGAGTACTCCAGTTGTCCGACCTGCACCTCGCTCCGTGGCAGGAGGGCAAGATCGATTGGCTCCGCTCGCTCGCCGAGCTGAACCCCGATCTGCTGGTGCTCACCGGCGATCTCATGGGCCACGTCGATGCGCGGCAGTCCCTCATCCACGCGCTGCAGCCGCTCGCTGCCCAGGCCCGAGCCGGAGTCTTCGTGCACGGGTCGAACGACTACTACGGACCCCGTTTCAAGAACCCGCTGAAATACCTCAGCACGCCGAGCCGGCTCAGCACGCGTGCTCAGGACATCGACAACGCCGCGCTCACCCGCTCACTCACCGATGACCTCGGCCTGACGGACCTCAATAACTCGGCCGAGTGGCTCGAGCTGGCGGGCACCCGGTTCGAGCTCCTCGGCCTGAACGACCCGCATATCCGCTATGACGATGCCGACCGCATGCGAGCGGCCCGCACCGCCGAGCCTGCCGAGGCACGCGCGTCGAAGCGGGCGCCGCAGACGGGTGCCCCCGTGCGCCTCGGCGTGGTCCACGCGCCGTACCAGGGCGCACTCGGCACGCTGCTCGACGCGGGCTCCGAGCTGATCCTCGCGGGCCACACCCACGGCGGCCAGGTGCGCGTTCCCGGGGTCGGGGCTCTCACCGCCAACTGCGATCTGCCCGTGCGCCAGGCGCGCGGTCTGAGCGTCTGGTACGACGCGGAGCGCGCCGCCTACCTCAACGTGAGCGCGGGTCTCGGCAACTCCATCTACGCGCCCGTACGCTTCTGCTGCAAGCCCGAGGTGACCCTGCTCACGCTCGAAGCCGCACGGTAGCGTCCGCCGCGCACCGAACGCCGCGCACTGAGCACCGAACGCCGAACGCCGCGCGCCAAACGCCGCGCGCCGAACGCCGCGCACTGAACGCCGAACGCCGCGCGCCGACGAGAGAACGTCTCTTCCACGAAAGCACGGCGAGTCCCGCGCCGATCAGAAGTTCTCTCGTCGAAGAGGCGTTCTCTCGAGGCACCGACGCTCGCCCGGCACCGACGCTCGCCCGGCACCGGCGCCCTCGCCGCACAACGAGCCGGCCCCGGCGCCGATCAGAGGATCAGCACCGGGGCCGGCTCGTACTGAGCGGAAGCGAAGCGCGCTACGCCGCCACGGAACGCTTGGCCGCGACGAGCTCGGCGATCTGCACCGCGTTGAGCGCCGCGCCCTTGCGCAGGTTGTCGTTCGAGACGAAGAAGACGAGGCCGCGGCCGGCCGGAGCCGACTGATCCTGGCGGATACGGCCGACGAACGAGGGATCCTGGCCGGCGGCCTCGAGCGGCGTCGGAACGTCGCTCAGCTCGACGCCGGGAGCCGCTCCGAGCACCTCGGTGGCGCGCTCGGGGGTGATGTCGTTCGCGAACTCCGCGTGCACCGACAGCGAGTGACCGGTGAACACGGGCACGCGGACGCAGGTGCCCGCGACGAGCAGCTCGGGAAGCTCGAGGATCTTGCGGCTCTCGTTGCGGAGCTTCTTCTCCTCATCGGTCTCGCCCTCGCCGTCATCGACGATGGAACCTGCGAGCGGGAGCACGTCGAACGCGATGGTCTTGGCGTACACCTCGGGTGCAGGGAACTCCACCGCTGCGCCGTCGTGCACGAGCCCCTCGATGCCGCCCGCCTCGACGGCTGCGGTCACCTGACCGGCGAGCTCTCGGGCGCCGGCGAGGCCGGAGCCGGAGACGGCCTGGAAGGTAGTCACGATGAGACGTTCGAGGCCCGCTGCGGCGTCGAGCGCCTTCAGCGCCGGCATCGCCGCCATGGTGGTGCAGTTGGGATTCGCGATGATGCCCTGCCCAGCCGCGACGATGCCGTCGACGGCGTGCGGGTTGACCTCGCTGACCACGAGCGGGACCTCGGGGTCGAGACGCCACGCGCTCGAGTTGTCGATGACGATGGCTCCCGCTGCGGCGAACTGCGGCGCGAACTCGCGGGACGCGGCCCCGCCTGCGGAGAACAGCGCGATGTCGATGCCGCCCTTGTCGGCGGTCGCGACGTCCTCGACGGTGACCTGCTCGCCGCGGAACTCGATGACGGTGCCCGCCGAGCGCGCGCTCGAGAAGAAGCGGATCGAGGCGATCGGGAAGTCCCGCTCGACCAGAAGCCTGCGCATGACCGCGCCGACCTGACCGGTGGCGCCGACGACTGCGACGTTGAAACCCTGCTGCTCTGCCATGTGTTCCTCTCGGGGCTATCGGCCGGTGCCGGCGTAGACGGTCGCCTCGGTGTCGGCGTCGAGGCCGAAGGCGGTGTGGAGCACGCGCACGGTCTGCTCCATGAGGTCGGCGCGGGTGACCACCGAGATGCGGATCTCGGACGTCGAGATCATCTCGATGTTGATACCCGCGTCGTAGAGGGCGCGGAACAGCTGCGCGGAGACGCCCGAGCTGGTGCGCATGCCCGCGCCCACGACCGCGACCTTCGCGATCTGATCGTCGTACTGCAGGCTCAGGAACCCGACGGACTCGCGCTCGGCCTCGAGCGCCTCGACCGTTCGGCGACCCTCTTCGAGGGGCACCGTGAACGAGATGTCGGTGCGGTTCGTGTCCGCGGCCGAGACGTTCTGCACGATGATGTCGATGTTGGCGTTGGTCTTCGCGACGATCTCGAAGATCTGCGCAGCCTTGCCCGGGACGTCGGGCACGCCACCGACGGTGACCTTCGCCTCGTTCTTCTCGGCGGCGATCCCGGTGATGATCGGCTCTTCCACCTGTGCTCCCTTCGGATGCCCCTTCGCGGGGTCGTAGACGATGGTGCCCGTCTCGTTGGAGAACGAAGAGCGGACGTGCAGTGCGACGCCGTGCCGGCGCGCGTACTCGACGGCGCGCAGGTGCAGCACCTTGGCGCCCGAGGCGGCGAGCTCGAGCATCTCCTCCGCGGTGATCGCGTCGATCTTGCGGGCGAGCGGCACGATGCGGGGGTCGGTCGTGAACACCCCGTCGACGTCGGTGTAGATCTCGCAGACGTCGGCGCCGAGCGCGGCGGCGAGGGCGACGGCGGTCGTGTCGGAGCCGCCGCGGCCGAGGGTCGTGATGTCGCGGGAGTCTCGGCTGAAGCCCTGGAAGCCGGCGACGATGGCGACGGCGCCCTGGTCGAGCGCTTCGCGGACGCGGCCCGGGGTCACGTCGACGATCTTGGCGGAGCCGTGCTCCGCGGTCGTGATCATGCCGGCCTGGCTGCCGGTGAAGGAGAGCGCCTCGACGCCCATGCCCTTGATGGTCATGGCGAGCAGCGCCATCGAGATGCGCTCGCCCGCGGTGAGCAGCATGTCGAGCTCGCGCGGGGCGGGGATCGGCGTGCACGCGGCCGCCAGATCGAGCAGTTCGTCGGTGGTGTCGCCCATCGCGCTGACGGCGACGACGACCTCGTTGCCGGCGCGGCGGGTCTCGACGATGCGCTTGGCGACGCGCTTGATGCTCTCGGCGTCCGAAACCGACGAGCCGCCGAACTTCTGCACGATCAATGCCACGTCGGAGACCTCCAGCAGTCAGGGACGGAATATATGCGAGCGTCCAGTCTATCGCGCCGACGCCTGCGGGATGCCTGCGTTACGCGGATCGCCGCGCTGCGCGGCGTGCGACCGCTACTCGACCTGCCGGCGCCCCTCGAACGCACGCCCGAGCGTGACCTCGTCGGCGAACTCCAGGTCGCCGCCGACGGGGAGACCCGATGCGAGGCGGGAGACGGGCACGTCGATCGCCGTGAGCAGCCTTGAGAGGTAGGCCGCGGTCGCTTCCCCCTCGAGGTTGGGGTCGGTGGCGAGGATGACCTCCTTCACCTCGCCGTCGCCGAGCCGGCGCATGAGGGCGGGAATGCTGAGGTCGTCGGGTCCTATGCCGTCGATGGGACTGATCGCACCGCCGAGCACGTGGTACAGCCCGCGGAACTGCCGGGTCCGCTCGATCGCGACCACGTCCTTCGGTTCCTCCACCACGCAGATGAGCGCCTGATCGCGTCGAGGATCCCGGCAGATCGAGCAGCGCACTTCCTCGGTGATGTTGCCGCAGACCTCGCAGAAGCGCACCTTCTCGCGAACCTCGCTCAGCAGTTCGGCGAGCCGGGACACGTCGAAGTTCTGGGTCTGGAGGATGTGGAACGCGATGCGCTGGGCCGACTTCGGTCCGATGCCGGGCAGTCGGCCGAACTCGTCGATCAGGTCTTGAACGATGCCGTCGTACATGGTTCAGCAGCTCAACTTTCGGGTTGTCCGGGGAGCGGGCGCTCCTCGACGAATCGTGCCCCGAGCACTTCGCGCACGACGGCCTCGCCGTATCGGACGAGCGCGGGACCGGCATCGGGATCGGGGATGCCGAGCGCGGGCGGAACGGAGGTCGCCGGCGTCGCCGGAGGCGTCGCGCGCTCGGCGAGGGTCTGCCCGGCGGCCGAGAAACCGACCCGGGACGGCGCGCGCTCGGGTTCGCGAGGCTCGGCGGGACCCGCCGCCGGCTCGCTCGCACGAGCGAGCGGGGTCTCTTCCGGCACGCGCGGTTCGGGTGCGGGAGGATCCGGGACCGGTGCCGTCTGCCCGGCGGTCGGCACGGGGACTGCGGCATCCGGCGTCGATGGCGCGGCCCACTCCGTCATGGGGGCGGGGCGCTCGTGCGCGGAGGCACCGCTCGACGGAGCGGTCACCGCCGCGGGCGCGGATTCGCGAGCGGCCATCGCGGAGGCGAGGGCGGCGAGCCTGCTGGATGCGCGGTCCTCGGGGAGCTGCGCGGGAGCTCCGCCGGGTGCCGCGTTCGGCGGTGCGACCGGCCCACGGGACTCCGTCGGGGCCGGCGCGGAGGCCTGCTGCACCGGCACGGAGTTCGCTCGGCCACCTGCGTCAGGATCGCCGTAGGGGTCCCCGTCGTCACCGTCGTCGCTCGGCATCCCGTCGTCGTCCGCGTAGGGATCGTCGCCGAGCGGAGATGCCGGGGCCGCCGCGGGAGCGGGCGCCGGTGCGGGAGCGGGCGCCGGTGCGGCCCGCGAAACGCCGGGTTCGGGCCGTGCGGGTTCGGAGCCGGGAACGGGCCCGGCTCGGTGAGGGTCCGAATCGTCGGAATCGGGGGCGCCCGTGCGCTGCGCGGCGCCGCCCTCTGCGCTCGACGAAGGTGCGGATTCACGCGGGCTCCCACCAGCGGGGAGCGGCTTCGGCTGGTAGCGCACCTGCACCCCGACCGCGGACAGGATCGCTTCGCGCAGCGGTCCGGCGCCGGCCGTCTTGAAGACGTCGAGGCTCGACTTCGACGGGAACCCGAGGGACAGCACGTCGCCGTCGAGCCCGAGCGGCGTGATCTCGCGGACGGCGTTCCACGCGTCGCGGTCCGCCTCGAGCAGTTCTTCGAGCAGGTCGGGCCAGATCTCGGTGAGGTCGTCGAGTGTCGCCTCGCCCGATCCGCCGGCGGGTGCGGCATCCGATTCGGGTGCGGGAGCGCCGCTCGTCGGCCCCTGCGCCGGCGCGGCGGGGGCGGGGTGCGCAGGCCGCGCTTCGGCTGCTGGCGTGACAGGAGCCGCGGACGGAGCGGGAGGGCTCGGTTCCGCGCTCACGTTGAGCGGTTCGCGCGGAACCCCGGCGAGCACGTCGGACACCGGACGGCCGAACGGCGCGGCGCCCGCAGAGTCCTCGCGCAGGAACTCGCGCACCGCGCGGGCGGTCTGGGCGGCGTTCGCCGGAGCCGCGGGCTCGGCAGCGGCGGCCGCGGCGGGAGCCGGAGCCTGCTGCGCCACGGGGGTCACCGCCGCGGGAGCCACCGCCTCGGCCGACTCGACCGGGGGCTGCGGCGCAGACGCTTCGCCGTGCGGCTGCTGCGCGGGTCCGACCGGCGCCACCGGCGCCTGGGCGCGCGGCACGGATGCGGATCTCTGCTGAGCCGCGGGAGCCGACTGCCCCGTGATCGCAGCGCGCAGCGACATCTGCGGCTCCGCCGCGGTCCCGGCGGGGCTCGCCGCGCCTGCGGGAGCCTCGGCGACGAGCGCGCGAGCGATCATGAGTTCGAGGTGCAACCGGGGCGCGGTGGCACCGACCATGCGGTCGAGCGATTCGCTCACCGTGTCGGCGATGCGCGAGAGCCGGCCGGGCGCGAACCCCTGGGCCTGTTCGAACATGCGCTGCAGCTGGTCGTCGGGCACTCCGCGGAACACCGCGGAGGCGCCCTGCACCGTGGTCGCACTGATGACGATGAGGTCGCGCAGGCGCTCGAGCATGTCTTCGACAAAGCGGCGAGGGTCCTGCCCGGTCTGCACCACGCGATCGACAGCGCGGAACGCGGCGGCCGAGTCGGCCCCACCGATCGCCACGACCACCTCGTCGATGAGTTCGCTCGGGGTGTACCCGAGCAGCCCGGTCGCGCGCTCGGCCGTGACCCGGTTGCCCTCGGAGCCCGCGATCAACTGATCGAGGATCGAGAGGGTGTCGCGCACCGAGCCGCCGCCGGCGCGAACCACGAGCGGCAGCACGCCGGGCTCGACCTCGACCTGCTCGCTGTCGCACAGCGACTGCACGTATTCGATGAGCGTCGCGGGTGCGATGAGCCGGAACGGGTAGTGGTGCGTGCGCGACCGGATGGTGCCGATGACCTTCTCGGGCTCCGTGGTCGCGAAGATGAACTTCACGTGGGGCGGCGGCTCCTCCACGATCTTGAGCAGCGCGTTGAACCCGCCCGCCGTGACCATGTGCGCCTCATCGATGATGAAGATCTTGTAGCGGTCGCGCGCCGGGGCGAACACCGCACGTTCGCGCAGGTCGCGCGCGTCGTCGACGCCGCCGTGGCTCGCCGCGTCGATCTCGACCACGTCGAGGGATCCGCCACCGGCCCGGCTCAGTTCGACGCAGCTCGGGCAGGCGCCGCAGGGAGTGTCGGTGGGACCCGCCGCGCAGTTGAGGCACCGCGCGAGGATGCGGGCGGAGGTGGTCTTGCCGCAGCCGCGCGGGCCGCTGAAGAGGTAGGCGTGACCGATGCGTTCCGACCGCAGCGCGGTCATGAGCGGTGCCGTCACCTGCTCCTGTCCGATCATCTCGGAGAAGGACTCTGGCCGGTAACGGCGATACAGTGCGGTAGCCACCCGTCCATGGTAGCGGCGGCCACCGACATCGGGCCGGGACCCGATTCCCCAGGTTCCTCCGAGGCTGGCTGCCGCAGGCTGGATCCCGAGAACCGGGCACGACGAACGAGGAGGACCCGATGAACGGCAGCGTGCTGATCGACCTGATCATCGCGGCGATCGGCATCGGCGCGCTCGTGAACGGATATCGTGCCGGCCTGCTGCGCACCGCCGCAGGGCTCGCCGGACTCGCCGCGGGCGGCGTCGCCGCATTCTTCCTCGTGCCCTGGCTCACCTCCCAGGTGCCGCAGGCCGACTGGCGACTCCCCGCTGCGATCGGCGCGATCCTGCTCCTGCTCGGACTCGGCACCGCGATCGGCGGATCGCTCGGCCGCCTGCTGCGCCGAGGCGCGAAGCGGATCCGCCTCGGCTGGCTCGACCGGATCACGGGTGCGCTCGGCAACCTGGTGGTGGCGATCCTCATCGCGGTATTGGTGGCGACGACCGTGCAGGGGCTCGGCGTCCCGGCCCTCTCCCCCGCCATCGCCGGCTCGCGCATCGTCGCGGCCGTAGAGCGTCTCACCCCGAAACCCGTGCAGTCGTTCCTCACCCGGGCCAGGGACTCCGCGATCGACGGCGCAGCACCCTGGGTCGCCCGTGTGCTCAACGAGCCGGTCGACATCGCAGCCCCTCCCGCCGCGACCGAGACCGCAGCGGTGCGGCGGGCGCTGGGGTCCGTCGTCCGGGTCTCGGGCGCCGCGTTCCAGTGCGGCACCTCGCTCTCGGGGTCGGGCTTCGTCGTCGCCCCCGACCGGATCGTGACCAATGCGCACGTCGTCGCGGGAGTGGATCGGCCCGTGGTCGAGGCCCCGAGCGGAGCCGCCGTCTCGGGCCGCGTCGTGGCCTTCGACCCGGAGCACGACCTCGCGGTGATCGCCGTGCGCGGCTTCGACGTGCCCGCGCTGCCGGTCGCCCCCGTGCCCGTCCCCGCCACCACGGGATGGATCGCGGGATATCCGTTCGGGGGCCCGCTCACGGTCGGCACTGCCTCCGTCATCGGCACGGCCCCGGCGGACATGACGATCGAGGGGCGCCGCTCTGTTCGCGAGGTCACCTCCCTCGCTGGGACGGTGAACCACGGCAACTCGGGCGGTCCGGTGCTCGGCGCCGACGGCGAGGTGATCGGCGTCGTGTTCGCGAAGTCCGAGACCAACGCGAACCTCGGCTATGCGGTGCCGACCTCGGTGCTGGATCCCCTCGCGCGGCAGGCCGCCGCGCTGACCGCGCCGATCGCCACCGGCAGCTGCGCGGCGCGGTAGCGCCGAGAGTGCGGTGGCAGAAACGCGAAAAGCCCCGGCGGACCGGGGCTTTTCGAAGTGGTGGATCCTAGGAGAATCGAACTCCTGACCTCGTCATTGCGAACGACGCGCTCTACCAACTGAGCTAAGGACCCGTGAACCCGTCCAGCATAGCAGCGTGCGATCGGCGACGCGAAATCCACGACACGCCGGATCCGGAGTCCGAGTTGCACGGAGCGGCTGCACGGGTGCCCGAATGGGGAGCAGCAAGGCGGCGCGTTCCGCGAAGCACCACTTCACCTGCGAGACACTGTGTTGCTGCCTGGTGTTTCGCGGGCAGGGCGGTGTTTCGGGGGCAGAGTCGAGACTGGCCCCATGCGGGACCGGGCCAAAACCGGCGGGTCGGGTGTCGTCCGGGATCAGCCGGCCGCGCGGCGGCGGCGCAGCACTGCGTCGAGGTCGGGCATGCCCTCGGCCGTGTCTCCGATCACGCCCATGCGCCGCAGGCGGTCCGCCGTCGAATCGACCGGTGCGTGCGTCCGCACCGAGGCCTCGATGGTGCGCTGAGCATCGACGGCGGCGTCCGCGGTGACCTCGGCGGTCCGCGCCGCAGCGACCTGCGCCCGCGCCTCGTCGAGCAGCATCGAATCCGCCTGGTTCGCGCGCGGCCTGGCCTCCGCGGCCGCAGCCTGAGCCGCTGCCGCGCGAGCCCGCTCCCGAGCACGCGCAAGGGCCTTGGCGCGTTCGATGCGCGCCGCCGCCACGGCCTGCGCCGCGGCATGGGCGGCCGCAGCGGCGGCCTCGCCCACGGCAGGATCCTCCGCTTCCGAAGAGACCGCGTCGGACACCGGGGCCGGGGCCGGCTCCGCCACGCGCTCCTCGGGGATCTCGGCGAGGCGCACCCGGCCCGGAGCGAGCAGCACGAGCGCACCGCCCGCCGTGAGCAGGCCCAGAGCGGAACCCACGAGAGTCACGGTGCCGAGGCCGGCGATCGCGAGCCCGGTCCCGACGAGGGCTCCGGCGATGCAGAGCACCGCGACGAGCGCGGCGAATGCGCGGAGACGCCGCGCGGCCGGTCGCCGCAGGCGTGCCGCACGAGCGAGGGCGGCCTGCTTGCGCCGCATGCGCTGCGCCCGGATCTCGGCGCGCACCTCTGCGGCGCGCGCCTCCGCGAGCTCGGTCTCCCGGTCGGCGGCCTGCCTGCGCTCGGCCGAGCGCACGAGCCTCTCGTGCGCCAGCGCTTCACGTGCGGTCGCCTCGGCCCGCACCTCGGCGGGCACCTCCGAGGTCTCGGCGAGGATGCGCAGCGTGCGCTGCAGGCGCATCGCGTTGCGCTCGGCCGCACGGAACTCGCGGCGGCGCATCCACCCGGGCACCAGGACGGCGCCCCAGAGCAGCGCCGCGACCACGAAGATCACGCCGCCGCCGAACGCACCGCCACTCATGCGCCTTACTGTACGGGCGGACGCGCTCCGCCATCGAGTGACGCGCCGAGCCGCGAGAGCATCCCCTGCCTCGCTTCTTCGGCGGTGACGGCGAAGCAGTCGTGATCCCGCCAGGCTCCGTCGATGTGGATGTACGCCGCGCGCCGGCCCTCGTAGCGGAGTCCCAGCTTCTCGACCACCCGCAACGACGGCGCATTCTCGGGACGGATGCAGATCTCGACCCGGTGCAGTCCCAGCTCGAGGAACAGGTAGTCGATCGCGAGCGCGCACGCCGTCGGCGTCGCGCCCCGTCCCGCTGCGCTCCGCGCGATCCAGTATCCGAGCTGCGCCGAGCGGAGCGCTCCCCCGCTGATCTCCGAGACGCTGAGCTGCCCGACGACCGCATCGCCGAGCGTGATCACGAAGGGCACCCCGGCACCGCTGCGCAGCTGGCGCCGCATCGCCTTGATCGTGGGGCGCATCGAGACCGAGCCAGGAACGGCGCCGGCCCCGTTCGGGTGGGTCGCCTCCCACGGCTGCAACCAGTCCCGGTTCTCGCGCAGCAGCTGTTCGAGCACCGGCGCATCGGACACCCGGATCACCCGGATTCCCACCGGCCCGCTCGATCGCGGAGCGGGTACCGGGATCGGCGCCCCGATCGGCACGTGCGGCCTAGCCCTCCGCGTCGCGGACGCGCAGGCGCTCCGCGAACTCCTGGACCCAGGCGGACAGCTCCGCGCCCAGTTCCGGGTGGTCGACGCCGAGCAGCAGGTTCGCCTTGATCCAGTCCGCACGGTCGCCCGTGTCGTAGCGGCGACCGCGGAAGATCACGCCGTAGACCGGATCCTTGCCGTGGCCCTGTGCGAGCTCGTTGAGCGCATCGGTGAGCTGGTACTCGCCACCGCGACCCGGCTCGAGGTTCTCGATCAGGCCGAAGATCTCGGGGCGCAGCACGTAGCGGCCGATCACCGCGAGGTTCGACGGGGCCTCCGCGGCATCCGGCTTCTCGACGAGCTCCGTGATCTTCACGACGTCCGGATCGTCGGTCGCTTCGACCGCGGCGCAGCCGTAGAGGTGGATCGACTCCTGCGGGACCTCCATCAGCGCGATGACGGTCGCCTGTCGCCGGTCGTGCTCCTCGATCATGCGAGTGAGCAGCGGATCGCGTTCGTCGATGAGATCGTCGCCGAGCAGCACGGCGAAGGACTCGTCGCCCACGTGCCGGTGCGAGCGCCCGACCGCATGGCCGAGCCCGAGCGGCTGCCCCTGACGCAGGAAGTGCACCTCGGCGAGCTCGCTCGACTTGTGCACGCGGCCGAGGCGGCCCTCGTCGCCCTTCCGCTCGAGCGTGAACTCGAGCTCGGGCACGCTGTCGAAGTGGTTCGAGAGGTTGCCCTTGTTGCGCCCGGTGATGATCAGGACGTCGTCGAGCCCCGCCGCCGCGGCCTCCTCGACCACGTACTGGATCGCCGGCTTGTCGACGATCGGCAGCATCTCCTTCGGCATCGCCTTGGTCGCCGGCAGGAATCGGGTCCCGAGCCCTGCCGCCGGGATCACTGCTTTCGTGACGCGGGGGTGGGCGCCGTTCGCTTCGTGAGACATGGGGCAAGCCTATGCCGCGCTCGCCCGCACGGCCAATCTCCCGCATGCTCTGGCGCGACGTCCCCATCGGCGAAACCGCCCAGACCGGAGATTCGCAGCCGGTGCGCATACACTGGGCGGCATGGCCGATGAGATCGACCGAGAGAAGCAGCGCGTCCGCGAACTGGTCCGGGAGCGCAGAGCCGCGACCACCGAGGTGGAACGGGCTGGCATACGCGACGGCGTCACCGCCCAGCTCATCACCCTCGTGACCGGACGCGGGGCCCGCTCCGTCTCCTGCTACATGCCCGTCGCCGGCGAGCCGGACACCTCGGCGTTCCTCGCGTGGGCCCGAGAGCAGGGCATCGACGTGCTGCTGCCCGCAGCCCGGGAGGACGGTCTGCTCGACTGGATCCGTCCGAGCTGGGAGGGCAACGTGCGGGGCGCCTTCGGGATCCCCGAGCCGCTCGGCGAGTGCCTGAGCCCGCTCGCGGTGAGCGACGTCGACCTGATGCTGGTGCCGGCCTGCGCCGTCGACCGCTCGGGCGTGCGCCTCGGCTGGGGCCGAGGATTCTTCGACCGCAACCTCGGATCGATGGATCAGAGCCCCCCGGTGTTCGCGATCGTCCACGACGAGGAGGTCTTCGAGACCCTTCCCAGCGAACTGCACGACGTCCCGGTCACGGGCTTCGTGACGCCGAGCCGCATCGAATACGTGCACGCAGAGCGCTAAACTCCTTCCTCGTGCCCACCTACGCCTACCGCTGCTCCGATTGCGGCCACGCCTTCGACATCTACCAGTCGTTCTCCGACTCGGCCCTGACCGAGTGCCCCGAGTGCGGCGGGACCCTGCGGAAGGTGTTCGGGTCGCTCGGCGTCACGTTCAACGGTTCCGGGTTCTACCGCACCGATTCGCGCGCGGGCGCGAAGGGATCCGCGCCTGCTGCGGGCACGAGCGGGTCCGGGTCCGGCTCCTCGTCGTCCGCGGGGTCGACGTCGTCGGGCGGCGGTTCCTCCGCCTGACCGGCGAATCGCCGCGGTTCCTGCGGAACCATGCCCTAGCCTTGCCCACGAGGAACACACAACACTCTGGGGAAGGGGAATCATGCTCAAGGGATTCCGGGAGTTCCTGCTCCGCGGGAACGTCGTCGATCTGGCCGTCGCAGTGGTCATCGGCGCGGCATTCAACGCCGTGGTCGAGAAGGTCGTCTCGTCGCTCATCAATCCGCTCATCAGCGTCGTATTCAAGGCCGACTCGCTCGACAAGGCGCTGATGGTCGAGCTGCCCGGCGGCGGCGCACTCGCGTTCGGCGCTCTCATCGGCGCCATCATCAACTTCGTGATCGTCGCCGCGGTGGTCTACTTCGTGTTCGTCCTCCCGATGAACCACATGCGCGAGCGCACTGCCAAGAACACGCCCGCGGAGCCCGCGGCTCCGTCCGAGCAGGAGCTGCTCGCGGAGATCCGCGATCTGCTGCGCGAGCAGCGCGCCGGCAAGTAGCCGCACGCCGACGCGAACCGAACGGCTGCGTCGCGACGTTCAGCCCCAGTGGGGCGGACGATCGCGGCGCAGCCGTTCGTCGTTCTCGCCGGCGGCCGTGCCGCTGCCGCGCGCTCGCTTCGCCGCGGCTCCTCCGCGCGCTCCGTCCCCCCAGGATTCCGGGCGGTCCTCGGACGCCCGGTCGCCGAGCGGGTGGCCGGACGGGTGCGGATCCACGCCCTCCGGAGCCGGCCGGCTCGCTCGTCTCGGCCGGCGCGCGCCTCGCCCCGGAGCCGAATCCGTCGGCTCCGGAATCTGCTCGGTCATGGGCCTACTCGTCGAAGGCGAGGTCGGGATCTGCGGGAGCGTCGGACCGCACCCGGAGCGAATCCAGATCCTCGGTCGGCGCGACCGCGATCGGGCCGCTGTCGCCCGCGGAGCCCTCGTCGTAGCCGACGATCCGGGCGATCCGCAGCGCGACCTGCTCCGGGTCGCTGAAGAGGTCGAAGCTGTGCACCCGGTGGTAGTGCCAGCCGAGTCGGCGCAGCACCGCCGGGCGCAGGCGGAGCGCGTCGCGCAGGCTCTCCTCACCCCCGGCGAAGTCGACGTCGACCGCGATCGCGCGATCCTCGAGCGAGGCTGCGAGCGGGATCGCTCCGCGGTAGTCGAGCGCGACCGTCAAACCCAGCTGCTCGAGCCGGTCGGCCAGCTCTCCGAGCATCGGATCGCGTTCCGCCGGGAGCGCCGCGGGAGCCGGCTCCTGGTGGTCCATCGCCAGCAGTTCGGCCAGCTCCACCACTCCGTGCTTGATCCGCGCGGTGTCGAGGTCCGCGGGCCGGAAGCAGCTGACGATCGTCATGGCGCGACGGGCGCGCGTCATCGCGACCGCCAGGAGGCGCTCTCCGCCCGGCTGCCCGAGGCTGCCGAAGTTCGAGAGCACCCGACCGTGCGGGGTGCGGCCGTAGCCGATGGAGAAGATCACGCGATCGCGGCTCTGCGCCATCGCCTGCTCGAGGGTCAGCACCGCGAACGGCTCCGCACGCTCGCCGAGCAGGAAGTCGCGGTACTGCGGGAACTTCGCGAAGGTCTGCAGCACGGCCTGATTGACGCGCACCGCGTGCCGTTCGCTCGCGGTGATGACCATGAGCGACTCCCGCGAGCGCTCCGCGGCATGCTCGAGCACGAGCTGCACGACGCGCTCGACCTCTGCGTCGGTGCTCTCCACCGCACCGGTGTGCTGGTCGGGCAGGCCCTGCCCACCGCGGACGAACTCGAGCGAGATGCTCGAGTGCCCGAGGAACGTGCCGGCCCAGGGCAGCGACGAGATCTCGCCGTCGTAGAAGCGCGTGTTGACGAGCTGCGTGAGGTCCTCGCCGCCCGCGCGGTAGCTGCGGGTGAGCGCGAGCTCGGGCAGCACGGAGCGGAGCTGCGCGTACGCCGACCGCTCGTGCAGCTCGGGGTCGGCCGCGACGGTCTCCCCGCGCTGCCGCACGGCGATCTCGAACGGCGCGGGGGTCTGGGTCATGGGGTCGCCGAACGCGACGACCTGCTTGGCCCGGCGGATCGCACCGACGTTCTCGACGAGGGTCGTCGCACCGGCGTCGACGAGCAGCACGGTGTCGAAGCGGAGGGTGTCGGGCAGCTGCGCGACCTCGTAGGGCGACATGGCCCACACCGGGGTGAGCACGGCCAGGAGCGACGGCGCCCGCTGCACGAGCGCGTCGATGGAGTTCTCTCCCGCGCGCAGCGCCTCGCGGAGCGCGAGCGCCTCGTCGCGGTGGTCGAGGACCGCCACGCGCCAGGCGTCGGCGAGCTTGGAGGCGAGCTGAGGGCCGTTCGAACCGGCGTGCGCATCGTCGACCAGGCGGAAGTCCGCTTCGAGCCGTTCGATGACGCCCGTGTTCGCGCTCAGCAGCGCCTGGTTCGTCTGGAGCATGCGTTCCAGCGCGGACTGCCACCAGGCCTGTTCGAGCTCCGCGGCGACCCGGTCCGCCGGCACGTGGCGCGCCGACAGGTCGTCGAGCAGCGGCTCGAGGTGCGCGGCTCGCAGGCGCTCGACGATCGCCGTGCGCTCCTGGATGTTCTGCAGCACTTCGGACTCGCGGGCGAGCTCGGTGGTGTCCCGCGCCAGCACCGTCAACGGCAGCGAACGCAGCCGCTGCGCATCGGTGTCGTGGCCGAGCACGCGGTCGATCGCATCGAGATCCTGGTAGGCGGATTGGTAGGCGACCACGACATCGGCGATGCCGACCGGCACCTCGGGACGCGCCCCGACGACGGTCGAGTAGCGCTGCCAGAGCACGCGCTGCTGCTGGATCTGCAGGAGCCGCGCGTACATGTCGGTGACGTGCACGCCCGGGCGGACGTATTCGCGGGCGAGCTTGCGCAGTCGCCGCTTGTTGGCGTTCGACATCTCGTCGCCGCCGCGCGGCGCGTGCGCCGCGATGACCTCGGTGAGCGATCGGTCGTACACCTCGGGCACGAAGCGGTCGAGCGTCTCGCGGATCCCCATCAGGAGCCGCAGGTAGATGCCGAGCTCGGCGATGCTCTCGTAGGGTCGCAGCGAAGTCTGCTCGACGACCTCGTTGGCCATCGTGATGAGGCGGGGCAGCTGGGACTCCGCCAGGTTCACGGCCGTGGAGTACGCCTTGCGCGCGTCCTCGGTGGTCGCGAAGCTCACTCCGTACCAGGGCGAGTCCTCGGGGCCGTACTGGAACTGGCCGAGACGCGCGACCTCGGTGAGCGCCTCCGCGATCGAGGAGCGGTCGAGGGTCAGCTGGCCGAGCGCATGGTCGTCGAGCCGCACCGTGGTGGTCGGCGAGTGCTCGCGCAGGGCGAGGCGGGTGAGCTCGCGCAGCGCCTCGAGCGGCGAGACCCCGAACCGGGGATCCTTCGCACCCAGCCCGGTCTGGTAGTCGAGCAGCACGCCGCGGAGGCGCACGAGCGCCTCGTCGACCTCGCGGAGCTGCTCGCTCCGCGCGCCCTCGTTCCGGCTGATCGATTCGACCAGGTTGCGTCGCAGCAGGCGCGGCGTCGCGGCGAGTCCGGAGAGCCCGACCCGGGAGAGCCGGTGGGTGATCCCGTCGAGCGTCGCACGTCGCGGCGACACGACCAGCACCTGCTTGCCCGCACGGACGAGTCCGCCGATGGCGTTGACGACCGTCTGCGTGCCGCCGGTCCCGGGGAGCGTGCGGACGACGAGCGAGTGACCGGCCGCCACCTGCGCGAGCACGTCCTCCTGCTCGGCGTCGACGTCGTAGAGATCGCGATCCGTCTCGGGCGAGCGGGTGTTGCTCGGCGTGGCCGTCACGGGTCGGTACGCGTCGGACAGGCGTCGCTTCGCCACCTCGCTGCCGCACACGGCGGAGAGCACGGGGGTGTCGAGATCCTCGGCGTCGGCGACCATCGCGTGCGCGACGTCATGGAACGACGAGACGACGAGACGGGGTTGGACCACGAATCCGGAGACCCCGACCACCATCTGGCGCAGGCGATCGATCACGGGCTGCGGCTTGAACACGCCCTCGGACTGCGAGAGTTCGAGGAGCGAGCGAGCGTCGACGCGGATGCCGAACTGCTCGTGCAGCACTCGCACGAGCGCGGGGTTGACGACCGGGTTCTGCTTGAGCTTGAGCTCGAAGTCGCGACCGTAGCGGCGGATGGCCAGCGGGCGCAGCAGCACGGGGGCGCAGAAGTCCTCCCCTCGAACTCCCACTTCGCGATGCCGATGCCGAGGTGGACGGTCTCGAGTCCGCGCACGGTGCGCATCTCGACCGCCTTGTCCGTCACCCGTCCCGCGGCGAGACGCGCGTGGCGCAGTGCCAGGTCGTCGCGGATGAGCGCAGACAGCAGGATCTTCTGCCCGGTGATGAACTGGGGCAGTCCCCCGGGATGCGTGGTCGAGAGCTCGATCCGGTTGGCGTGCTCGTCGGCGAAGTGCAGCAGCGGGTTCTCGCCGCCGAGCGCCGCCAGTTCTTCGCGCCATGCGGCGTGCTCGGCGGTGTGCGGCTCGACCACGGTCATCACGGCCGAATTCACCACCTCTGGCTGCTGCTCGGTCACTTGCGCATCCGGTTCGTGCTTGGGCGCGAGCGACCCTTCGCTGCGCGGCGCGCTCGGCGCCGAGCGATCAGCGGGCGCGCCCGTCCCTCGCTCCGTCTCGTCGGGTCGCCGACGTCGATCCACACTCCACACATCGCCACACTAAGGCGCGGAGTCGAGAATCCCCGGAGGATCCGCGGAGTTTTGCGCAAGTTCCCGCGCGCCGGGTTACCGATCCGTGATCGAAGACGCGTCGGCGCCGCTCTCCGTCCGGATCGGATCCGCCGCCGGCGCCGAGACCGTTCCGCGCAGGCGGCCCAGCCCGTTCATCAGGTGGTAGATCAGGATCGCCGAGACCGTGCCGAGCGCGATGCCGTTGAACACCACCGCGTCGATCTTGATCGTGAAGTCGGCGATGCCGACGATCAGCGGGATCGCGGCGGTGAACTGGTTGATCGGCTTCGAGAAGTCGACCCGGTTGTCGAGCCAGATCTTCACGCCGATCAGGCCGATCAGGCCGTAGAGCGCGACGGTGACGCCGCCGAGCACGCCGCTCGGCACCGAGAAGATCACCGCGCCGACCTTCGGCGAGAAGCCGAGCAGGATCGCGACGATGCCCGCGACCCAGTAGGCGGCGGTCGAGTAGACGCGGGTCGCCGCCATGACGCCGATGTTCTCGCCGTAGGTGGTGGTGCCCGAGCCGCCGCCGAAGCCGGCGAGGATCGTCGAAACGCCGTCGGCGAGCAGCGCACGGCCGGTGAGCGGATCGAGGTCGCGGCCGATCATGAGGCCGACGCTCTTCACATGCCCGACGTTCTCGGCGATCAGCACGAGCACGACCGGGAGGAACGCGGGCAGCAGGCCCCAGAGCGAGGGATCGGCGAAGGGGTTCGCGACCGCGTGGAACGCGGGCAGGCCGAACCAATCGGCCTCGGCGATCTTCGCGAAGTCCACGAGTCCGAAGCACGCGGCGGCGACGTAGCCGACGGCCATGCCGAGCACGATCGCGAGACGGCCGGCGAGGCCCCGGAACAGCACGGTGATCAGCAGGATCGAGACGATCGTGATGCACGCCACGACGGCCGACGGGACCACGGTCTCGGGCGGCGCGTTCACGCCGCCGTTCCAGTTGTTGCGCACGGCCGGGGCGAGGTTCAGGCCGATGAGCGCCACGATCGCCCCCATCACCACCGGAGGCATGAGCGCGTTGATCCAGCCCGCGCCGAAGCGCACGACGATGAGGCCGATGACGGCCATGAGCACGCCGATGGCGAGGATCCCGAACGAGGCCCGAGCGAGATCGCCGCCGCCCGCCGTCGCAGCGAGCACGGGCGCGATGAACGCGAAGGAGGAGCCGAGGTAGCTCGGCAGGCGGTTCCCGGTCAGCAGCAGGAACAGCAGCGTTCCGAGACCCGAGAAGAAGAGCGTGGCCGTCGGGCTGAACCCGGTCAGCAGGGGCACCAGGAACGTCGCACCGAACATGGCGACCACGTGCTGGGCTCCGAAGCCGATCGTCTTGACCCAGCCGAGTCGTTCCTCGGGCAGGACGATCGCGTCGTTCGCGACCGTGCGTCCGTCGCCGTGCAGCTTCCAGGGCAGCGTCATCGGGTTCCCTCTTCCGGTCGGGGCGCGGGTCCAGCGCCTCGACCCCGAGGCGCTGCCGCGCCAAGGGAATATCCTATGCGTCTCGGAGCCCGCCGGACGAGCCCGGGGCTACTGCTCCGAGAGGTAGACCTTGCGGATGTGATCGGGCACGGTCCACTTCGTGCGGGTCCCGGCGACGAGGCGCATCACGTCCCCCGCCGACACCTCGAAGACCGTACCGGCCGTGACGCCCGGGCCTCCGAGCAGCTCGATGGTCGCGCCGCCGGAGAGCACGACGAAGAACTCGTCGACCTCGGTGTCGGTCGTAGTCCCCTCGCGCAGCTCCCAGATGCCGGCTTCGCAGTCGCCGATGGTGCCGAGTTCGGCGACGCCCTGCCGCGGAGCACCGGCGACGACGTCCGCGGCGGGCACCGCCTCGAGCTCGATCCCGGTTTCAGTCGCTCGGACGGCGGCGTTCTCGCCCGAGGGCAGCAGTTCGCTCATGGTGATGATCCGTTCTGTCTCGTCTGCGCGATCGCGATCAGGAGTCGAAGCCGAAGCCGACCGCGTCCATGACCTTGAGGAACAGGTTGCGCTTACCCCGGTTGTGGTCGGCGCGGTCGAACGACCAACGGAACATGTTGACGCCGATCGCGGCCGCGGGCTCGGGCGGGAACGGCAGGGGCATCTGCTTGACCATCTCGAGCTCGGTGCGCTCGGTCGTGCGACCCTCGAAGCGGTCGACCATCACGTCGGCGGCGAAGTGCGTCGCACCGACGCCCAGCCCGGTGAACCCGGCGACGTACTGCACGCGACCGCCGTGCGCCTGGCCGAAGAAGGCGCAGAAACGGGTGCTGGAGTCGATCACGCCGGCCCAGCGGTGGCTGAACTTGACGCCGGCGAGCTGCGGGAACGTGGTGAAGAAGTGGCTCGCGAGCTTGCGGTGGCTCTCCATCCGGTCCTCGTACTTCTGCCGGATGCGCCCGCCGGTGTGGTACACCGCGTCGTAGCCGCCCCAGAGGATCCGGTTGTCCTTGGTCAGTCGCGAATAGTGGAACTGGTTCGCCATGTCGGCGAGCCCCTCCCGCCCTTCCCAGCCGATCGAGGCCAGCTGCTCGTCGGTCAGCGGCTCCGTCATCAGGACGTAGTCGTAGACGGGGATCGTATGGAAGCGGTAGCGCTTCAGCAGCGACGGGAAGACGTTGGTGCAGAGCGCCACCCGGTCGGCGGTCACCGTACCGTGCGAAGTCCGGAGCCTGATCGGATCCTCCGCACTGCCGTCGAGCGCCTCGACCCGGGTGTCCTCGTGGATCTCGACCCCGATCGCGCTCGCGTGGCGAGCGAGCTCCGCCGCGAGCTTGGCGGGGTGCACGTTGGCGTTCTCGCGGGGCGAGAAGTCGCCGCCGAGGAAGGTCGGCGAGTTGATGCGCGCACGCACCTGATCGGCGTCGAGCGTCACGACCTCGGGATCGTCGCTCTCGCCGAGCCACTCGACCTGGTAGTCGTTGTTCGCAACCGCCAGCTGGCCGGTGCGCTCGAACTCGACGTCGAGGTCGTGCTCCGCGATGAACCGCTCGATCGCGTCGAGGTTCTCGTAGCCGAGGCGGCGCAGGGTGCCGACCTCGTCGGGCCAGCGGGACTCGGCGTTGGGCTCGCCGTGGGTGATGCTGGCCTCGCAGAATCCGCCGTTGCGGCCGGATGCGGCCCAGCCGACCCGCTTCCCCTCGAGCAGGACCACCCGACGCTCCGGGTGCTCGGTCTTTAGCTTGATCGCGGTCCAGAGCCCCGCGAATCCGCCACCGACGACCGCGTCGTCCACGCGGGCGTCGCCCCCGAGCGAGGGGTAGCGTGCGGCGGTGGCCGCGATGTCGTCGATCCAGAAGCACTCAAGCTTCGTGTCCGCGAGCGATGCGTCGATGATCGCTGCGGCCGGACGGTTCTTCTCGAAAATGGTGGGTTCCATGATTCCCTCGTGTCGCCTTCGATGAGGTCTGCTGAGATCTTCGCACACTCGCCTCGGAACCGCATCCCCACTGGCGCGGTTTCAGCAGCAAAACAGCCTCGATGGCGACTGATTCGGTTGCCCTTGGTCAAAGAATCTGCGAAATCAGCGGAATTGCACCGCGCAGACCGTATGAGTCAGTCGCGTTGACATTCTCGTTGACGGCTGTGGATGCGCTGACGCCGCTCAACGCTTGTCGGCCGGCGGCTTCATGATCGCGCCCGTCGCGAGCCCGAGGGCGAGGCCCGCCGGCAGCCACAGCCAGAACTGGGTGAGCGCGCTGATCACGATGCCCATGATCGCACCCATCACGATGCCGACGATGATCTGCTTGCGCCGCGCTTCCGGGCTCACTTCGCTCATGGGTCCAGCCTACGGGTCAATCGTGAACGGCGGCCGGGATCGCCAGCAGCTCCTGCGCCCGAGCACGGAGCTCGGCGACCCGGGGATCCCCCAGCGCCTCGGCACCGTCGCGCCGCAGCGCCGCAGCCAGCCGGTCGGCCGCATCCATCACCGACAGCGCCTCGAGCAGACGAGCGGAGCCTCCGTGCGCGATCGCGAGATCGATGAGGCGCCCCGTCGCCCGGGCGATCTTCGCCTCGCTCGGCGACGGCACCGCACCGGCCGCCGCCAGCAGCGGCTCCACGCGATCGAGCAGCGCAGGATCGGCGGAGCCGACGAGCTCCGCCTCCCACTCGCGCCAGAGGCGGCGCACGCCCGCGCGGTGATCGGTCGCGAGCACCGTGTCGTCGGCGAGCTCGACCGCGTCCGCTCCCGATTCCGCGAGGCGGACCACCACGCGCACCGTCTCGAGGGTCGCCGCCGGAGCCACCCGATCCGCCGCCTCGCCGACCCGGGAGCGCAGCTCCGCTCGCAGGCCGTCGGGCAGCTCGTCGCTCAGCGGCCAGTGCAGCTCGTGCACCCCGTTCGACGTCCGTTCCTTCAAGTGCCAGCCCTCGTCCGCTCCGCCGGCCCGGCGCCGCATCGCGAGGCGGGCGTTCGCGAGCGCGCGGTCGTCCGTGTCGAAGTAGCTCGCGCGCAGCTCGTACCGCCGAGGTTCACCGGCGCTCAGCCCCGCCGCGGACCAGGCATCGGGATCCGGCAACGCCGACGCGCCGATCATCTCGTACTTGCGCTCGATCTCGAGCGAGGCGGCACCCTGTTCAGTCACAGACCCAGCCTAGGCGCTGCGGGGCCGTCGACGCCGAGCGCGGATCGCCCCGGTCCGGCCCGGGCGCGGATACACTGCTCGCGTGACCGCAGCACCCGGCCCCGACCCGCTCAGGACCCTCGTCGAGCAGGCGCTCGCCCGCGCCTCCGCCGCGCTCCGCGCCGCCTCGGTCCCGACCGAGGCCCTCGCCGAGCTGGTGCCCGCCCGGCGCCGCATGCTGATCCGGCTCGCCCCGACCATGCGCCCGCTCGGAGAGGTCTGGCGCGTCGGATCGCTGCTGATTTCGGCCGACCGCCCCGGTTGGTTCACCGGAGGAACCGCGACCCGCGCCGCCGAACGCGGGCGGCCCGGATACCAATCGGTGTCGCGCGAAGAACGGCGCGAGATCGCCGCGGCAGCCCTGCGCGGCGGATACCCCGTCGGGACCCCGGTCAGCTTCGACGCGGTCCCACTTCCCCTCGACGGGGACGGGCTTCGCGCACTCGGTCCCGATGCCCCGGTCGGGGTCCTGTCCATCGGCGGGGGCGCCGACGGGCACCCGGCCGAGGACGTGCGCGTCCGCTGGCGCGCGGGGGCCGAACTCTCGACGGCGCCGACGCTGGACGCGTTCCTCACGGAGCGCGTGCGGCTCATCTCGGAGCGCGAGGGAGCCTGAGCGCGTGCGGCTCACCTCTGAGCGCGAGGGAGCGCAACGAATGAGTGCCCCAGAGAGGAATCGAACCTCCGACACCTTCTTTAGGAGAGAAGTGCTCTATCCACTGAGCTACTGAGGCGGAGCTTCCATGCTAGCCGGTCGCGCGCCCGCAATGCGACGCGGAAACGCGTGAGGGGCACGGCCATCGGCCGTGCCCCTCACACTGAGGTTCTCGTCCCGCTTACGGAATGCGGATGATGGCCGTGTAGTTGCCGGGGTTCGAGTCCACGTCGGTTTCGACCGTCTGGTTGCCGCCGAAGCCACCGTGCACCGCTCGGTGGTTGACGCCGTCGCCGGTGTAGATCGCGACGTGGGTGCCGCGCATCATGATGTCGCCGAACTTGACCGCGTCGGGCGAGACCTGGGTGCCGAAGCGGCCGAAGTCCATGGGGCCGAGGTCGTAGCCGCCCTGGTCGCGACGCTGGAACATGCCGATCGCGGCGAGAGCATTCTGGACGAGGTCGGTGCAGTCCTGGTTGATGCCGATCTGGGCACGGGCCGCGGCGACGAGGCCGGCAGCGCCCTTGCCCGCGGGGATGTCGGGAAGCTTCGGAGCCTCGGTCTGCGTGTTGCCGGACTCGACGGTCGCGGTCGTCGCGTCGTCGACCTTCTTGACCGGGACGACGGGCTTCGGAGCCGGTGCGAGCTCGGTGCTCGGAGCCTCGGTCTGCAGTGCACCCTCGGCGTCGGCCGTGGTCAGCACCTGGTTCACCTGGATCGCGGCGGGGGCACGGTAGCCCTCGGTCGGGATCTCGGTCGCGTACGCAGGCAGAGCGAACACGCTGACCATTCCCGCGCTGACGATGCCTGCGCCGAGCATGCGCACGAGGCGCTTGCGGACCGGACGAGCGGCACGCGCAACGGGTGCTGCGATCGCCACATCGGTGCCGGGGGTCTGAGCTGAACCGGGGTGCTGAGTCACGAGTGGTGTCTGCCTTACGTAATCGTTCTCTTGCGAGGTACGGCCCGTCTGGACCAAAATCTCGACCAGCCTAACCCAAGATCACGGAATTGTCACGCCGAGGCGTGATCTTGCTGAACGCGACGAGAAAATGGCGGAATTCCGCGGGGTTTCGTGGGTCCCTGAGCGGTGACATAGCTCGACGTCGAGATACTTTCGAGCGCGCGAACCCCGTTCGCCGGCCGGTACACCGCCTTCTGACCAGTGGTTGCGCGACCCGCTCGCGCTCCCTAGACCACGCCCTGATCGAGCATCGCGCGAGCCACGGTCGCGAACGCCGCCGTGTTGGCGCCGAGCACGTAGTCGCCGGGGCGCCCGTATCGGGCCGAAGCGTCGTAGGAGGCGTCGTGCACGTCGCGCATGATCGTGTGCAGGCGCTCCTCGCTGGATTCGAAGCCCCACCGCTCCCTCGCGGCGTTCTGGCTCATCTCGAGCGCGGACGTCGCCACTCCGCCGGCGTTCGCGGCCTTCCCGGGGGCGAAGAGGACACCGGTGTCCTGGAACAGCGCAACCGCCGCGGGAGTCGTCGGCATGTTCGCCCCTTCGGCGACCGCGCGCACGCCGTTCGCGATGAGCGACCGCGCGGCGTGCTCGCCGAGCTCGTTCTGCGTCGCGCAGGGGAACGCGAGCTCGACGGGCACGTCCCACACCGAACCGCCCGCGATGAAGCGCGCACCGGGGCGCCGTTCGGCGTAGACCGAGATGCGCTCGCGCTCCACCTCCTTGACCTGCTTGAGCAGCGCGACGTCGATACCCGCCTCGTCGACCACGTACCCTGAGGAGTCCGAAGCCGTGATCGGGGTGCCGCCGAGCTGCCCGATCTTCTCGATCGCGTAGATCGCGACGTTGCCCGACCCCGAGACCGCGGCCCGCCGACCTCCGATGCCCTGGCCCGCGCGGTGCAGCATCTCCTGGGCGAAGAACACCGCGCCGTACCCGGTCGCCTCGGTGCGCACCTCGGCGCCGCCCCAGCCCGTTCCCTTGCCAGTCAGCACGCCGGACTCGTGGCGCCCGGTGAGCCGGCGGTACTGGCCGAAGAGGTACCCGATCTCGCGGCCCCCGACGCCGATATCGCCTGCGGGGACGTCGGTGTGCTCGCCGATATGGCGCGCGAGCTCCGTCATGAAGCTCTGGCAGAACCGCATGACCTCGGCGTCGCTGCGTCCACGGGGGTCGAAATCGGAGCCGCCCTTGCCGCCGCCGATGCGCTGACGCGTGAGCGCGTTCTTGAAGATCTGCTCGAAGCCCAGGAACTTGACGACCGAGAGGTTCACGCTGGGGTGGAACCGCAGTCCTCCTTTATAGGGGCCGAGCGCCGAATTGAACTGCACCCGGAACCCCCGGTTCACCCGAACGCGGTTGCGGTCGTCGAGCCACGGGACCCGGAACACGATCTGCCGCTCCGGCTCCACCATGCGCTCGAGCACTCCGCCCTCGATGAACTCGGGGTGGTCGGCGAGCACCGGGACCAGGGATTCCAGCACCTCGTGCACCGCCTGCAGGAACTCGGTCTCGTGTGGGTTGCGCGCTTCGACGGTCTCGGCGATCTGGCGCAGGTGGGCCTCGGGGGAAACGGGCATGGGGCTCCTCGCGGGGGTCACGTCTTCGTGGAATGGGCGGGCCCTGCGGCCCGGAGCGGGTTCGTCCCGCGGTCTCAGAAGGTGCGCGAGACGTAGATGTGCGCCGCCACCTCGGGCGAGAGCTCGATCGGATCGATCGACTCGCCCTCCGCGGTCACCTCGAATCGCAGGAAGCCGGAGACTCGGCTGACACGAACCGGGGTACCGGGTCGGATGCCCCCGCGGTTGAGCGTGCGCAGCAGCTCGGGGTCGGTCTGGACCGGCTCCGCCAGTCGGCGCACCCGGGTCTGCAGCCCGGGATCGCCGTCGACGATCGGCAGGTCCACCGACGACACGACGCCCGACTGGAACGGCGCGGTCGGCATCGACCCGAGCTCGTCGAGCCCGGGGATCGGGTTGCCGTAGGGCGACTCGGTGGGGTGGTGCAGGATATCGAGCAGCTTGCGCTCGACCTGCTCGCTCATCACGTGCTCCCAGCGGCAGGCCTCTTCGTGGACGTACTCCCACTCGAGCCCGATCACATCGGACAGCAGCCGCTCGGCGAGCCGGTGCTTGCGCATCACGTGCACGGCCTTGGTGCGGCCGTCGGCCGTCAGCTCGAGATGCCGGTCGCCCGAGACCACGACCAGGCCGTCGCGCTCCATGCGCCCGACCGTCTGGGACACCGTCGGACCGGAGTGGCCGAGCCGCTCGGAGATCCGGGCGCGCAGCGGGACGATGCCCTCCTCCTCCAGTTCGAGGATCGTGCGCAGATACATCTCGGTCGTGTCAATGAGATCGGCCATCGGCACTCCTCCTCGTCGCTCGCGACCTCCAGCCTATGACATCCGGGCGGTGCAACGCGGCGTCTCCGCGGCCTCGGGCCGTGTCCGTGCGCGGATAGAATCGCGTCATGGCCGACATCACGATCCCCGCTTCGCTCCTGCCCGCCGACGGTCGCTTCGGTTGCGGCCCCTCGAAGGTCCGCACCGAACAGCTCGACTTCCTCGCCACGCTGCAGCCGGGGGTGCTCGGCACCTCGCACCGCCAGGCCCCCGTCAAGAACCTGGTCGGCAGCGTGCGCTCCGGTCTCGCCGAACTGTTCCGCGCCCCGGAGGGGTACGAGGTCCTGCTCGCGAACGGCGGGGCGACCACGTTCTGGGATTCGGCCGTCCACTCCCTCATCGAGCGGCGGAGCCAGCACCTCGCCTTCGGCGAGTTCGGCGCGAAGTTCGCGAAGGCCGCGCAGGCCGCACCGTTCCTGCAGGACCCCGACGTGCGCACCGCCGAGGCCGGCTCGCGCTCGCAGGCCGAGCCCGCCGAGGGCATCGACGTCTACGCGTTCCCGCACAACGAGACCTCGACCGGTGTGATGGCCGATGTCAGGCGCGTGCACGGCGACGCCGGTGCGCTGACCGTCGTGGACGCCACGAGCGGCGCCGGCGGCCTCGACTTCGACGCGAACGAGACCGACGTCTACTACTTCTCCCCGCAGAAGAACTTCGCGTCCGACGGCGGCATCTGGTTCGCCCTCGTCTCGCCCGCGGCGATCGAGCGGATCGAACGGGTCACCGGTTCGGACCGCTACATCCCCGAGACGCTGAACCTGGCGGGCGCCATCGAGAACTCGCGCAAGGATCAGACCCTCAACACCCCCGCGCTCTCGACGCTGGCCCTGATGGACGAGCAGGTGCGCTGGATCAACGCCAACGGCGGGCTCGGATGGGCCGCCGCTCGCACGGCCGAGTCCGCAGCCGTGCTCTACGACTGGGCGGAGCGCAGCTCCATCGCGACCCCGTTCGTCACGGACCCCGCGCACCGCTCGAACGTCGTCGTCACCATCGACTTCGACGACTCCATCGACGCCTCGGCGATCTCGGCCGCGCTCCGGGCGAACGGCATCGTCGACACCGAGCCCTACCGCAAGCTGGGTCGCAACCAGTTGCGCGTCGCGACCTTCACGGCGATCGAGCCCGATGACGTGCGCGCGCTCACCGCGAGCATCGACTACGTGCTCGAGCGCCTGGGCTGAGCCCAACAGGCGCAGCCCTCGCGCGGAACGGCTGAGGCCGCCGGAAAGCTGAGCTTTCCGGCGGCCTCAGCCGTTCCGCGCGGTCATTCCTCCTCGTCGGAGCCGCCCGTCATGCCCGAGAGGGTCTCGATGTCGTGGTCCGAATCGTCGAGGTGGTCGAACTCGTCGTCATCATCATCGTCGTCGTCGTCATCATCGTCATCGTCGTCGAAGCCGTCGTCGTCTTCGTCGTCCGAATCCTCGTCGTCCTCGTCGGACTCGAGATCCACGCCGTCGATCTCGTCGTCGAAGTCGCTGAAATCGTTCTCCATCGGATCCTGATCGGGGTCCAGCTCGTCCTCCTCGGCGAGCTCCTCCGCGGCGTCCTCTGCAGCGGCGGCCTCGTCGGCCGCCTGCTTCGCCTGAGCCTCGCGATACTGGGCGAGACGATCGGACCAGGGCACCCATTCCGGGGCCACGACCGCTCCCGCACCGGGCAGGAGCTCGACCTCGAGCACGTTGATCTCCGAGGTCTCGTCGACGCGGGCCAGCGTCGCCGTCCAGTGCCAGCCGGGGTAACCGGCCAGGCGGCACTCGAAGAACAGCGAGAGCACGTGCTCGCCGTGGACCTCGTGCCCCTCGTCGGCGCCGATCGTCTTCGGATCGGTTATCTCGGCGAGCGCCTCGCGCGCGCGGTCGCGCGCGGCGAGCAGCACGGGATCGGGGTCGATCGGCGTCTCCGGCTCCGCGACCGCGGAAGCGGAGTCCGTTGTCGTCTCGGCGGCGGACCCGGGCTCGGCGGCCGGCGCGTCCGAGCCCGCGTCGGCCTCGACGGCCTCGACCGATTCTTCGGTCGTCGATTCCAGGTCAGACATCGAAGTCCTCCGAGACCTTCCTGAGCATGGTCGCGATCTGACGCGACTGGGCCCGTTCGGGGTACTGCCCCTGCTTGAGGCGCCCGCCGACCGCGTCGAGCAGCTTGACCAGGTCCTCGATGATGACCGACATCTCGTCGGCCGACTTGCGATTGCCCCGGCGGGCGAGACGCGGAGTGTCGATCACGCGGACCGACAGGGCCGCGGGTCCGCGGCGCCCGTCCGCGATCCCGTACTCGAGCCGGGTCCCCGCTGCGATGTCCGCACCGTCGGGGATCACCGAGGCGTGCAGGTACACCTGCTGCCCGTCGTCGCCCTGGATGAAGCCGAAGCCCTTCTCCTCGTCGTAGAACCTGACCTTGCCACTCGGCATGCGTCGTCCCTCTTCTCTCGGCGGCTCGCGGCCGCCGGCACGTGTTCCGATCGCGCCGATCGCGGCGCCGTACCGTGCCCTCCAGTCTAGGCCGTGCCGCCGGTCCCCGCCTGGAGTCCCAGCACGCCCGCGGAAGGGAGGGCGGGCGTCGCACCCCGGTCCGGGGTATTCTGGTGAGGATGTCCGCAGATGCCAATCAGCCCACCCGCCTCGAGCGCGTACTCGCCTACTCCTCGTTGTCGCTCATCGCGCTCGCGGTGGTGTCGTACCTCACGACCCTGATCATCGGGCTCGTGGACCGGTTCGCCCTGGCGCACGGCTTCTTCGTGTTCGTCGCCTGGGTCGCCTACGTCGGCCTGCCCGTCGGCTTCGTGCTCCTCATGATCCTGCTGATCGTCAGCATGCGCCGCCGCAGCGCGGCGCAGCGCCGGGGCGACGGGAAGTAGTCGCAGCATGAGCGGGTCGCTCGCCCTCGCCGCGTCGATCGCGGGAATGGAGCGCGCCGACCTGACCGCGCTGCTCGAGCGCCGCTGGGTCCCGAACCCCGCCGCGGTCCGCGATCCGCTGAGCCTGGCGCTGGAGCTGCTGCGCCCCGACTCGATCACACGAGCGCTCGAGACCCTGGACCGCTCGGGCATCCGCGCGCTGCTCGCGCTCGCCCGGGAGGTGTCCCCCGCCCCGGTCTCCGTCCCTGAGCGCGAAGAGGCGGAGACCTCGGTGCTCGCCATCGGGCTGGCCGGCATCGCTTCCCAGCCCGGAGGCAGCACGCGACCGCACGCCGAACCGGTCCCGCTCGACGAGGTCGCCGATCAGCTGCGCACCCTGCTCGACTCCCCGGACGCCCGGGAGCGGCTGGAGCGGGACGTCCCGCATCCTTCTCGGACGGCGTCGGACGCGCCGGCTGCCGCCGCCTGGTTCGGTGCCGCGCAGACCACCACCCAGCGCGCCGCAGCGGCGCTGCGCGCGCTCGCGCTCGAACCGGTCAAGCGGAACCGCCGGGGCGGCATCTCGCAGACCGGCGTGAAGGCCCTCGCCGAAGCGCTGCGCACCGGGCAGGAGCAGGCCGAGCGCGTCGTCGAGCTGCTGCGCGGCGCGGGACTGATCCACGGCGCGGTCTCGGCAGCGCACGGCGACCGCTTCGCGATCTCCCCTGACGGGATCGCCTGGCTCCGGCTTCCGCACGCGGAGCGCTGGCTCGTCCTCGCCCGGGCACTCGCCGCGCGCATCTCGGGCCCCCTCTCCGCCGCTCTGCGGATCGCCGAGGGCGCCCTCGGAACCGCCGCCGGCGAGGTCCTGCCGATCGAGTTCCCGCTGCTCCCCGAAGCCCGTCTCGCCGACGCCCGCGTGCTTGCGGACGCCGCCGAGGACCTGGGCTTCACCGTCGACGGCGCGCTCACGCCGATCGCCTCGGCGCTGCTCGATCCCGACTCCGCGCCGCTCCCCGGCGAACCGCTCTCCCTGGTGCGCGCCGCACTGCCCCCGATCGCACCGGGCGTGTACGTGCAGCCCGATCTGAGCATCATCGTCCCCGGTCCGCTCGCACCCGACGACGAGGCCGCCCTGTTCGGGGTCGCCGACGTCGAGCAGCTCGGCGTCGCGTCGAGCCTCCGCGTCACCCCGCCCTCGCTCGCCCGCGCACTCGAGAGCGGGGTCGGCATCGCCGAGGCGCGTGCGCTCCTCGAACGGCTCTCGCTCACCGGGATCCCGCAACCGCTCGACTTCCTGCTCACCGACGTGGAGTCCAAGCACGGCAGCGTGATCGTCTTCGCCGGGACCGGCCGCACCCGGATCCGGGTCGCCGATCCCGCCGTCGGCGACGCGATGCTCGTCGACCGGGCGCTGCTGCATCTCCAGTTGCAGCGGGATCCCGCTTCGCTCGCGTACGTGCTCCTCTCCCGGCTCCGTCCCGAACACGTGCTCGCGGCGCTGGTCGACGCGCGCTACGCGGCGATCGCGGGTTCGGATCCCGATGCTGCGGCCGAGTCCCCCGCGGGATCCACCCCCGCGGGATCCGGCCCCGCGGCCGCCGACCCCGGCCCGGCCGATCCGACTGCCGACGCATCCGCCGAGGTCGGACCGGGTCACCGGTCGGAGCCCGACGCCGGATCCATCCTCGGCGCTCCGGACCGGACCGTCGCCGACCTGGTCGACCGTGTGCTCGCCGGCGCCGAGCAGCCGGGATCCGGCGAGTGGACCCGTCGCATCGAGCTCGCGATCCGCGAGAAGCGCGCCATCGAGATCACCGCCGCCGCGGGATCCGACGTCCGCACGTTCCGCCTGCTCCCCGCCTCGCTCTCCGGCGGGCGGCTCCGCGCCAGCGATCAGACCGCCGGCGTGGAGCGCACCCTCCCGGTCTCCGCGATCACCGGCGTCGAGATCCTCGACTGATCCTGCCCTGAGCGAACCGATCACGCCGTTCGCACGAGGCGCGTAAACTGGATGGTTATGACCCTCGGCCCCCTCATCGTGCAGAGCGACCAGACCGTCCTGCTCGAGGTCGCGCACCCCGACGCGGAGGAGGCGCGCCACGCGCTCGCCGTCTTCGCCGAGCTGGAGCGAGCCCCCGAGCACATTCACACCTACCGCATCACCCGGCTGGGGCTCTGGAACGCGCGCGCGGCCGGCCACACCGACGCGGAGATCCTCGACACCCTCAACCGGTACGCGAAGTTCCCCGTGCCGAGCGGGGTGGCCGGCGAGATCTCCGACACGATGCAGCGCTACGGGCGTCTCACGATCGAGCGCATCGCCGAGGGCGATCGAGCGGGCGAACTCGTGCTGCGCTCCGACGAGCCGATGATCCTGCGGGAGGTCTCGAGCGCGAAGAAGATCGCTCCGCTGCTCGGCAACCGCATCGATGAGCTCACGTTCCCCGTCGAGGCGTGGGCGCGCGGTGAGCTCAAGCAGCAGCTCGTAGCGCGCGGCTGGCCCGCGGAGGATCTCGCCGGCTACACCCCGGGCGATCCGCATGAGATCGAGCTGGCAGAGGACGGCTGGCAGATGCGCGACTACCAGCGCGCTGCCGTCGAGAAGTTCCACGAGGGCGGCTCGGGCGTCGTCGTGCTCCCCTGCGGTGCGGGCAAGACCATCGTGGGCGCCGGCGCCATGGCGGCGGTGGGCGCGAAGACGCTGATCCTCGTGACGAACGCGGTGTCGGCTCGCCAGTGGCGTTCCGAGCTGCTGCGCCGCACCTCGCTCACCGAGGACGAGATCGGCGAGTACTCGGGGCAGGTCAAAGAGGTCAAGCCGGTGACGATCGCGACCTACCAGATCCTGACGAGCCGCCGGAAGGGCGAGTACGCGCACCTGTCGCTGCTCGACGCCCACGATTGGGGCCTGATCGTCTACGACGAGGTGCACCTGCTGCCCGCGCCCGTGTTCAAGCTGACGGCAGACCTGCAGGCCCGTCGCCGTATCGGCCTGACGGCGACGCTCGTGCGCGAGGACGGCCGCGAAGGCGACGTGTTCAGCCTGATCGGCCCGAAGCGGTACGACGCCGCCTGGAAGGATATCGAGGCGCAGGGATTCATCGCTCCCGCGGCATGCTTCGAGATCCGGGTCGAGCTGCCCGAGTCCGAGCGGCTCGAGTACGCGGTGGCCGAGGATCAGGATCGGTACCGGATCGCGGCGAGCGCGACGGTGAAGCAGCGGGTCGCCCGCGAGATCATCGCGAAGCATCCCGACGAGAGCGTGCTCGTCATCGGTCAGTACATCGATCAGCTGGAGTCGATGGCGGAGGCGCTGGGCGCGCCGCTCATCACCGGGCAGACCCCGGTGGACGAGCGCGAGGAGCTGTTCGAGGCGTTCCGTTCGGGCCGGGATCGGATCCTCGTGGTGTCGAAGGTCGCGAACTTCTCGGTGGATCTGCCGGACGCGTCGGTCGCGATCCAGATCTCGGGTTCCTTCGGTTCGCGGCAGGAGGAGGCGCAGCGTCTCGGCCGCCTGCTGCGTCCGAAGAGCAACGGCGCCACCGCGTCCTTCTACACGATCGTGACCCGCGACACCGTGGATCAGGATTTCGCGCAGAACCGTCAGCGGTTCCTCGCCGAACAGGGCTACGCCTACACGATCACCAACGCGGAGTAGGCGATTCCGCCACGACGGCCTCGGTCGAGCACCCGCTCGGACGGGGCCGTCGGCGTCTCCTCGGGCCCGGGCGCCGCGGTGGCTCGGAACGCGCGGCGCACCGATGGACTTCCAGGGAACCCATAGCAAACGGTCAGAGACTGGTCGCATGAACACGCAGCACAAGGGCCCCAGGATCCTGATCGTCGACGATGAGCCGAGCATCCGCGAGCTGCTCAGCACCAGCCTCCGCTTCGCGGGCTTCGGCGTGCGCGCCGTGGGCAACGGCGCGCAGACCATCTCCGCTGTGCTCGAGGAGGAGCCGGATCTCATCATTCTCGATGTGATGCTCCCGGACATGAACGGCTTCAGCGTGACCAAGCGGCTGCGCTCAGCGGGGTACACGGCGCCGATCCTGTTCCTCACCGCGAAGGACGACACCGAGGACAAGGTGACCGGCTTGACCGTCGGCGGTGACGATTACGTGACCAAGCCGTTCAGCCTGGACGAGATCATCGCCCGCATCAAGGCGATCCTGCGCCGCACGATCCAGGAGGACGAGGAGGCCGTCCTCTCGGCGGGCCCGATCGTGCTCGACCAGGACACCCACGAGGTGACCGTCGACGGCACCTCGGTGGAGCTCTCCCCTACCGAGTTCAAGCTGCTGCGGTACCTGATGCAGAACGCGAACCGCGTGCTGTCGAAGGCGCAGATCCTGGACCATGTGTGGGAGTACGACTTCAACGGCGATGCGGGCATCGTCGAGTCCTACATCTCGTACCTCCGACGGAAGCTCGACCCGCTGACGGGCGATTCCCTGATCCAGACCAAGCGAGGCTTCGGCTACATGCTGAAGACCGAAGCGAAGTAGGGTGGCGCGCCGCACGCCCGCGCAGCGCTGGGCCGATGTCTCGCTGCGCACGAAGATCACGGGCGTCACCGTGTTCATTCTGTCGCTCGGGCTCATCGTCGCGGGCGTCGGCACGCTCTCCTTCTTGCGCCCCTACCTCGTCCAGGTCGTCGACAGCGATCTGCAGAGCCTGAGCAAGGATCCGACCCGAGCCCTGGCGTCGGGAGTGAACCTGAGAGCATTGACGCCCTACGATGTGCAGGGCGCCAGCAGTTCGTACTACGTGGCGATGCTCGATTCGACGGGCAAGAAGCGCTACGACAATGCGACGGATTGGCAGACCGAGAACGTTCCGAGGATCCCGGGAGGCCTCACCGGCACCGTGGTCGCGACCCGCGTGTACGGTTCCACGTTCACCATCACGGACGCGGCCGGCCTCGAATGGCGCGCGACTGCACTGCCGATCAACGGGGCGGAACCCGGCCAGACCGGCACGCTGCTGATCGCTGCCTCGACCGCGCACACCGGCCAGACCACCGCCCAGTTCATCTTGATCTTCGGCGGGTTCGGCATCGCGGTGATCCTGCTGGGCGCGGCGCTCACGCGGATCCTCGTGACCACGACCTTCGTCCCGCTCGCCCAAGTGGAGCGGACGGCGATGGAGATCTCGAAGGGCGACTTCTCGAAGCGCATCCACGTTGCGCATCCGCATACCGAGGTCGGGCACCTCGGCGAATCGCTCAATGTGATGCTCGACCACATCGACGTCGCCCTCGCCGAGCGGGCGCGAACCATCGATCAGATGCGTCGTTTCGTCGGCGACGCAGGCCATGAGCTGCGCACGCCCCTGGTCTCGGTGCGGGGCTATGCCGAGCTCTACCGCATGGGGGCGCTGCAGGACGAGGAGCAGGTCGGCCAGGCGATGGGGCGGATCGAGAAGGAAGCGATCCGGATGACCTCCCTGGTGGAGGATCTGCTCTCGCTGGCGCGGCTCGACGAACGGCGTCCGCTCGAACTCAAGACCCTGGACCTGAACGCCCTCGCGGCGGATGCCGCGTTCGACGCGCTCGCCCAGGCCCCGGATCGCACGATCAGCGTGAACGAGGATCCGTCTCGACCGACGGTGCTGGGCGACGAGCACAAGGTGCGGCAGCTCATGAGCAATCTGATCGGGAACGCACTGCGGTACAGCCCCGAGGGCAGCCCCATCGAGATCGCCGTCGCCTCCGGACCGGACTCGGGCCACTTCGAGATCATCGACCACGGTGAAGGCGTGCCCGAGCAGCTCCGCACCAAGATCTTCGACCGCTTCTGGCGCGCCGACACCTCGCGCAACCGCGAGACGGGTGGCTCCGGTCTCGGTCTGTCGATCGTCAAGTCGATCGTCGATGCCCACGGCGGATCGGTGAGCGTGCACGAAACGGAGGGCGGCGGGGCCACGTTCCGCGTCGACCTGCCGGTCGCGCCCACCACGGGCTCGCTCGAGCACACCGCGGATCGCGCAGGTGAACGCGCTCCGGACGACCCGGCGAGTCGACCGGATCCTGGAACGGATCCGCCGGTCGGCGCTTAGCTTCTTCTGGGGCTTCGGCACCCGGCGTCGCTCTACCGGCGTCATGCACGACGCCTCGGCTCGAGCTGAGAGAGCAGGTCCAGGATCTCCTGCTGCACTCGGGACCATTCCTCGTTCACTTCGCGCGGACTCACGCGAATCACCGCGTACCCGTTCCGCTGCAGCAGTGCATCGTGCCGATTGTCGCTGTCTCTCTGCCGACCCGTGTGGGTGCTCCCGTCGATCTGCAGCACCACTCGGCTTCCGATGAGGAAGTCGACCCGATGGCCGAGCACTCGCGCTTGCGCGACCACGTGCAATCCGAGGGTTCGGAGGCGCCCCAGCACCACGCTCTCGTACCCGGAGTCGGAGAGCGCCGTCGAGGTCTCGAGAAGCCGCCGAGCCCGGCCCGTGAACGGGAACCGTTCGAGGGATCGACGTGTGGTCAGCCTGCGATTCAACGCGGACTCCCAGATCGCGAAGGCGGCCTCGTGAGGCTGGCAGGTCGAGACGCAGGCGAGCGCGTTCTCGAGCGAATCGACGAGCAGGAACGGCTCCCGATATCGGACCGGCCTGTTCCAGTGCACCGTCGCAGGGACCGCTGGACGACGCGAACCGCGGGCCCGCACCGCCACGTGCGGAACGGGCTCGTCGACCTGCCAGAGCCCGGCCCGACGACCGGCCGTAATGCAAGTCAGAACCACCCCGTGACGCGCCGCGAACAGCAGCTCGGGGTCCGCGTCGCGAGCTGCCACCCATCCGCGCTGGGGCCGCGTGATCTCCCCGCGTTCGCACGCGAGTCGCAGGCGATAGCGCGGGATGCCGCAGCGCTCGAGATCGCCGACGCGCATGAGGCCGCCGGCCTGGCGGAGGATCGAGTGCAGGTTCATGCCTCACAGTGTCGCGAATCAGGAGCGCGCACACGGGACGGTCCACAGGTGAGAGGCACGCGGACGCGAGATCGGCTCTCGATGCGCGCTGGGAGCGACGACTGCGGCCCAGGCTTCTCCAGGCGGCCGCGCCAGCGGCACGGTGGATTTCCGCTCAGTCGGACCGCTTCGGCCGCTCCCGCACCGCGCCAGCGCAAATACACCGCGCGAACGGCAAACCCACCCCAACGCAAAAGCGGGGCCGCACCCGAAGGTGCGACCCCGCTTCGCGGTGAGGACTTAGAAGTCCATGCCTGCGCCGGGATCGGCCGGAGCCGCGGCAGCGGGCTCGGGCTTGTCGGCGACGACGGCCTCGGTGGTGAGGAACAGGCCGGCGATCGACGCGGCGTTCTGCAGCGCCGAACGGGTGACCTTGGCGGGATCGAGGATGCCCTGGGCGATCAGGTCGCCGTACTCGCCGGTCGCGGCGTTGAGGCCGTGTCCGACGGGCAGGTTCGCGACGCGGTCGGCCACGACGCCCGGCTCGAGGCCGGCGTTCGCGGCGATCTGGCGCAGCGGAGCCTCGATGGCCGCCTTGACGATCTTGGCGCCGACGGCCTCGTCGCCCGAGAGCTCGAGGCTGCCGAAGACGTCCTTACCGGCCTGGATGAGCGCGACGCCGCCACCGGCGAGCACGCCCTCCTCGACCGCAGCCTTGGCGTTGCGGACGGCGTCCTCGATGCGGTGCTTGCGCTCCTTGAGCTCGACCTCGGTGGCCGCGCCCGCCTTGATGACGGCGACGCCGCCGGCGAGCTTCGCGAGGCGCTCCTGGAGCTTCTCGCGGTCGTAGTCCGAGTCGGTGTTGTCGATCTCGCGGCGGATCTGCTGGACGCGACCCTGGATCGCCTCTTCGTCGCCGCCGCCCTGGACGATGGTGGTCTCGTCCTTGGTGATGATGACCTTGCGGGCGGTGCCGAGCATGTCGAGGGTGGCGTTCTCGAGCTTGAGGCCGACCTCCTCGGAGATGACCTGGCCGCCGGTGAGGATCGCGATGTCCTGCAGCATGGCCTTGCGACGGTCGCCGAAGCCCGGAGCCTTGACCGCGACGGACTTGAAGATGCCGCGGATCTTGTTGAGCACGAGGGTGGCGAGCGCCTCGCCCTCGACGTCCTCGGCGATGATGAGGAGCTGCTTGCCCGACTGGATCACGGGATCGACGACGGGGAGCAGGTCCTTGATGTTCGAGACCTTGCTGTTGACGAGGAGGATGTAGGGATCCTCGAAGACCGCCTCCTGGCGATCGGCGTCGGTGACGAAGTACGCCGAGAGGTAGCCCTTGTCGAAGCGCATGCCCTCGGTGAGCTCGAGCTCGGTGCCGAAGGTGTTGGACTCCTCGACGGTGACCACGCCCTCCTTGCCGACCTTGTCGATCGCCTCGGCGATCAGCTTGCCGATCTGCTCGTCAGCGGCCGAGATCGAAGCGGTCGCAGCGATCTGGTCGGTGGTCTCGATCTCCTTGGCGTTCTCGAGGAGCTTCGCCGATACGGCGGCGACGGCCTTCTCGATGCCCTTCTTGATCGCGATGGGATCAGCGCCGGCGGTGACGTTGCGGAGGCCCTCGCGCACGAGCGCCTGAGCGAGCACGGTGGCGGTGGTGGTGCCGTCGCCCGCGACGTCGTCGGTCTTCTTCGCGACCTCCTTGACGAGCTCCGCGCCGATCTTCTCGTAGGGGTCGTCGAGCTCGATCTCCTTGGCGATGGACACGCCATCGTTAGTGATCGTGGGGGCGCCCCACTTCTTCTCGAGCACGACGTTGCGGCCGCGCGGGCCCAGCGTCACCTTGACGGTATCGGCGAGGATGTTCAGACCCCGCTCGAGTCCGCGACGCGCTTCCTCGTCAAACGCAATGATCTTTGCCATGTGTCGACCCTCCCGGTCGGTCGTGGTGGGCGAGCGCGGGAGCGCGTCGCCTGAAGCACTTGGGTGTTAGCACTCGGCTGAACCGAGTGCTAAGCCAATCTTGGCACTCACCAATGGGGAGTGCAAGCGGAGACGCTCGCGCTCGGCGAACACCGGGAGAACGCTGAGCGAACCTCTGCGGCTACTGGGCCGGAGCCTGCTCCTCGCCGGTGCCGGTCGACGGGGTCGTCGTCCCTTCGCCGCGGTCCGGAGCCGTGGTCTGCCCGCTCACGATCTTCGCGGCCTCGGCCTTGCCGGGCCCCGCGTAGTCCGCGCCGAGGAGCACGACGAGCTTCACCTGGTAGCTGTCGTAGCTCGACGACTTGTAGGAGGAGAGGCCGCCGAGCTTCTTCGCGAGCCCCTCGGCCGCCGGGCGGTCCGCATCGGCGGAGTAGAAGATCGCCGAGATCTTGACGTCGCGTTTCGCGGCGTCGCCCGAGAACCCGACCTGGCCCCACTTCTGCTTCGTGATGACGCTGTCGACGCCGCCGGCGAGCTCGTCGATGGGGGTGCCGTTGATCACGGCGACCGTCGCCTTCGGATCGAGCTTCGCGGCCTCGGTGGTGGTCTGCGTCGTCTTGCCCGTCGGCAGGCTGACCTCGCCCGTGCTGCTGGCCGCCTGCAGCGCGAAGATGCCGGCGGTGGCGCAGATCGCGGTGCCGACGAGCGCGGCGACCGCGTAGGTCCAGAAGGTGCGCGGGCGCGCGACGAGTCGGTGCGCCCCAGCCCTGCGGGTGTGGTGGACCCGGTCGAAGCGATCTTCCGGCAGCCGATTGGGGCGTCGAGTCGCGCTCGAAGCCTCCGTCAGTTCACCCGTCACGCCTGTCTCCCATTGTCGTCCGGTGTCGGGCAGCCAGCAGCCGCCCAGCACTCAGCACAGAGTACACGTGGTGCCTGCCAGGTTCCGGGTAGGGATCCGCGGTCTACGACCGGGAGGATCCGTCGGTGTAGATCGCGCGCGCGAGGCCGTCGAGCACGTCGGGGTACCGAGTCCCCCGGCGAACACGAGGGTGTCGTCCACGTCGATGATGCGACGATGCTTGCCGGCCTGCGTGAGCGCGATGCTGGGCTGAGCGGCCAGCAGCCCGTCGACGCCCTTGACGCTCTTGAGCCCTCCGGTCATCACGAGCAGCACGTCGGGGTCGCTCGCGATGAGCGCCTCGCTGGTCATCGGCTTCTCGCCGACCCAGCCGATCTCCTTCGCCACGTCGACCGCGCCGATCCCCTGGATCAGGCTGTCCGCACCGCTGCCCTCCCCGAACAGGTAGAAGACGCCGGCCGTGCCCCGCAGGTAGAGGAAGGCGACGCGCGGTCGCTTCGCGGGATCCTTCGGCACCAGCGGCCGGATCTCCTCCTCCTTCGCCGCGATGGCGGCGTCGAGCTGCGCGGTGAGCTCGTCGCCGAGCGGCGCGACGCCGAGCGCCGCTGCGATCTCCTTCGCGGCGGTATCGGTGCTCTTCGGGTCGGTGGATCGGGTCACCGTGACGACCGTGATGCCCGCGTCGCGCAGCTGCAGCACGACGTCGGTGGGGCCGATGGATCCGTCGGTGAGGATCAGGGTCGGGTTCAGCGCGAGCACGCTCTCGGCATCGATCGTGTGACCGGACTTCGTCACCACGGGCAGGTCCTCGGTGCCCGGGAGCTTCGTCGAGACGTCGCGCCCCACGAGCCGGTCGGTGAGCCCGTACGCGGAGACCAGCTCGGCGACGGTCCCGGTCAGCGAGAGCGCGATCACGCGCGACGTGTCCTTCACCTCGACCCGGCGGTCGCCGCCGGGATCGTGCGAGGTGACCGTCACGGGGAGCTTCGCCTCGGCCTTCGCCGTGAGCGGGGGCAGGCTCGGTCCGCCGATCACCGCGGTGGCGGGCCCCTCGACCGTGCGCGGGTTCGCGATCGGGGTGAGCGAGGAGAGCGGCGGCAGTTCGATCTTCTCCTGACCGGAGGACGCCTTCGGGTCGCCGCCGGTCTGGCAGCCGGCGAGGCCGAGTGAAGCGGCCAGCGCGATCGCGAGGAGCGCGGTTGCCCGCGTCCGGGATCGGTGCGCACGGGTGGTTCGGCGCATCGGGGGCATCGCACACCTCCAGATCTGACGACCAAGTTAGCCTAGCCTAAGATAGATATGAGGAACCCGGGACCGGGTTCCCGGTCCCTCGCCGGGATCGCTGCGCCAGCCGAGTAAGGCCCTCCCCCAGAAATGAACCTGCACCACGAAGCCGCGGCCACGCGGAAATCGAGGCATGCAGCGACCACGACCGCACTGTTCGTCGGACTCTGGATCGCGCTCATCGTCGCCCTCATCGCCTCCGCGGGAACGGGGCAGCTCGCGATCCCGCCGGACCAGGTCGTGGGCTCGCTGCTCCACCGGATCGGCATCGACTGGCTGCCGCTGCCCGACCACCCCGCAGGCGATCAGACCCTCTGGGCGATCCGATTCCCTCGCGTCGCCATGGCCGCGCTCGTCGGCGCAGCGCTCGCCGTATCCGGCCTCCTCATGCAGGCGATCTTCGGCAATCCGCTGGCCGAGCCCAGCGTGATCGGCATCTCGTCGGGAGCCGCGGTCGGGGCCGGCCTCTGCATCGTCTTCGGCATTTCGATCTTCGGCGAGTGGACCATCGCGGTGTTCGCGTTCGCCGCAGGCCTCGCCGCGACCCTGCTCGTGTACGCCATGAGCCGATCCGAAGGCAAGACCGAGGTCGTCACCCTCGTGCTCACGGGCATCGCGGTCAACGCCGTCGCCGGCGCGGGGATCGCGCTCCTCACCTTCCTCGGCGACACCCAGTCGCGCGAGCAGATCGTGTTCTGGCAGCTCGGCAGCATGGCCGGCAGCCGCTGGTCCCAGGTGCTCATCGTGGCTCCCGTCGTCGCGATCGGCCTGATCGTCGCGTGGCTCGTCGCGCGCAAGCTCGACCTGCTCTCGCTCGGCGAGCGCAATGCCCGCCACCTCGGGGTCAACGTCGAGCTGCTCCGCGTCGGCGTGATCGTGCTCGTCGCACTGCTCGTCGGCGTGGCGGTCGCGTTCGTCGGCATCATCGCCTTCGTCGGACTCGTGATCCCGCACCTCATGCGCATGATCCTCGGGCCCGCGCACCTCCCGCTCGTGACCGCCTCGGCCCTGGGCGGCGCGCTCCTGCTCACCCTCGCCGACCTGGGTGCCCGCACGATCGTCCCCATGTCGGATCTGCCGATCGGCATGCTCACCTCGCTCGTCGGAGGCCCGTTCTTCTTCTGGCTGCTGCGACGGACGCGCAAGCGGAGCGGGGGTGGGGGTGATGGCCGCGCGTGCCCTGGTGCTGCCCGAGCGGGTCCCCGCCGGCGAGATCGTGTGCGCGGCCGAGTCCGTGCGACTCGTGCGCGGCGGCCGTCCGCTGCTCGACGGGGTCTCCCTCGAACTGCGCGCCGGCGAGGTGCTCGCGCTGCTCGGCCCGAACGGCGCCGGCAAGTCCACGCTGCTCAGCCTGCTCTGCGGCGACGTCGAGCCCGACGGCGGCCACGTGCGGTTCGGCGACCGGCCGCTGGGCGAGTGGTCGCTGCCCGAGCTCTCGCGCCGCCGCAGCGTGCTGCTGCAGGATCAGCAGCTGCTGTTCCCCTTCACCGTGCACCAGATCGTCGAGATGGGCCGCGCGCCCTGGCGGCGCACCCCCGCGAGGACGACGACAACGCGGCCATCGCGGAAGCGCTGGCCGCGGCGGACGTCGCGCACCTCGGCAACCGACGGGTGCCGTCGCTCTCGGGCGGCGAGCGCGCCCGCGCCGCGTTCGCCCGCGTGCTCGCGGGCCGCACCGGCGTGCTCATGCTCGACGAGCCGACCGCGGCGCTCGACCTGGCGCACCAGGAGGCGGTGCTGTCGATGGCGCGAGAGCGCGCACGCGCGGGCGACGCCGTACTCGTCGTGCTGCACGACCTGAATCTCGCGGCGGCCTACGCCGACCGGATCGCGCTGCTGAAGCGCGGCGGCATCGTCGCCTGCGATACGCCCGAGCGGGTGCTCACCGCCCAGACGGTGTCCGAGGTGTACGACACCCCCGTCGAGGTGATCCCCCACCCGACGACCGGGCGCGGGATCGTGCTGCCGCTGCGCTCCTGAGCGCGCTGCGCCGCGAACCCTCGCAGCAACGACGAAGGCCGCGCCCCGGGGAGGGACACGGCCTTCATCGCGATGCCGACGCCTGGTCGGCCCGGCGGGTTACGCCAGTCGCGCCTGCAGGTTCTCGTCGATCGCGGCGAGGAACTCCTCGGTGGTGAGGAAGCTCTGCTCCGGGCCGACGAGGAGCGCGAGGTCCTTGGTCATCTTGCCCGACTCGACGGTCTTGATCACGACGTCCTCGAGGGTGTGCGCGAACTCGATGAGCGCCTGGTTGTCGTCGAGCTTGCCGCGGTGCGCGAGCCCGCGGGTCCAGGCGAAGATCGAGGCGATCGGGTTGGTCGAGGTGGGCTTGCCCTGCTGGTGCTGGCGGTAGTGGCGGGTCACGGTGCCGTGCGCGGCCTCTGCCTCGACGACCTTGCCGTCCGGCGTCGCGAGCACGGAGGTCATGAGGCCGAGCGAGCCGAAGCCCTGCGCGACGGTGTCGGACTGCACGTCGCCGTCGTAGTTCTTGCAGGCCCAGACGTAGCCGCCCTCCCACTTCATGGCCGAGGCGACCATGTCGTCGATGAGGCGGTGCTCGTAGGTGAGGCCAGCGGCTTCGAACTGCTCCTTGAACTCGGTGTCGTAGATGTCCTGGAAGATGTCCTTGAAGCGGCCGTCGTAGGCCTTCAGGATCGTGTTCTTCGTGGAGAGGTAGACCGGGTAGTTGCGCGACAGGCCGTAGTTCAGCGAGGCTCGGGCGAAGTCGCGGATCGACGCGTCGAGGTTGTACTGCACCTGCGCGACGCCGTCGCCCGGGGACTGGTAGACCTCGAACTTCTGCGGCTCCGAGCCGTCCTTCGGGGTGAACTCCACCGTGAGGGTGCCCTCGCCCGCGAAGCGGAAGTCGGTCGCGCGGTACTGATCGCCGAAGGCGTGACGGCCGATGATGATCGGCTTGTTCCAGCCGGGCACCAGGCGGGGGATGTTCGAGATGATGATCGGCTCGCGGAAGATCACGCCGCCGAGGATGTTGCGGATCGTGCCGTTCGGGCTGCGCCACATCTGCTTGAGGCCGAACTCCTCGACGCGGGCCTCGTCCGGGGTGATGGTGGCGCACTTGACGCCGACGCCGTGCTTCTGGATCGCGTGCGCCGCGTCGACCGTGACCTGGTCGTTGGTCTCGTCGCGGTGCTGGATCCCGAGATCGTAGTACTCGAGCGTGACATCGAGGTACGGGTGGATCAGGCGGTCCTTGATGAACTGCCAGATGATCCGCGTCATCTCGTCGCCGTCGAGCTCGACGACCGTGCCTGCAACCTTGATCTTCGCCAACGCGTCTCCCGGTTCTGTGGTGAGTGGTGTGGGACGGCGGCGGGTGCGTGTCGCTCCGTCCGGAACCGCGCACAGCAGCGCCTTCCGGATCGCCGTCGTCGGTGGATCCGTTGGGACCACCGACAGTCTACCCAAGTTTCCCGGGTATCTCGACGTCGAGATATTTGGAGGGCGGTCGCGCGCGTCTGTGCCGGCCCGGGAGGACGCGGCGGCTACGCCGGGAGGTTCTTGAGCACGTGCTCGTAGTACTCCGTGAGCTCCAGCTTCGCCGCCGCTGCACGGTCGACGATCACGGTCGCATCCGGATGCAGCTGCAGCGCGCTCGCCGGACAGCGGCTCGACAGCGGACCCTCGATCATCTCGGCGACCGCATCGGCCTTGCCCGCCCCCTGCGCGACCAGAAGCAACTCGCGCGCGTCCAGGATCGTGCCGAGCCCCTGGGTGAGGCAGTGCACCGGCACCTGGTCGGCCGAGTCGAAGAAGCGCGCGTTGTCCTGACGTGTCTTGGGCGCCAGGGTCTTGGGACGCGTGCGCGACCCGAAGGACGAGGTCGGCTCGTTGAAGCCGATGTGGCCGTTCGCGCCGAGCCCGAGGAGCTGCAGGTCGACGCCGCCCGCCTCGCGGATGCGGCGCTCGTAGTCGGCGCAGGCCGCATCGAGGTCGGGCGCCGTTCCGTCGGGCACGTGGACCCGGGCCGGGTCGAGCCGCAGCGGTTCGGTGACCGTGCGATGGATCACCGAGTGGTAGCTCTCGGGGTGGTCGAGCGGGAGCCCCACGTACTCGTCGAGCGCGAACGCGCTGACGCCCGCCGTGTCGAGGGATCCCTCGGCGACCTGACGCGCGACCTCGGCGTATGCGCCGAGGGGCGAGGATCCCGTGGCCACTCCGAGCACCGCGAACGCGCTGCGGCGGATGACCGCGGCGATGCGCTCGCCGGCGGCGCGCCCGACCTCTTCGGGCGTATCGACAATGATGACCTGCATGCGCACATGCCTTTCGTAGTGGTGCCGGGCGCTCTGCCCAGGCCCGGCGTGCCTCTAGTCTGCCCGATTTTCAGTCGGCCCGATTCTCGGCGGGCCACTTGCCGCCGTTCTCCCAGAACAGGCGGATGTCGTCGAGCGGTCGCCCCTTGGTCTCGGGGGCGAACCTGAGCACGAAGAGGAACGCGAGCACGGCGAAGGCTCCGAGGACCGCGAACACCCCCGCCCCGCCGGTGAGCTTGAGCAGCGGGAGGAAGGCGACGCCGACGATGTAGTTCGCGACGAGGTCGCTCGTGAGCATGGTGCTCGAGCCGAGCCCTCGGAGGTGCGACGGGAACGCCTCGCCCGCGTACACCCAGATCATCGAGCCGAAGCCGAAGGTGAAGCCGACGTTGAACAGCACGAGGCCGAGGAAGCCGAGCGCCACGAAGCCCCCGTCGAGACGCACGTTCGTCGGATCCTGCCCGCCCGCGCCGAAGCCGAAGGTCGCGACCATCAGGATCCCCGCGGCCACCATGATCCCGATGCCGGTGAGCAGCACGGGCCTCCGGCCCATGCGGTCGACGAGCGACATCGACACGAAGACCGCGATCAGGCCGATGACCTGCACGAGGGCCGGCAGGCCGAAGATCGCCATGTGGTCGGTCTCGGCGAAGCCCATCGCCTTGATGATCTGAGGGCTGTAGTAGACGATCGCGTTGATGCCGGTGATCTGGACGAAGAAGCCGAGCAGCACGACGAAGACGGTCGCCCTGAGGTAGGGCTTCCGAAGCATCTCGGCGAGGCCCCTGCCGAGGGAGGGCGCTCCCGAGCCGCCGTCGAGCTCGCGCTGCATCGAGGCGATCTCGCCGGCGACGTCCCCGTCCGGCTCGATGAGGGTCTGCACCCGGGTCGCCTCCGCCACGCGTCCGCGCATCATGTACCAGCGGGGCGTATCGGGCGCGCGCAGGAGCAGCAGCGTGATGAGCACGCCGGGGACCGCAGCCGCGCCGAGCATGATCCGCCAGTTCTCGGTCGGGGCGAGCGCCCAGGCCAGCAGGTATCCGAAGATGATGCCGACCACGGTCGCGACCTGGTACATCACGAGCAGGGCCCCGCGGATCCTGGTCGGCGCGGACTCCGCCACGTACATGGGCACGACCACGATCGAGATGCCGATCGAGACGCCCAGCAGCACGCGGGCGATCGCGAGCGAGGGAACGTCCCATGCGAGTCCCGACGCGAGGGAGAAGAGCGCGAAGGTGGCCGAGACGAGCACCATCATGCGCTTGCGCCCGAATCGGTTGGCGAGCGAGCCGCCGACGAGGGCGCCGCCGATCTCGCCGAAGATCACGAAGGAGGTGAGCACCCCCTTCTCGGCCTCGCTGCGGATGTCGAAGGTCTTGGCGATGAAGTCGAGCGCCCCGCCGATGTTCGACGAGTCGTAGCCGTAGATGATGCCGACCGTCGCCGCGGCGACCGCGACGAGCAGCGCGGTCCTCGAGGAGGTCCTGAGTTCGTGCAGCAGCCCCATGCGCGCCCTTCCTGTGCTTCGGTCCTTCGGCGGGAATCCGCGCCGAAGGCTCGGAGACCCACTCATCGTACGGCGATCCTGCAGGTCTGCCGCGCACCACTTGCGCATCGCGTCGGGAGCGCTAGCCTGAGTACATGAGCCAGCTGCGACTCGAAGAACTGTCCGCCGCGACGATCGTGGCCGTGAACAGCCTGGGCCTGAAGCCCGGCCAGGAGCAATTCGTCACGCCCGTCTCCTATTCCGCAGCTGCAGCGGTCACGCCGGTCGGTTCCGCCTGGCAGCGCGTCGTGCTCGACGGCGACCGCGTGGTCGGGTTCGTGCACGGCAACTTCGACCCCGACGCCAAGGAAGAGGAGTTCCGAGCGGCGCTGTGGCGCATCAACGTGGACGCCGAGGCCCAGGGCATGGGCGTCGGCCGCTTCGCCGTCGCCGCACTGATCGAGGAGGCGCGCCGGAGAGGGGTGGACCGCCTGACCGTGCTCTGGGAACGCGGTGAGGACGGCCCCGAGGTGTTCTTCCTGCGCATGGGCTTCGTGCCCGTCGGCGAGACCCAGTACGGCGAGGTCATCGGCGCCATCGACCTCTGATCCGGTCCGGATCACACCGGCGCCCCGGCCCACGCAGGGCCGGGGCGCCGGTGCATTCCGGGCCAGCGCACTCCCCTGTTCCGCACGACCCGCTTGGATCGCCCATGACCTCCCCCGCCGCAGCTCCGCCGCTCTCCCGCGGCGTACTGGTCTCGCTCGGCTCATCGGTGAGCTTCGCGATCCTCTACTTCGCGACCCCGCTGCTCGCGCCGCTGCCGGCGGAGGCGATCTGGGCGGTCCGCGCCCTCGTGACGCTGCCCTTCGTCGGCCTCGCCCTGCTCGCGATGCGCCGCCGCGCGCTCATCGTCGAGGTGGGATCCCTGGTGCGTCGCCGACCGATCGCACTGCTCGGGATCCTGGTCTGCGGGCTCACGCTCAGCGCGCAGCTGTGGGTGTTCGGATGGGCGCCGCTGCACGGACGCGGTCTGCACGTCGCACTCGGCTACTTCCTCCTCCCGCTCGTGCTCGTCGTGATCGGCAAGTTCCTGTACCGCGACCGCCTCCGCTGGTGGCAGTGGGTCGCCGCCGGGGTCGCCGCGGCCGGCGTCGTCTGGGAGATCGTCCGCGTGGGGGAGTATCGTGGGAGACGCTGCTCGTCGCCCTCGGGTACCCCGTCTACTTCGTGCTGCGCCGGTCGATGGGCACCGGGCACATCGGCGGAATGTTCTGGGAGCTGCTGACGGTGCTCCCGCTGGCCGCGGCGGTGCTCGGCATCGAGATCGCGAACGGCAGCGCGTTCGCGGAGCATCCGACGCTGCGATGGACCGCGCCGCTGTTCGCGCTGTTCGCGGCGTTCGCGCTGCTCCTCTACATCCTCGCGTCGAAACTCCTCACGATGAGCCTCTTCGGCCTCCTGAGCTATGCGGAACCGGCGCTGCTCGTCGTCGCTTCGCTGCTGCTCGGCGAGACCATCGCGACGGGCGAATGGCCGACCTACATCGCGATCTGGACCGCCGTCGCGATCCTGGTGCTCGGCGGGCTGGGAGAGGTGCTGCGCGCTCGGCGAACCCGTCTCGACTGATACCCCTCGGGGGTGTACTCTGCCGCCATGCACCAAACGCGGGAGGCGCACATGAGCATCGCGGAGATCGGGACGACCGAGCCGGTGGACGGCCACACCCACGGTTACGACGCGCACAAGGACGACCTGCTGAAACGGCTGCGCCGGGCCGAAGGCCAGGTGCGCGGGATCCAGCGCATGGTCGAAGAGGATTCGTACTGCATCGACGTGATCACGCAGGTGAGCGCCGCGACGAAGGCGCTCGAGCGCGTCGCGCTCGCCCTGCTCGACGACCACCTCAGCCATTGCGTCTCGCACGCCGCCGCCGAGGGCGGCGCGATCGCCGAGGAGAAGCTCAAGGAGGCCTCGGACGCGATCGCGCGCCTCGTGCGCTGAGGGCGGTCAGCGCTCCGGACGACGACGGAGCCCGGCACGCCGATGCGGCATGCCGGGCTCCGTCGTTTCGGTGCGGCATTCGGCCGCGCCCGGGGGCTCAGAGGCCCGAGTAGGCGTGCAGTCCCTTGAAGAACACGTTCACGATGGTGAAGTTGAAGAGCACCGCGGCGTAGGCGATGATCGACAGCCACGCCGAACGGGTGCCGCGCCAGCCGCGCGTCGCACGCGCGTGGATGAACCCGGCGTAGAGCACCCAGATCACGAAGGTCCAGACCTCCTTGGTGTCCCAGCCCCAGTAGCGGCTCCAGGCCGACTCGGCCCAGATGGACCCCGCGATCAGGGTGAAGCTCCAGAAGACGAAGCCGATGATCGCCATGCGGTACGAGAGATCCTCGAGCCGGGTGGAGTTCGGGAACGTGGAGAGGAACCGCATCGGCTCGCCCGAGCCCGCGGTCATGCGGTTCTCGCGCTTCGTCTGCAGAAGCTGCAGCACCGAGAGTCCGAACGACAGCGTGAGGAACCCGGTGGCGAGCACCGCGACGAGGATGTGGATGACCAGCCAGTAGGACTGCAGGGCCGGCGGGAGCGGCACGATCGCCACGTAGAAGTTCACCTTGGCGAGGCCGAGGAACAGCACGGTGAGACCGGTCACGAGGGTCCCGAGGAAGCGCAGGTCGACGAAGATCTGCACGAGCAGGAAGATGAGCACGATCGCGCACGTCGCGGTCAGCGCGAACTCGTACATGTTCGCCCACGGCACGCGCCCCGCACCGATGCCGCGCATGATGGTCGCCGCGAGGTGCAGGAGGAAACCGAGCACGGTGAGCGAGAAGCCGATGCGGAGCGAGCGGGAGCGCCGACCGGGCGCCTCGGTCGGCTCCGCGGTGCGGGTCAGCGTCGCGACGCCACCGCCCGCCGACTGCTCGACGACCGCCGGGCGAGCGGCGAGGCGCGCCGCGTCACCGCTGCGGTTGGCCAGGTCGACCGCGTAGAACACGAACGCGATCGCGTAGACGATCATCGCCGAGTAGAGGGCGAGAGTGGAGTTCAGTTCCAGCGAATCGAGCACAGCTCCGCATTCTATCCGCTGAGCCTGAGCGCGCGAACCGGCTCAGCCGTGGAACACGAGCCCGAGCGGGGCATCGCCGCAGCGCAGCACCTTCGCGTCGGGCAGATCGAGCTCCGTCACGCCCCCTCGGCCGTCCCCCGGGTTCCCCGAGTCCTCCGCATCCTCCGCGAGCAGGCCCGCGAGCGCTTCCGAGACGCCGGGGATCCGGAGCAGGGACCCCGGCGCACGCCGGGTCTCGTTCGAGATGATGACCCGGCCGGCGTGGCTCACGATGGTGACCGCCCCCGGCACCGAGCGCAGTACCGGCATCAGCGCACGCTCCATGCGCGAGACGTGCACGTCCGCGCCGACCACGCCCACGGGTGCGCCGACCCGGCCGACCGGTGCCGTGATGGTGACGGTGTAGTCGTCGGTGCACAGATAGTCCACATAGGGCCCGGTGACGTGCCTGCGTCCCGTGGTCGCGGGCACCCGCCACCACTCGAGCGTGGTGTAGTCGCGGAACTGATCCGCCTCGGGGTCGTCGACGGTCGCCAGCCGGCGGAGTGCAGCATCGGGCCCGCGTTCCGCCGGGACCTCGAGGCGACGCAGCCACCAGGCGAGGTGCCACGCGGCGTCGCTCAGGAAGCCCGGCGCGGCGACGAATCCCGCCCCGGTGATGAGCCCGTCGGCGAGCAACTGCGGGATCGCGAGGTCGCCCACGATCGGGTCGAGCTGCTTGGCCGTCGAGACGGATCGCCCGGGCGCCTCGAGCTCGCGACGGATCGCCGCTCCCCAGTCGTCGACGATACGGAACACCGCACCGAAGGCCTCTCCGACCTCCTGCGCGGCATGGCGAGCGGAGTCCCCGTTGTCTCCGATCATGAGTGATGTCCTTTCATCCCCCGAGAGCGGCTTCGAGCCGTTCCTTCTCCTCGATGAGCCAGTCGGCCGCCGCCTCGATGTGGGCCGTCGCGGCCGCGCGGGCCGCCTCCGGCCCGCGCGCGAGCGACTCCAGGATCTTCGCACGTGCGAGGCGGCTGCGCTCGCGCCCGTCCGGTTCGCGCAGCCAGAGCCAGAGCAGGCTGCCCGCCTCGACCTGCAGGGTGAGCTCGGCGCGCACGAGTCGCGGGGACTGCGAGAGCGCGGCGACCTCGAGCTGGAATCGTCCGACGGCGCGACGCGCCGCTCCGAGGGATTCCTCGATCGGCCCGTCCTCCAGCTCGGCGAGCCGCTCCAGGTCTTCGGGCCCCGCCCGGTCCGCGGCCGCTTCGGCGGCGGCACCCGCGATCGCGGCGTAGTAGAGCGCGAAGTCCCGCAGTTCTCCACGGCTCATCCCGCAGAGCCGCTCGTCCATGAGGCGCGCGGCGCGCTCGCGGTCGAAGGTGACGAAGCTCCCGCCCTCGCGCCCGCGCCGGGTCTGCACCAACTGCTGCTCGCGCAGCGATTCGAGCGCCTCGCGCGCGGTCACGACCGCCACGCCGAAGCGGCGCGCGGTCTCGCTCTCGCTGGGAAGGCGCTCCCCGTCGCGCAGGATCCCCGAGAGGATCGCGTCGCGCAGGCGCTGAGCGACGCGCTCCCCGCGGCCGACGCCGTCGAGGGGCGTGAACACGACGGCGCGTGCGGCGTCCGCCTGGGCGAGGTCCCGCGGCATCCGGCCTCACCCCCGTCAGTCCGTTCGTCGATCGTTGCTTCACCGTAACATGGCCGACTTGCGTTAAACATCTGAACCCATATGATTATCGCTATCCACACATCAAAGGAGATGTTCATGACTGCACCGCAGCTCGAACCGGCCATCAGGCTCACCGGCCTCACTCGCGAATTCGGCACCGTCACCGCGGTCGACCACGTCGACCTCGAGATCGGCAGGGGCGAGTTCTTCTCGATGCTCGGCCCCTCGGGCTCGGGCAAGACCACCGTGCTGAGGCTCATCGCCGGGTTCGAGCAGCCCACCTCCGGCACGGTCGAGCTCTTCGGCGAGGACGTCACCGCGAAGGCGCCCTTCGACCGCAACGTCAACACCGTGTTCCAGGACTACGCCCTGTTCCCGCACATGAACGTGCTCGAGAACGTGGCCTACGGGCTCCGCGTCCGCGGCGTCTCCCGCGGCGAGCGCAAGGCCCGCGCCATGAAGGCCCTCGAATCCGTGCGGCTGGAGCACGTGGCGGAACGCATGCCCTCCCAGCTGTCCGGAGGTCAGCGTCAGCGCGTCGCCCTCGCCCGCGCGACCGTCGTGGAGCCCGCAGCGCTGCTGCTCGACGAGCCCCTCGGCGCCCTCGACCTCAAGCTGCGCGAGCAGATGCAGGTCGAGCTGAAGCAGATCCAGCGCGACCTCGGTATCACCTTCATCTTCGTCACGCACGACCAGGAAGAGGCGCTGACCCTCTCCGACCGGATCGCGGTGTTCAACGCCGGCCGGATCGAACAGCTCGGCACCCCCGCGGAACTCTACGAGCGCCCGGGATCGCGATTCGTCGCGGACTTCGTCGGCACCACCAACCTGCTCGGCGCCGAGGTCTCGCAGCGGCTGCTCGGACGCCCGGGCGAGCACTCCATCCGGCCCGAGAAGATGCGCCTCGCGGCCGAGTCCGCTGCGACGCCGGGCACGCTCAGTGCTCCGGGCACCGTGGTCGAGTCGATCTATCTCGGCAACTCGACCCGCGTCGTGGTCGATCTCGAAGCCGGTCAGCGCGTGAGCGTGCTCGAGCAGAACGCGAGCGGCGACCGCGGGGACCTGCGCGGGCAGCGCGTGTTCGTCGAGTGGCACGAGAGCGCGATCGTCGAGCTCGCGCCCGCGACTCCGCTCGCCGCCTGAGCTCGTACCCGACCCCCGACCCCAACCTCATTCCCATTCCCATCCGACCCAGGATCGGCGAAGCCGCCGATCCGTCACACCCTCGAGGAGAGGAACCCATGACCCGCAAGATGACGCAGCGTCGCGTCGCAATCGCCCTGGCGAGCGCGGCAGCGCTGACCCTGATGCTCGCCGGATGCGGCACCGCGAACAGCGGTGGCGGCGGCACCGCCAAGGCGGCCGAGAAGCTCGGCAAGACCGAGGGATCGGTCTCGATCCTCGCCTGGCCCGGCTACGTCGAGGACGGCTCCAACGACCCGAAGGTCGACTGGGTCACGCCGTTCGAGAAGGAGACCGGGTGCACGGTCACCACGAAGACCTTCGGCACCTCGGACGAGGCCTTCAACCTCATGAAGACCGGCAACTACGACGTGATCTCCGCGTCCGGCGACGCCTCGCTGCGCCTCGTCGCATCCGGCGCCGTCGCCCCCGTCAACACGAAGCTCCTCAAGAACTACGACGGGATCTTCAGCTTCCTGAAGGATCGCGCCTGGAACACCGTCGACGGCAAGTCCTACGGCGTGCCCCACGGCTACGGCGCGAACGTGCTGATGTACGACACCAAGACCTTCCCCACCGCGCCCGACTCGTGGGACGTGGTCTTCGAGAAGGCCGGCGAGCACGCGGGCAAGGTGACCGCGTACGACTCGCCCATCTACATCGCGGACGCCGCGATGTACCTGATGGCGCACCAGCCCGACCTCGACATCAAGAACCCCTACGCGCTCGACCAGAAGCAGTTCGACGCCGCGGTGAAGCTCCTCAAGGAGCAGAAGCCGAACATCTCCGAGTACTGGGGCGACTACCTCAAGGAGGTGCAGTCGTTCAAGTCCGGCACCAGCGTCGTCGGCACCAGCTGGCAGGTGATCCAGAACGTGCTCGCCGGCGAGGGCGGCAGCACCGCGGTCACGATCCCGAAGGAGGGCGCCACCGGCTGGAGCGACACCTGGATGATCTCGTCGAAGTCGAAGAGCCCGAACTGCGCCTACGCCTGGCTCGACTACATCTCGAGCCCGAAGGCCAACGCCGAGGCGACCGCCTACTTTGGTGAGGCCCCGTCCAGCCAGGAGGCCTGCAAGTTCCGCGACGACTGCGAGGCCTACCACGCGGGCGACGCCGAGTACGCGAAGAACATCTGGTACTGGACCACGCCCATCGCCGACTGCGTCGATGGACGCACCGATGTGAAGTGCGTCGACTACGCAGCCTGGACCAAGGCCTGGCAGGAGATCAAGGGCTAGGGCGCTCGGCGTCTCATGGCGGGGAGGCGCGCATCGCCTCCCCGCCCGGCCCCCGACCCACCCGAGAGGATCCAGACCCCATGAGCACCTCCACCGCAGCGCCCGCGACGACCGTCGCCGCCCCCACGCCGAGCCTCGCCCGGCGCTTCTCCTCCTTCCTGTACGCGCACCCGCGTTTCCGGCTCACGATGCTGCTGACCGCGCCGCTCTTCTGGCTCGGCCTCGTCTACGTCGTCGCCCTCGCGCTGCTCCTCGTCACCGCGTTCTGGACCACGGACAGCTTCACCGGAGCGATCAATACGACGTTCACGCTCGACAACGTGATCGGCGTCGTCACCGACTCGCTGTACCAGACGGTCACCCTGCGCACCGTCTTCGTCGCGCTCTGCGTGACCGTGATCGACGTGGCGCTCGCGCTCCCCATCGCCTTCTTCATGGCGAAGGTCGCCTCGCCCCGCGCGCAGCGGATCCTCATGATCCTGGTGCTCACCCCGCTCTGGGCGTCGTACCTCGTGAAGGCCTACGCCTGGCGCTCCGTGCTGTCGGAGGACGGCCTGCTCTCGTGGCTGCTCACGCCCGTCGGCGGCGGCACTCCCGGCTACGGGCTCCCTGCGACCATCATCACGCTCGCCTACCTGTGGCTGCCCTACGTGATCCTGCCGATCCAGGCCGGGCTCGAGCGCGTGCCCGATTCGCTGCTCGAAGCATCGAGCGACCTCGGCGGCAGGAGCTGGCGGACGATCCGCTCCGTCGTGCTCCCGATGGCCATCCCCGCCATCATCGCCGGCACCATCTTCAGCTTCTCGCTCTCCCTCGGCGACTACATCACCGTGCGCATCGTCGGCGGCACCAGCCAGATGCTCGGCAACCTCGTCTACGACAACGTCGGCAGCGCCAACAATCTGCCGCTCGCGTCCGCGATCGCGCTGATCCCGATGGTGATCATCTTCATCTACCTGTTCATCGTGCGCCGCACGGGCGCCCTCGACAACCTCTAGAGCAGGAGCACGAACATGCGACTCTCGAAGCCCTCGCGCCTCGCCCTCGGCATCATCACGGGAGTGATCCTCACGGCGATCTACCTGCCGCTGCTCGTCGTGGTGCTGAACTCCTTCTCCACCTCGAAGTCCCTCACCTGGCCGCCGCCCGGATTCACGCTCGAGTGGTGGGGGCGCGCCTTCACCAACGAGGGCGCGATCCAGGCGACCGGGACGAGCCTGCTCGTCGCCGTCATCGCCACCGCCATCGCGCTCGTGCTCGGCACGCTCATCTCGCTCGCGCTGCAGCGCTTCGCGTTCTTCGGACGCGAAGCGGTGAACCTGCTCGTGATCCTCCCGATCGCACTGCCCGGCATCGTCACCGGTATCGCACTGAACAACTTCTTCCGCACCATCCTCGGCGTGGACCTCGCGCTCTGGACCGTCGCGGTCGCGCACGCCACCTTCTGCATCGTGACCGTGTTCAACAACGTGATCGCGCGCCTGCGGCGCATGGGCACCAACCTCGAGGAAGCCTCGGCCGACCTCGGGGCCGGCGTCTGGACCACGTTCCGGCTGGTGACGTTCCCGCAGTTGCGCTCCGCGCTGCTGGCCGGCGGGCTGCTCGCGTTCGCGCTGTCGTTCGACGAGATCATCGTGACCACGTTCACCGCGGGCGAGGGCGTGACCACGCTGCCGATCTTCATCATGAACAACATGCTCCGCCCGGCGCAGGCGCCGATCATCGCCGTGATCGCCGTCGTCCTGATCGTCATCTCGATCGTGCCGATCGCGATCGCGCAGAAGCTCGGCAACGGCGTCGGCGAAGTGAAGGGGAAGTAGCGGCCGTCGACTCCGCCGGCTGGGCCGACCGCATCCCCTCCGGAAGTCGTCGAGTGGCGGCACACACCTGCCCGATGAGGATCCATCGGGAGCGTTTGCCGCCACTCGACGCGTTTCAGGGGCGGGTGCGGGTCACAGACCTCGAGCGCGGCCCGGCTCAGGCGGTGAAGAGACGCGCGAGGTTCGCGAGCGACGACGCGAGACCGACCGCGTGCTCCACCGCGGAGATGCCGGCCGGCACCCGCTCGGCCCGGATCTCTGCGATACTGCCGCCCGGCGTCGCGGGGTCCTCGCGCACCCGCCAGGTCAGGAGCATGGTGCCCGCGAACGCCGGATCGTCGGAGACGAAGTCGACCTCCTGCACGACCCGCTCCCCCTCGACCAGTTCGACGAAGCGGGCCTCGACCACGTCGGTGCCGTCCGTGGTCTTGCCCCTCGGTGCCTGGCCGCGCTCCCCCGCGTTCTCGTAGGCGAGGGTCATGCGGTACCCGCCGCCGGGCGTCGCATCGAAGCGTTCGAAGCTACCGCTCATGCCCTGCGGCGGGAGCCAGGCAAGCAGCAGTCCGGGATCGACGAAGGCGCGGTACACCTCGGCGGGGGTCGCGGCGATCGGGCGGGAGGCGGTATCGGTGCGAGGCATGCCTCGACGGTAGCAAGCCGAGCCTCGCCGGTCATTCCCCGGCGCCGGTTCCCGTCCGGCGCTTGCACCTCGTGTCTTCGCTCGGGTCCGGTTCCTGCCACCACTGTCCGATTCTGAGGCGCGTCGGCGGACTCCCTGCGTCCGCCCAGACCCGTCTCACAGACGGAGGTCCATGCTCAGGCTGAGTTTCGCGCCCAGACTGAGTTTCGCGCTCAAACTGAGTTTCGCGCTCAAACTGAGTTCCGCGCCCAGACTGAACAATCCAGCCGGGTTCTCAGTCTGAGCGTGGATCTCAGTCCGGGAGGCAAGCCCTAGCCGACGAGCCCCCTGCCGTCCCGCCGACAGCTCGCTGCGAACCCGCGCTCTGGCGGCGCCACGATTGCCGGAGCCGCATCGACCGGGCCCAAATCATCCCTATCTGCCCAGGAAAAGGATGATTCGGGACTGGTCGATCGCGTGGTCGCAGCCAGCGGGCCGTCCGCGCTACGCGCGGAACCGAGGCACCGATCCGCGTGCCGGAGCTGTCGGAGCTGGAACCATCCGCGCTACGCGCGGAACCGAGCCGATGGGCACGCCCTGGTTCAAGCTCGAGGCGGGACCACCCGCGCTACGCGCGGAAGCGAGAGGACTCATCCCATGGCAGTTGATCGCTGGTTCGGACCATCCGCGCTACGCGCGGAACCGAGGTCCAGATGAGCGCAGACTGGCCCGGCCCGCGGGGATCATATGCGCTACGCGCGGAACCGAGCTTGGCCTGAGCGGAATCCGTGCCGGCGAGGTCGGATCATCCGCGCTACGCGCGGAACCGAGTTCTGCTGCTCACTCACGGCGAGCTCCTTTCCGGGATCATCCGCGCTACGCGCGGAACCGAGGGGAAGGCGGTGAACTCTGCCGACACGATCCGGGGATCATCCGCGCTACGCGCGGAACCGAGCCCGTGAACTGGGTCGCGGAACGCATGTGGCAGGGACCATCCGCGCTACGCGCGGAACCGAGCTGCCGCAGCTGATCACGGGCGCGGTGCAGCTGGGACCATCCGCGCTACGCGCGGAACCGAGTTCCCGACGCACCGGCCTGGCCTCGCCGACCTGGGACCATCCGCGCTACGCGCGGAACCGAGGGCATCCAGGATCTCGCGAAGCAGCCGGTGAAGGGACCATCCGCGCTACGCGCGGAACCGAGTCGGCGGCTGTCTGCTTGGACGAGTCGACCGGGGGACCATCCGCGCTACGCGCGGAACCGAGCAGGCGGAACGCACCGTCGGGCGTTGAACCGGAGGACCATCCGCGCTACGCGCGGAACCGAGCCCCGTACCGATCCCGGTGCGGGGTTTCGTCGTGGACCATCCGCGCTACGCGCGGAACCGAGCCGGACGTGACCCCGCAGGGGACCACGGTCAAGGGACCATCCGCGCTACGCGCGGAACCGAGGTCTGAATCGGGCGCACCGTGAACGGGGCCTTCGGACCATCCGCGCTACGCGCGGAACCGAGGACGGGCAGCTTCTGATTGATCCTGGCGCGACGGGACCATCCGCGCTACGCGCGGAACCGAGATCTGGCCGGAAGGGATGCGGATCGTTCCCGCGGGACCATCCGCGCTACGCGCGGAACCGAGATCTCCGGCGTGGCCGGATGGTACGGGATCGCGGGACCATCCGCGCTACGCGCGGAACCGAGTCCTCGCGGCGGTGCGACATGTCGCCTAACCGGGGACCATTCGCGCTACGCGCGGAACCGAGACCCCTGCGGCGAGCGCGGGGCCGTTGATGAGCGGACCATCCGCGCTACGCGCGGAACCGAGAGCTCGATGAACATGGTGTCCTCTCAGGTGTTGGGACCATCCGCGCTACGCGCGGAACCGAGGCGATCTCCAACGCCAGCGAAACTCTGTCGTCCGGACCATCCGCGCTACGCGCGGAACCGAGACCGAGTCATGCGAATCTGCAGGTTCGGAGCGCGGACCATCCGCGCTACGCGCGGAACCGAGACAGCGGCCGCGACCTCGGCAATCTTGTCCCAAGGACCATCCGCGCTACGCGCGGAACCGAGCTGACTCCTTACTTGCTCGCCGCCGCGGCGACCGGACCATCCGCGCTACGCGCGGAACCGAGACGGGGTGGATGCAGCGCACCGACAAGCTCGGAGGACCATCCGCGCTACGCGCGGAACCGAGAGGCGCTGAGGGAGTACGGCGGAGACATGGCCCGGACCATCCGCGCTACGCGCGGAACCGAGTGCGGCCTCGTAGGCGTCCTTGATCACCTGCCAGGACCATCCGCGCTACGCGCGGAACCGAGTATCGCCGGCTCGCCCGCAACGGCATCACCTCGGGACCATCCGCGCTACGCGCGGAACCGAGGCTTCATGACCAGGGGTTTCTCCGAAGAGAAGTCTACATTCGCTTCAGTTACGCACGGCTATCCCACCGTCCGGAGCCTTGAATCATCGAGAGGTCCCGAATCCACCTATCAGCCACAGGAACAGGCGGAATTGGGACTTCTCGATCAGTGGGAAACATACGCGCGGGCGTGCACGCGACGAGAGCACCTCCCGCACGGGCGAGCACTCTCGCCGGCCCCACGAAACACGAGACCTTGCAACCCCTGGCGCCCGCCCGAGCCCGTGGCGCGTCGGCCACTCCCTGCATCCACCAAGACTCGAACTCGAGCTGAGAACCACGCCCAGCCTGAACAATTCGGTCGAATTCTCCGTCCAACAAAGAGCCTCAGTCCATCAGCAAGGTTCTTCCCGCGCGTCCAATGCGCCCTTTCCGAGTCCGCGCTACGCGCGGAACCAAAGCTGACCACGGCGACCAGTCGGCGTGCGCGCCCAGACCGTCCGCGCTACGCGCGGAGCCGAATCGATGCCGAGGATGCCCTCGATGTCGAGGAGGGGACCATCCGCGCTACGCGCGGAGCCGAAACTCCCCGATCAGGCGTTTCGTCACGAAGAACCAAGAATCGTTTCAGTTGAGCCACAGCCACACGGCCCCTCCCAGCCAGATCGGTCTCAATCTGGCTCGGTCGCTTCACGCGGTTCAGCGCCCTGCCCCGAAGCTCACCAACCAGCACGCATCTGACCAAGCCGACGGATCAGCAATCCGTTCAGTGTGGCTATCGGCCGAAGCGGTAGCGTTTCGCCGCGTTGCTCCATCCGCCGCGCCTCGTCGACTTCCTGGGCTGCGATGTCTCGACGGCATCCGAATCTCCCGGAACCGCATGAACCGGACTGCCTTCTGAGCGTTCCGGCCGCTGGCCCCGTTCCACCTGTTCGACATTCGGTCTCAGCATCAGGGTAATTCCGTCAATATCAATCGGCTCCCAATGATGCCCATGCACCCGAACGTCAAGGCCCTGCTCAGTCCGCACCGATCTGACGAGCACTGCGCGTCCCTGGCCGATCATCTCCGTGGTCCGCTCCCAGAGCAATTCACGCACACGCCCGCTCACCTTGCCGACGAACACTCCTGAGGAAATCTCCATGAGCCAGCGGGTCAGGAATCCTCGTAGCCCGGTGGGAACCGCGGTAAGGACGAGAACAATCATGGTTCTTTCTCGTTCCAGAATTGTACCTGCCGGCTCCTTCACGCGAATCTCCCTGTCCGTAGCCGGTTCCTGCGGGGACGGTCGCTTGTCCGTCACCGATTCCATCCCACAGCCGCACTGCTCCATCTTCAACCGTGGCGACAGTCGGATCCGCATCCAGATCAGGCAGGAGGAGCCTCTGCAGGTCGCGCGTACATCTCCGCAGAAAAGCTCCGCCGTGCAGCACTTCCCAAAGGCCCCGCCGTGCCTCTCCTCCGACGTCGAGTGGCGGATCCGCCGCGAGGTCGAATGCCAAGGGAATCGTCAACTCCGCTTTGTACAGGTCCGCGATATCGTAGACGAAAGAACGCGCGTGGCCGGTATGCACGAAACCGAGCGCCGGAGAACACCCCAGCGCAACGATCACCGAGTGAACGACACCATAGAGGCTGGTATTCGCAGCCGAGAGCGCTTGATTCACTGTGTCGCCGCCCGAGAAATCACCAGGATCGTACTCACGTTTTGACCACCGGACTCCGGCTCGCTCGGAGTGTTGCCGATAGATGCGCCGAACCCGCGCCCCTCTCTCCCGCGGAGCTGCTGCGGAGTGAGACTCGAGAGGTCTTCCCCGGGGAAGCGCATACGGTACATTTCCCGAGCGACTCTCAGGCGGCTGCTTCTCCGAGAGACCAGGGCAGCCTGCGCCTCGAGTAGGCGGGTATTCGACGAGAGTCCTCTCCCGTGCGCGTAATATCGCACGCCCTGCTCGCCAGCCTACACCGCGGTCGAGCCGCTTTCCGCGATGAGCATCATCGCGTGGTGGCCCACCGTGGTCCCGGGCCCGAGCAGAAGCACCCCGAGTGCGGCCGCGGGAATGTGCACGACCCCGTTGTCACCGTTCGCCGTGACCGCGTTGCTCTCACGGTGGATCTTGCAACGCTCCAGATAGAGGAACGAGAGCCGGTCCTCGGCGCGCGTCAGCTCGCCGGGCTCCGCGGGACGCGCACCGGGGATCGCCACAGCGTCACCCGATTCGCGCGACCGTCAGGAGCCCGCAGCCGTACGCGCGGGCGGAGCCGATACCCTGCCGCAATGCGGCACGGAAGCGATCGGCATCGGTCACCTGGAGCACGCCGTCGAAATCCACCGCCTGCACGGTCACGGTCCTCCCATCGCGCGGAAAGCGGAGCAACTCGCTCCGGACGACTCGAGTGGTCTGCGCCTCACCCGTGATCAGATTTCCGGTCTCGGCTTCCACGGCTTCGACCTCGTGGGTCGCAAGCTCGAAACCGTGCTTCTCCGCCTGCCGCGAGAGCCACCCGAGCTGGTGTTCCACGGTTCGGTGCGCGACGATCTTGCCGCGTTTGGCACCGTCCTCGGGTTTCAACGCCCGGACCGGGTTGCCCGTCAGGCGGAACGCCCAGCGTTGCCCGACTGCCATCCCCGAGAGGTGCGTGTCCATCGCGGCCGTATCCCAGCCGTGGCCGAGCGCCGGCCATCCGGCCTGCTCGACGAGGTGGGTCAGGTCTGGCTTCGCCGGGCTCGAGATCACGAGGTACCGTTGCTCCGCGACCCGATCCAGGCGCCAGAGCACGCGCCCGGTGTCCGTCGGAGACGGGTCCGGGAAGCCATGCAGCACAGCGGCGTGCATAGCCTGCGCGTTCGCGAGCAATTTCATGGCTCCCCGGCGCCGCGGGTTGATCTGAAATCTCGTGAGGTACATCTAGGCTCCTTCGGCCATTGCGGCGAGCACATCGTGCGCTCCATCGGGGAAGGCCGGCGCCGGCCCGGCGTCCTCCCCGGATTTGTCGTCGTCCGCACCTGCGAAATCCGGGTTGGGCAGCCACACCCGAGACACCACGACCTCGCGCCAGCGGTGCTCCCTGCGCTCGGGATCGAAGCTCACCGGAACGTCGCGGATCCTTTCGTCCCCGGTTTCGCCGGGAGCCGCATCGATCCGCGTCTCGAGCATGATCTGGGGGCTCTCACGGTGCCGGGATCGTTCGATGGGACCGGCTCGCCAAGCGGTCGTCTCGAAGGCAGCCTCGATCGTGCCGTCGAGGATCTCGGTCGGGATCGGGCCGGCGGGCGGGCACGCGCGTCGGCCGAGGGAGAGCGGGAACACCGGCCTCCGGAGGTGCGCCTCGATCCGCTCGAGGAAGTCTCGATCGGCGCTCTCGAGCGCGGTGAGGAACACCGCGTCCGCGAGCATGTAGCGGTCCGACAGCGGCATCGAGTCCCGGCCGTCCAACGAGCGAGCGGTCTGGAAGTCGCGGATCACACGCCCCGGCTGATCGGACCGGACTCCGAAACGAAGCCCGACGAGATCGGTCAGCGCTTCGGTGCGCCTGACCCCTTCGCCGCGGCGAGCAGTCCGAGGACACCGCTCTTCGTCGGTGCGGGCTCGGTCGTGCGCGCCGAGAAGCGGCTGCGGGATCCCCAGGCCTGCAGCGGCCCCGAAAGGGTGAGCAGCAAGGTCGGCATGGCTACTCCGCGAGACGCTCGGCGACGGTCTCGCCGACGCCGGACACGAGCTCGGCGAAGCTCACCGTCTCTCCCAGCGTATCGAGCGGCTCGGTGCCCGTACCGACCCTGACCACCCATCCGCGCTGCGGGGTCGTCCCGAACGCCGAGTCGATGGCCTCGGCATGATCAGCGAGCCGTTCGGCCGCGGCCGCGATCCGGTTCGGCCCGGCCACCGGGGTCTCGAAAGCACCCACCAGGTTCACGGACTGGGTGTCGCGCACCGTCACGACGACGGCGTCCGGCAGCGTCCGGTTCGCGAAGGTGTTCTGCTTGCCGCTCGGCATGCTCGTGGTGAATGCTCGGATGAAGGCTTCCACAGCCCGGCGGGTCGCCGCGTCGTCGCCGAGGTTGTCCCGAAGCCGATCCACGTCGACCGTGGCGTAGCGGTAGAGCGTGGAGGAGTTGAACTCGACGGTGCCGATCATCGCGGCGCCCGCGTCGTCGCCGGCGCTCCGGTCTTTCGCATCGTCGACCGCCGTGAAGTAGTCGAAGTCGTTCTGCACCTCGTGCACGCTGATGGCGTGCGCCACCTGAGCGGCCGCATCGACGTTGAGGTCGGTGTGGTCGGCGACCATGCGCCCGAACAGGGCGATGTCGATCGAAGACTCCTCGGCGAGCACCTTCTTCGGCGCCCCCGCCTTGATCGCGGCGGCTTCGTCCTCCGAGCTGTGCGCCTCGATGGCGAGGCTCGCGAGCCGATCGAGCTGGCTGTTGCTCAGGAAGTAGAGGAACTCGGACTCGGCGGGCCCGGCCGGCTGATCCTTCTTGGCTCGCGGGGCCTTCAGCTTCACACCGGCCGCCTGCAGCACGGCCTCCGAGATCCTGCCGGCCTCTTCCTCGGCGAGTCCACCGCGATCCGCGATGCGAACCGCGAGCGCTTCGACGAGCCGCTTGGTGCGCAGTCCGAGATCGCTCCGGTCGAGCACATCGCTGAAGCCGAGGCGGGTGGCGCGCTTCCAGGCCTGGCTCGAGACCCGGGAGCGGAGCACGCCGCCGTAGACCGCGGTCTTCGGGCTGCCGGTGTCGTCGCGGTTCAGGTTGCTCGGCGGGACGGTCTGGAGGATGTTGATGTCGATGATCGTGCGGGACATGTTCTCCCTTTCGGGTCGTGCGGCTTCGGCCGCGTGAAGTGTGGCAGTCGGAGGGGCGGCAGCGGCTATTCGGCCGCGGGTGCCGGTGCCGCCTCGGGGGCCGGATCGGGCTTCTGCGCCCGGCCCGGCCGGTGGAAGTGCCTCCCCCATCTGAGGCGCACGAGCGCCGCGGAGCGGGGATCGGAGAGCTTGCGGAGGTCTTCGGCGAACAGTCCGTAGTCGAGCGCGATCTTCTCGGCCCGGAACTGCTGGATGAGGCCCCTGGCGTGGCGCACGAGCTCCGTCTGGTCGGTCGCCGTGCCGACGGCGTTGAACCGCCGGAGCACCCCGGCCTCGCTGCGCTCCCCCAGGTCGATCCGGAGTTTTCGAGCGGCTTCTCCGAAGGACCGGCCTTCGAGGTGCATGCCGCGCTCTCGATGGCCCTGCTGGTGCAGCGCATACAGCGTCAGTGCGAGGTGCGCAGCCCGCTCCTCTTCGCTGACGGCATCGCTCCGATACCCGGGCACGAACACCCCAGGGCTGGTCCATTGGAGCAGTTCGATGATCTCCCCAGGGCCTTTTCCGATCCCGCGCCTCAGCTGCGCCAACGCGCGGACCGCCCATGCCTCGTCCGCGAGATACCCGCGCTGCAACCGAAATGCCTGTGCGGCGACCGCGTGTCCGAGGCCATTGCGAGGCCTTCGGCCGCCCTCTGCCCCGGGTCCGCCGTTTGCCGCGCTGTCGCCAGCAGGAGGTTCGACCGGCGTCTCCGTAACTTCGCTGCCCTGCTGCGCGCTCATGCTGTTCCTTCCTCGATGATGTCGCCACGAGCGTTCGACCGGGCGAGGTTCTTCCGAAGCTCCGCTAGAAATTTCTGCTCAACGGTGCAGGTGTTCACCGGGACCTGCCGGCCGTTCACCTGCATGGCACGTCCCTGCCAGGCGACCGCATTCGCTGCCCGCACGCGCTCGGCAGCAAGCTCGAGAACCATCGTTTCAGCCTGCGCCTTCCAGTTGTCGAGCTGCGGTTCGGCATCGGCATCGGGTTGCAAACCGTTCAACCACATCCGGAACGGCCAATCGAGCGCAGAATACCCGTCTTCGGCCGCGCGCGCCCGAGGTCCTTCCGGATCGCCGCCGGCGGCGAACGCGAGATCGCCGGCGAGCCTCACGAGTTCTCTGACCGCGACATCAGCAGCCTCGACACCGCGTTCGACGGTCCCGGAGAGCTCGCCGCCGGCCTCGATCAGGGCGGCGAGCGGAGCGGAGATGCGGTCGTCGATGATGTCGGTGACGACGGACTGGTTGCTCCCGTACTCGACGCCGAACGCCCGCGGCGCGATCCGTGTCTCCTTCGGCAGGATCCCGTTCAGCATCAGGTCCGCGTGCCAGGTGAGCACCTGCGGCGGAAATGCAGGCGCCGGCTCACCCGCGGACCCGGAAGCGGTGCTGCGCACGACGAGTCCCGAGATCCCCCGCCAGAACGCTCGGCCGAGCTGGTGCGCCCGCGGCATGTAGACCGGGCCCGCCTTGAGTTTGTCGGTCTGCGGCTTGCTGTACCGCCAGGCCGAGTGGAACTCGCTCGTCCACTGGTTCTGCGGCCCGATCCGGTCGCCGTTGCCGAGCACGCAGCCGACCACGGAACCGCTTTCGACCACGAGCCGGATGCGGCGGGACTGCCAGGTGAGCAGGTCCACCGGTCCGGTCGGCATCTCGTTCGGGCGGGCCGCCGCGGTGTCCGGTTCCCGTTCCCAGGGTGGCAGGTCGGTCGCGGATCGTTCTTCCGGGTCGGGCGGCAGATTGAGCAGCAGGGTGCGATCGAGGGACTCCCCCTCGATGAGGATCCCGCCGATAGCACCCGCCCAGCCGGTGCCGATGGGGTATCCCTTGCCGCCCTTGGCCCGCGCGTCTCCTACCATGCCCGACTTGATACCCGACGGGTCGTAGGCGTGCGCGTGCACGAGCCACCGAGCGGCCTCGGCGAAGGACAGGCGTTCGAGCGCCGAGCCGGCACGGCCGGTGAACAGCCGGCTGTTCGATGGCACGTCGAACAGCAGCGGGGTGATGTCCTTCACCTCGTTCTTCGCGGTGCGCAACTCGGCGACCTGGAAGAAGGGGGTGACGGGATGGAGGAGGTCGAAGCGATCGGCGAAACCGGAGAGGTAGTCGAGCACGGGCTCCGCAGGGATTCCGTGCTCCCAGAGTTCCGTCCACCCCTCGGGATCATCAGGATCCTCGAAGCGATCGGCGAACGCGCGACGCAGGATCGCGAGGAGGAGCCGGGTAATCGCAAAGGTCTGCGTCGGCAGCTCTCCGATGATGTCGCGGATGCTGCATGCCTCGCGGAACACCCCCGAGAGCGAAAGCTCGCGCTCCGACCCGTCGGCCATGAGGCACGGGATCCACGGCTCCGTGATCAACGAGTACGTCGGACGGTCACCGGTCATCGCGCGCCTCCACGCTCAGCCCGTCTCGCTCCGAGTACCGCAGCACGGCACGCGGCAGCACGCATCGCCCGTCGCTGTCGAACACCACCATGAGCTCTCCTCTCAGTTCGATCGCCTGCTGCAAGCGCTGCGAAGCGTTCACTGGCAGATTTTCGAGATCGGTTATCAGCTGTTCTATTCCGTACCGCTGACATTGGCCCTCCGGGATCCGGACCGCAGCGCGAAGAATGCGCCGCGCAGTATGCCGATCGGGCGCACCGACGAGCGGCACCTCGACCGGCCCGCCGCTCCACCAGTCCGGCGTGCGCAGCTGTTCGTCCTCGCTCCCGAAGAGCGCGAACACCTCCAGGCTCTCCCCGGAGAGCCGCACCGCGGCTCTCCCGCGACGCTCACCGGACTCCGCGTCCCCGACGGAGTTCAGCGCCCATTTCGAGAGGCTGGTTCGACTTCGCGGCACCGGGCGGAGCAGGAACGGCTCCGCCGTGTGCTCATCCTTGTGCCGCTTCCGTTCGAACTCGGTCTTCGCTTCGGCGAGCGGCTCGACCCAGGCGTCGCTCCCGGCGACCTCGCGGTCCGAGTACACGGCCTGCACGAGCGGCGCGATGTCGCCTGGCAGGGCGATCCGGTCTCGACCGTCGAGCACGGCGAGCGTGCGCAGACACAGGTGCTCGCCGTAGATCCGTTTGGTGCCTCCGACGATCTCCGGGGGTTCCGAGGCCCAGTCGGCCCCGGTGAGCACGAGACGAGGAACACGCACCTTCGACGGCCGGCTCCCATCGGCCCGTTCGTGCCGGTGCAGTCGCCCGGTGCGCTGCAGCAGCAGATCGATCGGGGCGAGATCCGAGATCATCAGGTCGAAGTCGAGATCGAGCGACTGCTCGATGACCTGGGTGGCGACCACGATCGCCCGCACGGGACGTCCGGTGCTGCGGCTCGGAGAACCGAAATGGTCGAGGAGTTCGCGGTCGCGCGCGACCCGGTCCTCGGCGAGGAAGCGGGAGTGCGCGAGGATCACGGGCGTCTCGGGGAACGCTGCTCGCAGGTGGGCCGCGGTTTCCTGTGCCCGGCCGACGGTGTTCCGGATCACGACGGCGCACCCGCCGTCGCTGAGGCGATCGCCGAGCATCGCCGCGAGTGTCGGGAGCCCGTCATCGATCCGGTCCACCACCACGGATCGCTCGGAACCGGTCCATTCGGGGAGGCCGACCTCGACCGCGGAATCTCCGCTCGCGACGAGCACCGGATACCCGATGTCGCCGGCGAGCGGTGCGCTCAGCTCGGCGAGGTCCGCGCTCGACAGTTTGACGCCCCGATCCGCGGCCCGGCCCCGTTCGTATGCGGCGACGAGATCCTGCCGTCGTTCGGCAGGCAGCGTTGCGGAGAGCATCACCGTCGGCACCCCGTAGGCGCCGAGCCACTCGACCGCGCGGAGCAGGAACTGGCTCATGTAGGTGTCGTAGGCGTGGGCCTCGTCGATGACCACGACCTTGCCGGCGAGCGCAAGCTGACGGAGCGCGAGGTGCCGGCTCGCCAGCGATCCGAAGAGCACCTGGTCGATCGTGCCGACGACGAGACTCGCGAACGGCCCCTTCTTACTTCCGGAGAACCAACGGTGCGCGATCACGGATCCCGGCTGTGCGCCGCGCTCCCCCGGATCGATCGATCCAAATCGAGCCGCGCGCATCAGTTCGAAGAACTCTTCGTTCATGTCGGCGCGACCGTGGGCGAGGAACACGCTCGTCCCGATTCCCGCACGGTCGGCCCAAGCACGCAAGCGCGTGAAGATCGCGTCACTGGTGGCCTGAGTCGGAAGTGCGAAGAACAGGCCGTTCCGGCCGAATCGGGCGGCGAGCATCTCGGCCGCGGCGAGCGCGGCCTCGGTCTTCCCGGCTCCCATCGGAGCCTCGAGAATCAGGAGGCCGGGTTCCTGGATCGTCTGCGCGAGCGCGAGGAATTCACGCTGTACCGCGTGCGGTCTCGCACCCGCGGGGAGTTGGAAACGCGTTCTGAAGAACGCGTCAGGATCCTGACCGCTTTCGAACTGCGGCGACCAGTTCGGCGCGGGCGCGAAGGCAGCCCAGGCCGTTCGCGAGCGGGCCGCGGGGTCCGCATTCGGCGCGAATCGCTCTCCCACCCGGACCAGCGGGAAGAAGTCGATGTTGCTTGCGATCCAGTCGGCGATGATCAGCATGCCGGTCAGCAGCACCAGGTCGCTCTGCCGCAACTCTGCCCGCAGGATCCGGTCGAGGTGGGGCGCGACGTCGGGGCGGGACGCGGCGAGATCCACCAACTCCTGGCGGAGGCTCTCCCATTTGCCGGTCCCGCGGAGCAGCGGGAGCTGTTCGACTCGGCCCACCAGCAGGGGATCCAGGGGGCGACCGTGATGGGTGCCGACGACGCTCCCGAGCTGCGTCGCGAGTTTCCACTCTGCGCCGCGCGCAGCCACCCAGTCCCGTAGGGAAAGGAGAGAGATCAGTTCGTGGCGCACCAGGGACCGGTCGGGGTCGTTCCGCACGGCGGCTTCGACCTTCAAACCGTGCTCGGCCATCGCGTCGGCGAGAGTCGGCTCCTGCGCGAGGAACGCCGGCGAGGCTTTCCCAACATCATGCGTCTCCGCGAGCAACCGAACGAGTCCTCTGGCTGCGTCGACGCTTCCCAGTCGTTCTGCCAGACGATTGCGGATCGACGACGCCCAGAATCCGCGATCCCACAGCTCGACCGCGATCCCGCCCGCGTCTTCCAAATGCTGCGGAAGCGAGAGCCAATGAGTGACCGGCCCCGGCCCACCGCTGATCCCGAGTTCGTCATCACCTCGAAAGCTCTTCGCCCAGACAGCCCAGGAGGCGGAGCTCAGCGCCACGTGCGACTCCTTTGATACAAGCATCGGCCGGCTGTCGGATGAGGACGACGTCTCACAGCTGGTTGAATGTTCCACTAAAACTAGTACACAACGACCGTAAGAGCCAAGCGGTATTCCCGGGAGCTCCGTATTTCAGCCCCTAAATTGCGGGATCCGCGCTGCGCACAAGACAAGGTTCCACGGCGTCTTCTCGGCAGGCGCAAAACCGGGACCATCCGCGCTACGCGCGGAACCGAGGCGACGCCCTCGAGGTGGCCGAGCGGTGCGTCAGGACCATCCGCGCTACGCGCGGAACCGAGAGGCCGATGCGGACGAGCGTCACGGCGGACACGGGACCATCCGCGCTACGCGCGGAACCGAGAGGCAGAGCCCCGCGAGTGCCCGATACCCCAGGCGGACCACCCGCGCTATGCGCAGAACCGAGACCTCGATCGCCACGAGCGCGATCTGAGAGTTGGGACCATCCGCGCTACGCGCAGAACCGAGCGCGACGCGCTCGACTCCATCTGCGTCAAGGTGGGACCACCCGCGCTACGCGCGGAAGCGAGACTATGACCGACCATCGCGACGACGGATTGCTGGGACCACCCGCGCTACGCGCGGAAGCGAGATCGGCGGCCCGATCCGAGAGCCAGCCCGGTGCGGACCACCCGCGCTACGCGCGGAAGCGAGTGGGGCGAAGCCGTGGCGCTCGGCGCGTTCCACGGACCACCCGCGCTACGCGCGGGAGCGAGGACACCGCGATCCCGCGCGGCGACGGCACATGGGGACCACCCGCGCTACGCGCGGAAGCGAGGAGCTTGGCCGCGAGCAGGCGAAGGCTCTCGGGGGACCACCCGCGCTACGCGCGGAAGCGAGTCCGTTACCAACGGTAGATATATCTCTATTCGGGGACCACCCGCGCTACGCGCGGAAGCGAGGAGGCCGACAACCCGAACATGAGCTACGGCGAGGGACCACCCGCGCTACGCGCGGAACCAAGGCTTCTTGATCAGGGGTTTCTCCGAGGAGAAGTCTATATTCGCTTCAGTTGCGCACGACTCCCCCACCGTCACAGAGCCTGGGACCTCTCGATGGGCGGGAAGCATGCGCGCGGTGCATGCGCGCGATCAGAGCACCTCCCGCACGGGCGCACACCCGAACCCCGACTCCGAGACCCCAAAACCCCGAGACCCGCGCTACAGTCGCGACCGGTGCTGCTCCCGCAGCTCGGCGACCGCGCGTTCGAGCGTCGGATCGTCGCCGCGCGCGAGACCCGCGTACTGCAGCACGACGCCGTCCTCCGTCGCCTGCGCCTTCACCCACATGCGGCGGCGCGGCACGAAGAGCGAGGTGAGCAGTCCGCCGAGCGCGGCGAGTGCGAAGATCAGCACGTAGTTCTGCGCCGGGTTCTGCATCACGTCGAACGAGCCGTAGCGGGGCACCGCGTCGAGCGTGATCGTACCCATCCCGTTCGGCAGCTCGGTCGTCTCGCCGGGCTTCAGCTCGATCGACTTCTTGCCGATCGCGCGCCCCGTGAGCTGCGTCATCTTGCTCGTGTCGAGCGCGTACACCGACTGCGGGATCCCCTGGTCGATGCCGAGGTCGCCCGAGAACACGTCGAGCGTGAGCACCGGGTTCAGCAGGTCGGGGTAGTTCGACGTGAACGCCCCGCTCTCGAGGTCCGCCTTGGTCGGGTAGAAGAAGCCGCGCAGGCCGATCTGCGTCGACTTGCCGTCCCGGTCCTTCAGACCGTAGGGCACCTTGAGGACACCGAGCGAGGTCAGCGTGCTGTTGTCCTGCGGGATGAACGGCATCGATTCGCTGTAGACGACGGTGCCCTTGGGATCCTTGATGGTGATGGTCGGCGCATAGCCGTTGGCGATCAGGTAGATCGGGGAGCCGTGCACGCGCAGCGGGTGGTTCACCCGGATCTCGTCCTTCGAGGTCGACCCGTCGGGATCGATGAGCGTGACGTGCGCGATGTACTCGAGCACCTGGCCGATGGCCTTCGTGTTCTTGTCGTTCGGCGTGACGTACTTCACGTCGAGGTCGTCCAGTCGCATGCGGAACGGCGAGAGGGTGGAGTCGTCGAAGGAGCGACCCGAGTTGGCGGAATCGTAGTCGATGAGCTGGTTCAGCAGGGTGTCGCCCTCGACCAGCACCTTCTGCCCGTTGAAGCTGAGCGCCCCGCCGAGTGCGACGCTGACCAGCACGCCGACGAGCGACAGGTGGAACACGAGGTTGCCCGTCTCGCGCAGGTAGCCGCGCTCGGCCGAGACCGACACGGATCCGGGCCGCCCACCCCGTCCTTCGACGCGCTGGATCTCGGTCCGGTAGCGCTGCTTCTTCAGCACCCCCGCGGCCTCGGCGACCGCCCGCTCGGCGAACTCGTCGCGTTCGGCGGCGGACGCGTCCGAGTTCGAGATCCGGATCTCGGAGAAGCCGGCCATGCGCTGCAGCCGGGCCGGGGTCTTCGGAGGACGCCCGCGGAGCGCGCGCCAGTGGTGCAGGATCCGGGGCAGCACGCAGCCGATCAGCGAGATGAAGAGCAGCAGGTAGATGGCCGAGAACCAGACGGAACCGTAGACGTCGAACGCCTGGATCGGGAAGGCGTCGAGGAACTTGAACAGCTCCGGGTGCTGCTGCTGGTACTGCAGCACGCCGTTCGGGTCCGCGCTGCGCTGGGGGACGAGGGATCCCGGGATCGCGGCGACGGCGAGCAGGAGCAGCAGCACGAGCGCGACGCGCATGCTGGTGAGCTGGCGCCAGAACCAGCGCAGCCAGCCGACGAAGCCGAGCTCGGGCGACTCGACCTTCTGCGGCGCGACGCGGCCGCTGTTGCCGTCGTCGTAATCGCTCGGTCGACTCAGGTTCTCGCTCTTCCGGCCGCCTCCGCGGGAGTCCCGGGAACGAGGATCAGAGGATCGGGGCATAGCTCGAGATCACCGCCTGCAACGCAAACATCATCCGGCTCCACAGGCCGGTCACCATCAGAAGTCCGATCAGGATCAGCAGGCCGCCGCCGATGAGGTTCATCACGCGGATGTGCCGCTTGAAGAAGCCCATGGTCTGGGTCATCCAGCCGAACCCGAAGGCCGCGAGCACGAAGGGGATCCCGAGCCCGAGGCAGTAGAAGATCGCAAGGATCGCGGCGCGGCCGACCGATCCCGACTGCGAGCTGAGCGAGAGCACCACGGCGAGCGTCGGCCCCATGCAGGGTGCCCAGCCGACGGCGAACACGATGCCCAGCACGGGAGCGCCGATGAGCCCGACTCGCGGCTTGAGCCTCAGCTTGGTGGTGCGCTGCATCCGCGAGAAGACGCCCATGAACACGAGTCCCATGAGGATCACGACCACGCCCATGACGCGCGTGATCGCTTCCTGCCAGTCCCAGAGCCAGAGCCCGATCGAACCGGCGAACACGTTGATGAGCACGAAGACGAGCGTGAAGCCGAGCACGAAGAGCAGGGATCCCAGCAGCATGCGGCCGCGTTCGCGGCGGCCGGCGCGCCGGGGATCCGCCGCAGCGTTGCTGCCCGCCCCCGTCCCTGAGGTGCCGGAGACGTAGGCCAGGTACCCGGGCACGAGTGGCAGCACGCACGGCGAGAGGAACGACACGAGGCCCGCGGCGAGCGCGATCGCGACGGCGACGACCAGCTGGCCGTCGGCGACGAGTCTGCCGATCTCCCCCACGGCGCTACTGGGTCTTCTCGGCGAGGGTCTCGTTGAGCATGGAGCGCAGCTGGCCGGCGTCGGCGAGCTGGCCGAGCACGCGGTGCGCGACGCGCCCCTCGGTGTCGAGCACCAGGGTCACCGGCGTGGCGTTCAGCGGGATCGCCCCGGCGAACGCGCGCTGCACGCCGCGATCGCCCTCGACGTCGAGGATGGACGGGTACTTCACGCCGAACTCCTCGGAGAACTGCTGCGCCTGCGCCGCCTGGTCGCGGGTGTTGACGCCGACGAACTCAACGCCCTTCGGCGCGAACTCCTGCTGAGCCGTGTTGAGGTCCTTGGCCTCGACACGGCAGGGGGCGCATCCCGCGTACCAGAAGTTCACGACGGTGACGTGGCCGAGCGTCTGCTTCGATCCGAAGGTCGAGCCGTCCTCGGTCTTCCCGGAGTACTCGACGGGGTCCTTGCGTTCGGCGGGCGGAATACTCACCGAGGATCCGTCGCCCGAGATGTAGCCCTTGCCGCCGCCGTCCTTCCACTGCTCGGGAAGGGTGTCGTTGCCGCTGCAGCCCGTCAGTGCGACGGCCGCCGCGAGCGGGATGGCCAGGAGTGCGGCGACCCTCGCCGCACCGCGCCGGTGCTTCGATCGAGCGGTCACACGGCACCTACATCCACGGAATCCTCCACCAGGTCTGCGGCGGGCTCGCGGTAGTCCACTTCGAACCATCGCTCCCCCCGCCGCTCGAACGTCGTGATGCTCGACAGCGCGCAGCGCCGTTTCGCAGGGTTGTGCGCGAGCGACCTGCCCGCGATGTCGAGGTGGGCGATCCAGATGGGGGCCTGATGGCTCACCATGACGATGTCGCCGTCCCGCACCGAGTCCCAGTGGTCGTCCATCGCCTCGCGCACGCGGCCGGCGATCTGGCGGTACGGTTCGCCCCAGCTGGGACGGAGCGGGTTCCACAGCTTGGGCCAGTTGCGCGCCTGCTTGAAGGCGGCCTCGGGCCCCGTGTTGGGGAGCCCTTCGAAACGGTTCGTCGGCTCGATGATCCGCTCGTCGGTCACGATCTCGAGTCCGAGCGCGGCCGCGACCGGTCGCGCCGACTCCTGCGCGCGCTGCAGCGGGGAGGCCACGAGCTTCGCGACCACGCGGTCGCTCCCCGCGATCTCGAGCGCCGCGGCCTCGGCCATGCGGTGACCCAGCTCGGAGAGGCGGTACCCGGGCAGACGTCCGTAGAGGACGCGGTCGGGGTTGTGCACCTCCCCGTGGCGCACCAAATGCAGGAGTTTGTCGCTCACTCCTTCATTCTACGTTCGACTCGTCTGGGCGTTTGCCGGTGGCCGCGGCGGCCGGGCCGAACCGAGCCGAACCGAACCTGGCCGAACCTGGCTCGCCCGGCCCCGCGGGGCCGGGCGACGCAGCGCCGGTTCAGCCCAGGTCGTCGAGGCGCTGCGCGTAGGTGAAGAGGTCGAGCACCCGCACCCCGTCGATCCAGAGCCCGTCGCGCTCGGGCGCGCGCTCGAACCCGAGCGCATCGTAGAGGCGGTGGGCGCCGCGCATGTTCGGCGCCGTCTTGAGCACCACCGCGGCGAAGCCCTGCGTCCGCGCCTCCGCGAAGACGTGCCGCATGAGCGCGGCGGCGATCCCCCGCCTGCGCGCCTGCACCGCGACGCCGAGCAGCCGCAGGTCGAGCTCGTCGTCGGCCACGTCCTCGTGCAGGGGCGGTCCGCCGGCCCGCCGCGTGGTGACGCTGCCGAGCAGTGCGCCGTGCTCGTCGGTCGCCACCCAGACGTCGAAGGCTTCCGCCCGCACCGAGGAGCGGTGCATCGGGTCGTCGTCGTGCTCGTCCTCGCCGTAGTCGTGCGCGTACGCGGCGTCGATGAGCCGGTCGATCTCCGCGTACTCGGTCGGCAGCGCCGCCCGGATCCGGGTCTCGCTCCCCACGGTCATGCGCCGGCGCGGGCGTTCGCGGGGGTCCACCCGAGCGCGGGGCCGATGCGCGTCGCGAGCTGGTGCAGGATCTGCTTCCAGTCGGCCAGCTCGAACTCGAACGGCAGCTCGAACAGGTAGTCGTCGGCGGCCTGGAACGCGATGTCGGTTCGGATGAACTCGACGATCTCGTCGAGCGAGCCGAGCACGTCCTTCGCGATGATCGTGTTGCGGCCGTGCACCTGCTCGGTGCGCGGGTTGCGGCCCTCGGCATACTCGCGGTACTTCCGCTCCTGCTCGGGCGTCGCGCCGTCGGTCGGCACGATGACGCGCGCGACGGTGGCCCGCGCGGCGTCGCCCGCGGGGTGGGCCGCGCGGAACGCGTCGATCTGGTTGCGCTGCGCCTGCGCGAAGTCGGTCACGCCGTTCTCGGCGGAGCTGATGTTGCTGACGAGCCAGTTGAGCCCCGCGGATCCGGCCCACTCGGCCGAGCGGAGCGAGCCTCCCCGTACCAGAGGCGGTCCGAGAGGCCCGGGCTGTGCGGCTCGACGCGGTCGGAATCGAAGTCGCCGCCGATCCCGTTGTACTCGGGCACCTCGCGCACGGGATTCCCCGCGAGCAGGCTGCGCAACCGCTCGATGCGCCCGTAGCCGTAGTCCTCCTCGCGCCACCCGGTGTCGTGCACGAGGTCGTTCGCCGCATCGTCGTAGGCCGGCGGGTGCACGCTGAGTCCGGGCAGCGCGCGTCCGCCCGAGATCACGTCGACGGTCGCGAGATCCTCCGCGAGGCGGAACGGATTCTCGAAGCCGACCGGGATCACCGCGTTGCCGAGTCCGATCCGCTCCGTGCGCTGCGAGATGGCGCCGAACAGCACCGCTGGCGACGAGACGCCGTGCTGCAGGTGCCGGGTGCGGGTCCAGCCGCTGTCGAGCCCGAGCTCCTCCGCGTAGCGGAACAGCTCGATGGCGTCGTCGAAGCCCGCACGCGGGTTGTCCCGATCGAACGGGACGAGGTGGATGAATCCGAGATGGCGCAGGGGGCGCGGATCGGTCATGGGAGTCTCCTTCTGCTTCTGCAATGCGGGCGGGATCGGCGCGGTCGACGCGGTCAGATCTGGTAGTCGGGGGTGCCGAGCGCGAGGTGGTACTCGCGGAGGAACGCGCGGGTGCGGCTGCCGACGTCCGCACCGAAGAACGCCTCGGGCGACGCGTCCTCGATGACGTCCCCGCCGTCGAAGAACAGCACCCGCTGCGCCACCTGCCGCACGAAGTGCATCTCGTGCGAGACGATCACCATCGTCTGGCCGTCGGCCGCGATCCCGCGGATGGTGGAGAGCACTTCGCCGACGAGCTCGGGATCGAGCGCCGAGGTCGGTTCGTCGAGCAGCAGCACGCTGGGCTCCATCGCGAGCGCGCGGGCGATGCCCACGCGCTGCTGCTGGCCGCCCGAGAGCTGCGCCGGATAGTGCGCGGCGTGGCTCGCGAGGCCGACGCGGTCGAGGTGCTCGAGCGCCCGCTGCTCGGCCGTGCGCCGGTCGAGGCCGCGGATCACCCGCAGCCCCTCGGCGACGTTCTCGAGCGCGGTCTTGCGCGAGAAGAGGTGGAACTGCTGGAACACCATCGCCGTGCGCCTGCGGAGCTCGAGGATCTCGGAGCGCTTCGCCGTCGCGGCGTCGACCGTCAGGTCGCCCACCGTGATCCGCCCCGAATCCGGGTGCTCGAGGAAGTCGATGCAGCGCAGCAGCGTCGACTTGCCCGCCCCTGAGGGACCCACCACGGCGGTCACCGTCCCCGGTTCGAAGCGCAGAGTCACGCCGTCGAGGATCGTGCGATCCCCGAAGGACTTGCGGACGGCGTCGAGCGCGATCATGCGGGCACCTCCGCGGTCTTCGGGTCGAGCGCGGTGGGGCGGGCGCCCGACGGGCGATCCGGCCCGGCGGCCGCGCCGCGCCCCCGCTTCGGACGCGGGATCGGACGCTGCATGCGCCGCTCGACGATGCGGGTCCCCTGCTCGATCACGACGGTGAGCCCCCAGTAGATGATGGCCGTCGCGAGGTAGGCCTCGAAGTAGTGGTAATCGCGTCCGCCGAGGATCTTGGCGTACGCCGTCACCTCGATCACCGAGACCACGAACGCGAGCGACGACTGCTTCAGCATGCCGATGAACTGGCTGACGAGCGTCGGGAACGCGACCACGCTGGCGTTCGGGATCGTGATCCGGCTGAGCGTCTGCCACGGGGTCATCCCGAGCGACTGGGCGGCCTCGATCTCACGGCGGTCGACCGAGAGCAGCGCCGCGCGGATCGTCTCCGAGGCGTACGCCGCCTCGGCGAAGGCGAAGGTGATGGCCGCGACGACGAACGGCGAGAGCGCGAGCGCATCGAAGTTCGTCCCGGCCGCCTGGTTGATCAGCAGCACCGCGATGGGCACCGCGTTCACGTTGAGCAGCAGCTGCACGAGCACCGGGGTGCCGCGCAGGTACGACACGATGATCGCGTTCAGCTGGCTCAGCACCGGGATCCGGCTCATCTTGATGAGCGCCATGACCAGCCCGATCACCGTGCCGAGCAGCGTGGCGACCACGCTGAGCGCCAGGGTGATCGGGATGTAGGGCAGCAGACCGACGGCGTACTCGCCGACCGCCCCGAAGTCGATGATGGTCACGCGCGGCGGCTACTGCTTGGGCACGGAGTAGTCGGTTCCGAAGAACTGCTCGCTGAGCTGCTTCAGCGTGCCGTCCTTCGCGAGACCGGCGAGCGCGGTGTTGATCTCCTGCTCGACATGCTCGCGGTTCGGGGTCTGCCGCGAGATCGCGAAGGCGGAGCGCAGGTTCGTCCCGAACTCCTCGGTCAGGTACGCGCCGTCGATCGGGATGAACTTCAGCTTCAGCTCGGGCTTCTTGCCGTAGCCGTCGAACACGACCTGCTCGTTGAACTCGAAGTCCACGTTGCCTGCGGCGAGGTTGTTGTACTGCGATTGCAGGTCGAGTTCGGTGTACTCGATATCGATCTTCTTGCCGGGGTTCTTCTCGTTGTAGCTCTCGAGGATCTTCGTGAAGTTGAGCCCGGGCTCGCCGTAGACCTTCTTGCCGGCGAGATCGGCGAGCGAGTCGACCTTCGAGATGCTCGAGTCCTGCTTCACGACGATGCCGAACTGCGCCTCGATGTAGGGATCGCTGAAGTCGTACTTCTTCTTGCGCTCCTCGTTCGCCGAGAGATTGTTCGCGACGATGTTGAAACGTCCGGAGTCGAGGCCCGCGAACAGGGCGGGGAATTCGGCCACCTGGAAGTCGAAGGAGAGATCGGCGACCTTCTTGTCGACCGCGCGGAGGATCTCGATGTCGTAGCCGGTCAGCTTGTCGCTGTCGTCGAGGTACGTGTAAGGCTTGGGGCTCGCGCCCGTCGCGACCACGATCTTCTGGACCTTGCCGTCCTTCGGCTCCCCGCTGCTCGCACCGGCCGCGCCCGAGCAGGCGGTGGCGCCGAGGCCGACGACGAGGAGAGCGCCGAGGAAGGCGGCGGAGCGGGCGGAGCGCGTCATGAGCGGGGTCCTTTCGTGGGTGACAGGCCAACGTTAGGAACCCGAGACACATGCAAACAAATTATGTGTCTCATTCTTACACATTATGCATGAGTCGCGCGCTCCGGCACCCGAACAGGCGCTTCCCGTCAAGTCCCCCTAAACTGGCCGGGTGACTGAGCGTGTTTTGATCAAGGATCTCGCCACCCGCGAGGACGGCCCCGTACGTGTTTCCGGCTGGGTCGAGAAGGTGCGCGACCAGCGGTACGTGCAGTTCGTCGTGCTCCGCGACGAGAGCGGCGCGGTGCAGCTGGTGAACGGCGGCGTGCTGCGCGAGCCCGACCCCGAGAACCCGCGCTCCGACATCCTGGTGCCCCGCACGCGCACCATCAGCGAGCTCACCCACGGCACCTTCGTGACCGTCGAGGGCGAGCTGCAGCACAACGAGCGCGTCAAGCTCGGCGGCGTCGAGATCCAGATCGAGACCATCGAGGTCGTCACCGCGGCCCTGCCCGACAACCCGATCGCCGCCGACAGCGGCATCGACGTGCGCCTCGACTGGCGCTTCCTCGACCTGCGCCGCCCCGAGCAGAACCTCGTGTTCCGCATCCAGACCACGTTCCTGCACGCGCTGCGGAACGTCTGGGTCGACCGCGGCTTCATCGAGATCCAGACGCCGAAGCTCATGGCCTCGGCGTCCGAGTCCCGCGCCGAACTGTTCGAGGTCGAGTACTTCGAGGGCAAGGCGTTCCTCGCGCAGAGCCCGCAGTTCTTCAAGCAGATGGCGCAGGCCGCCGGCTTCGGCGGCATCTTCGAGGTCGGTCCGGCGTTCCGCGCCGACCACTCGTTCACCTCGCGCCACGCGACCGAGTTCACGTCGATCGACACCGAGCTCAGCTGGATCGACTCGCACGAGGACGTCATGGAGCTGCACGAAGAGCTCATCGTCGCCGGGCTCTCCGCCGTCAAGGAGAAGCACGGCGAGGAGATCCAGAAGCTGTTCGGCATCGAGCTCGAGGTGCCGTCCCGCCCGTTCCCGCGCATCCCCCTCGCCGAGGCGAAGGAGATCGTGAAGGCCGAGGGCTACGAGGTGCCCCGCGCCGACGCCGACATGGATCCCGAGGGCGAGCGCCGCATCGCCGCGCACGTCAAGCAGAAGTACGGCCACGACTTCGTGTTCCTCACCGACTACGACGTGTCGATCCGCCCGTTCTACCACATGCGCAACAGCGAGAACCCGCAGCTGACCAACAGCTACGACCTCGTCTACCGCGGCACCGAGATCTCGACCGGTGCGCAGCGCGAGCACCGCATCGAGGTGCTCGAGGCGCAGGCCGTCGAGAAGGGCATGGACCCCGCAGAGCTCGGCTTCTACCTGGACTTCTTCCGCTATGGCGTCCCGCCGCACGGCGGCTTCGGCATGGGCCTGAACCGCGTGCTGATGCTGATGCTGCAGCAGTCGTCGATCCGCGAGGTCACCTACCTCTTCCGCGGCCCGAACCGCCTGCTGCCCTAGCCCGCAGCACGCGGCTTGCAGAGTCGAGGCCCGTCCCGCATCAGCGGGGCGGGCCTCGACTCGTTCCAGCTCCGTCTCGGTCTCGGCATTCGAGCTCTGCTTCGGCACCGAACCCTAGCGTCGGCGCAGCACCACCAGAGTGTCGTCGAGCGTCGCCGGTTCTCCATCCGGCCCGGTGATGACACGGGGGCGCACCTCGGCGGTCACGGTCTCCCATTCGTCCGGATCCGGATCCAGCATCGCGAGCTCGGACTCGGGGGATGGGAAGTCGCCGCCGTGGCTCGGCGCCCACGACGGGGCGGCCGCGTGGGAGACGAGCACGAGGTGCCCTCCGGACGCCACGCGAGCCGCCGCCGCGCGCAGGATCCGTTCGCGAGGGAGCTCCACCGGGGACTGGAAGAAGCTCGCCGTCACGAGGTCGAAGCCGCGCGCCTCTCCGCCGTCGATCGCGCCCGGGTCGCCGGCCCACTCGCCCAGGTCGGCGACGATGAAGCGCGCCCGGTCGATGCCGATCCCGGCTTCGGCCGCGGCCGCCTCCGCGCGGGCCACGGCGGTCGACGACAGCTCGATCCCGGTGGCCCGCCACCCGCGCGCGGCGAGCCAGCGCACGTCGCCGCCCTCGCCGCAGCCCAGGTCGAGCGAGGTACCCGGCTCGAAGTCGCCGGCCGCCTCGGCGAGCGCCGCGTTCACCCGCCCGGACCAGATCGGATCCGCGCCGGAGTAGCGGCGCTCCCAGAACTCGACGGGCGCTTCGCTGCGCTCCCGCCCGGCCGGCGCGGGCACGAGCCCGCTCCCGTGCCCGTGGCCGTGCCCGTGATCGCGCGACGTGCTCACCGCGACTCCCCGGTCGCGGCCGTCGCCGCGGCTCGGGCGAAGTCGGCTTCGGCGAGGGCCAGGTTGACCCCGCCGCCCGCCATGCTGCCGCTCGAAACCGCCAGCGGCACCGCGCCCGACGGGTTGACCAGGTTGCCGGCCGCCCAGATGCGCGGATGGCTGGTGCGCCCGAGCGGGTCGACGGCGAGGAAGCTGCCGAACGGTGCTTCTGCTCGGGCCAGCCCGAGCGCGGCGACCATGTCGTCGTTCGGGCGGATCGATCCGAACGTGAACAGCGCATCGATCAGGTGCAGCCGGCCGTCCTCGGTCCGCACCGAGCGCAGCACTCCGCTCTCGTCGCCGAGGACCTCGGCGACGGGGTGCTCGATCAGCCGGATGTTCCGCGCCCGGAGTTCGGCGAGGGTCTCCTCCGGCAGCTCCCCGAGTGCCGCAGCGAAGACCGTGAGGTCGTCGGTCCACTGCCTCAGCAGCTGCACCTGGTGCAGGCTCATGGGCGAAGTGGCGAGGACGGCGATGCGCTCGCCGCGCACCTCCCATCCGTGGCAGTAGGGGCAGTGCGCGACGCCGCGCCCCCACTGCTCCACGAGACCGGGGATCTCGGGCAGGACGTCGGTGACGCCCGACGCGAGCACCACGGCGCGGGTGCCGATGCTGCGTCCGTCTTCGAGTTCCACGACCAGCCGGGTCTCACCGGCACCGGGGCGATCGGCCCCGCCAGCGCCCTCGGCCGCTTCGCCGTCTCGGGGTTCGCGGACCGCGCGCACGGCGGCGGATTCGATCCGCACGTCGTACTCCGCGGCTTCGCGCCGCCCGATCTCGAGCAGTTCGGCGGGGGCGACCCCGTCGTGCCCGAGCACGTTGTGCATGCGGTCGGCGAAGCGGTTGCGGGGCAGCCCGGTGTCGAGCACGAGCACTCCGCGGCGCGCACGGCCGAGGGACTGCGCAGCGCTGAGGCCCGCGGCTCCTCCACCGATGATGATGGTTTCGATCCACTCTGCGGTCATGGTTCCAGGGTTGCCGGGGCATCCGATTTCTGCAATCATCCTTGCAGAAGCAGCAAGATGACTCGTTCCTGAGGAGGTCCCGTGCCCGAACTGGATCGACTGGGCCCCCGCCTGCGAGCAGCACGCCGGGCCCGCGGGTGGACGCTCGAGGAACTCGCCGGGCGCGCCCGGATGTCACCCAGCACGCTCTCGCGTCTCGAATCGGGCAAGCGCCAGGCCAGCCTCGAACTCCTGCTGCCCCTCACACGGCAGCTGGGGATCCGCATCGACGACCTGCTCGATCCGCAGGATCGCGACCCCCGCGTACGCCGGCCATCGGTGCAGCGGGACGGCATGACGATCGCGCCGCTCACCCGCGAGGAGTCCGAGGTTCGCGCGTTCAAGATCACGTATCACCCCGATGCGCCCCGGATGACTCCCCGGACGCACGACGGCCACGAGTGGATGTACGTGCTCTCCGGCCGGCTCCGGCTCCGGCTCGGCGATCAGGAGCTCGTGCTCGAACGCGGCGAGGCCGCCGAGTTCGACACCCGGACCCCGCACGCGATGCGCGCCGAGGGCGATCGTCCGGCCGAGATCATCAGCCTGCTCAATACGAGCGGCGAGCGCCTGCACCTGCACGCGCCAGACGCGGCGACCGGACCGGAGTAGAGCGACTCGGACCGGGGCCGGATCCCACCGTTCCCGAGGGCTGGAACTCGGCGCCCCTCACGCTCCGCCGTCGTTCGACGAGGCGTCGAACGAACTCGCCCAATCGCGCACCCGCTGCACGCTCTCCTCCTCCGAGAGGTCCTCGACGCGGGTCATGATCGACCATCGCACACCGAAGGGATCGCGGATGCTCGCGAAGCGGTCCCCCGTGACGAAGTGCGCGGCGGGCTCGCGCACCGAGGCGCCGGCCGCCACCGCTCGCTCCACCACGGCATCGACATCGGGCACGTAGAGCGCGATCGAATAGCAGACGTCGTCCTCCCCTGCGGCGGAGCGACCAGGTGATAGTCCGGCATCGGTACGCCGAGCTGCAGGCGCCCATTGCCGAAGTCGAGATCGGCGTGGGCGAGGACGCCGCCGAACTCCGTCGTATCGACGACGCGCGCGCCGAACACGTCGCGGTAGAAGGCGAGCGCCTCTCCGGCGCGCGGAATGGCGAGGAAGGGCGTGAGCGACGTCACGCCATAGGGAACGCCGTTCGTCGTGTGGACGCCGGTCACGGCTCGGGTGAGTTCTTCAGTCATGGCGTCAGCGTAGATCCGGCACCTCGCGCCGCACTTGAACATTCGCGCCAGATCCCGCGACACTGGGAACCGGTCGCCGGACGGCGCCGCGGCCGTCGGCCGGATACCCCGCGGAGCAGCATGACCGGACGCAGCGACGAAGAGCGCGGGACCCTGTTCCCGTCGAGGCTCCCCGCGTTCCATCGAGTGCCCGTACCTCCCGAGGCGGCCTATGCGATGCGCTGGGTGTGGATCCCCGAGTGGGATCTCGGCCCCGGCGAGGAATCACGGCAGGAGGTGCTGCCGTTCCCCGCCGCCAATCTGGTGGTCGAGCCCGGAGGCACGACCATCGTCGGCCCGCCGACCCGCAGATCGGAGCGCATCCTGAGCGGTCGAGGCTGGGCGGTGGGAGCGCTGCTTCGGCCCGCGGTGCAGCCGGCGCTGCTGGGGCGCCCCTCCGAGCTCCGGGACCGCGCCGTTCCGCTGATCGTGCAGGGGGCCGAGGAGCTCCACGATCGGGTCCTCCGCGCCATGACGGATCCCGCAGCCGACGGTGCGGTGCGCCGCGCCGCGGCCGCCGCGCGCCTGGCCGACTGGGTGACCGCTCGCGCCCCTGCCCCGGCCGCCGGATCGGACGCGGCCCTCGCGAATCGACTCGCGGTCCTCGTCGAGGACCCGTCGATCACGCGCGTCGAGCAGCTCGCCGCGCGCATGCACCTCTCGGTGCGCAGTCTGCAGCGCCTCGCCGATCGGTTCCTCGGCGTCCCGCCCCTCGCGATGATCCGCCGCCGACGTCTGCAGGAGGCGGCGCAGCGGCTGCGGGAGGACCCGGAGCTCCGGATCGCCGACCTCGCGACCGAGCTCGGCTACGCCGACCACGCCCACTTCACCGGCGACTTCACGACCGTGCTCGGCCGCACGCCCCGCGACTACCGGCGTGCGGCGACGGGGTGAGCTCGCGCGACCGGACGGCGAGGGACCCGCGGCCGCTCAGACGGTGAAGTCGCTCGCGGCACGGGCCGCGGTGATCTGCTTCATGAGCGCGACCACCGGCAGGTGCTCGGGGTGCCCGGCGTAGACGGCCAGTCCCTCGGCGTCGTCGAAGTCGGCGATGAGCGTGACGTCGAAGTTGTCGCCGTCGAAGAGCTCGTTGCGGCGCACGTCGAGCGCGCGGACGCTCGGGACGCTCTCGCGCAGCGGCTCGATCGCGGCGATCGCACGAGCGGCCTGCTCGTCGCGCTCCTCGCGGGTCTCGCCGTTCAGCTTCCAGCTCACCACATGGCGCAGGGTCATTCGAGTTCTCCTCGGTCGGGGGTTCGGGTTCGGGTCTCGGGGCAGGGCACCGCGCTCAGCGGCGGAACAGCGCGAACTTCGGGCCGTTCGCCGCGCGCTCGATCGCGGCGGTCAGCTTCGCCGGATCCACGCGCCAGATCGCGACCCTTCGATCGTTCACGAATACGACCGGGATGTCCTCGGAGTGCCGCCGCGCCAGCTCGGCGTCCTGCAGGATGTCGAGCTCCTCGAGCTCCGTGGCGATCCCCGCTCCGCGGTCTCGGACCGCACGGTCTCGACCACCGCTCGCGCGTCGTCGCACAGGTGGCATCCGGGCTTGCTCAGCAGTCGGATCGAGACGGGATTCGGCACCCAGCCAGTGTAGATCCTGCGACTCGTTCCTCGCGCAGGGTGACGTGATCGGGCACAGCCCCGCGCGCAAGACGACGGAGCTCACTCCCCGAAACGCAAGAGAGGCGCCGGGCAGCGCCCGACGCCTCTCGTCGATCGTGCGCCTCGTGGCGCGCGTCGACTACTTCTTGTTGCGACGCTGGTGACGAGTCTTGCGAAGCAGCTTGCGGTGCTTCTTCTTCGACATGCGCTTGCGGCGCTTCTTGATAACTGAACCCATCGGTACCTCACAACGTCTCAGGGCCGCATCGGGTCGATGGCCCACAAAACACACATCCTAACATCGGCGCGCCGGATGAAGCCAACCGACGCCCGCGGGGTCGCCTCAGCCGCGCAGGCGGAAGCGCGCGACGAGCTCCTTCACCTGGTGCTCCGCCCTCGCCGCGACCCGACCGATCCCCTCGGCCGCGGCGGCCACGCCCTCGGGCAGGACCTCTTCGTCGGAGTCCGGCCCGGGAACGGGCTCCCCCGACTCCGACAGGTACTCGACCGACACCTCGGTCTCGAACCCGGCCGAGAGGAACGGGATCACGAAGTCCTCGATCATCTCGAGCGGCTCGGGATCGAGCGAGTAGAAGCGGTGCTGTCCCTCCTCGCGCACGGTGACCAGTTCGGCGTCGCGCAGCACCTTCAGGTGCTTGGAGACCGTCGGCTGGCTGATCTCGAGCCGGGCGACGATCTCGGAGACGCTGATCTCCGCGCCCTCCAGATGCCGCTCGAGCAGGATCTGCAGGATATCGCGACGGGTCGCGTCGGCGATGACTCCGAAAATGTCAGGCATAGCCACCAGGGTAGCCCGACGGGTGTGTAGCATGACAACCGCGAACTTCGGGGCCGTTGCACCGAACCGTCGGGCGAGTCGAAAGAAGGAGACGTGAGGGCACAGCGCGCGATGCGCAGGACGTCCGCTCCTCTAGCGCAGAAGTCCTGGATCCAGAGCATGATCCAGTCCTCGCCCGCGCGATTCGCGATCCTCGTCTTCTCCGCGCTCATCCTGCTCTGGACCGCGCTCCTCTCCCTGCCGATCTCCTCGGCGGCCGGCACCATCACCCCGCTCGCCGACGCCATGTTCACGGCGGTCTCGGCGATCTGCGTGACCGGCCTCTCGACCGTCGACATGGCCAGCCACTGGTCGATCTTCGGCGACCTCGTGATCCTCGCCGGCATCCAGATCGGCGGCATCGGCGTGCTCACGCTGGCCAGCATCCTCGGGCTCACCGTCACCCGGCGCCTCGGTCTGCGCCAGCGCCTCCTGGCCGCGACCGACACCAACCCCATGCGCACGGGTCGCGGAGTCAGCGAGAGCCAGGCCGTCGGGCTCGGCGACATCGGCGGCCTCCTCGGCGCGGTCGCGATCAGCCTCCTCGTGATCGAGGCCGCCCTGACGCTGATGATCGCGCCCCGCCTGCTGCTCGAGGGCTATTCGCTGCCGCACGCGCTCGGCAACGGCTTCTACCTCGCGGCCTCGGCGTTCACGAACACCGGCTTCGTGCCGCTCCCGGGCGGCCTCGCCCCCTACGAGACCGACGGCTACCTGCTGTCGGTGCTCGCCATCGGCGTGTTCCTCGGCAGCATCGGCTTCCCGGTCATCTTCGCGCTCTACCGCTACCTGGCCGGTGGCGGCTGGCGCGCGCACAAGCGCCTGGGACTGCACGCCAAGCTCACGCTCACCACCACCATCGCGTTCGTGATCCTCGGCTGGCTCGCCATCGCAGGCCTCGAGTGGGACAACCCGTCGACGTTCGGTTCGCAGAACCTCGGGCAGACGCTGTTCAGCGCCGGCTACATGTCGGTCATGACCCGTTCCGGCGGGCTCGGGATCGTCGATCCGCTCGACATGCACGGCTCGACCCTGCTCGTCATGGACATGCTCATGTTCGTCGGCGGCGGCTCCGCCTCGACGGCCGGCGGCATCAAGGTGACCACCATCGCGGTGCTGTTCCTCGCCGCCTACGCGGAGGCCCGCGGATACCAGGACATGCAGGCCTTCGGACGGCGGATCCCGAACGAGGTGCTGCGCGTCGCCGTCTCGATCGTCATCTGGGGCGCGACCATCGTCGCCATCGCCTCGATCACGATCATGCACATGACCGGCCAACCGCTCGACATCGTGCTGTTCGAGGTGATCTCCGCGTTCGGCACCTGCGGGCTCTCCACCGACCTCTCGGCGAACCTGCCAGATGCTGGCAAGTACGTCCTCGCCGCGACGATGTGGGCCGGACGCGTCGGCACCGTCACGCTCGCGGCAGCGGTCGCGGCGACGAGCCGCTCCCGCATGTTCCGCCTCCCCGAAGAAAGGCCGATCGTTGGTTGATATCCGCAGCGATGCCCCCGTGCTGGTGATCGGACTCGGACGCTTCGGCGCCGCGACCGCGGGCCAGCTCGACCGCCAGGACCGCGAAGTGCTCGTGGTCGACACCGACGCCACCCTCGTGCAGAAGTGGGCCGACCGCGTCACCCACGCCGTGCAGACCGACGCGCGCTCCATCGAGGCGCTCCGCCAGATCGGCGCGGACGAGTTCCAGATCGCCGTCGTCGCCGTCGGATCCTCGATCGAAGCCAGCGTGCTCATCGCGGCGAACCTCGTGGATCTCGGAGTGCCGCAGATCTGGGCGAAGGCGATCTCGTTCTCGCACGGCAAGATCCTCGAGCGCATCGGCGTGCACCACGTCATCTACCCCGAGCGGGAGGCCGGCGAGCGCGTCGCGCACCTGCTGAGCGGCAGCATGCTCGACTTCATCCAGTTCGACGACGATTTCGTGCTGGTGAAGATGTACCCGCCGCGCTCGATCCGCGGCCTCGACCTCGAGTCGAGCGGCGTGCGCTCCCGCTACCGGGTCACCGTCGTCGGGGTGAAGACGCCCGGCCAGCCCTTCACCTACGCGACGCCGAGCACCGTGGTGTCGTCGCACGACCTGATCATCGTGTCGGGGACCGCGGCGGACGTGGAGCGCTTCGCCGCGATCGCCTAGTCGCGGATCAGCCCGCCGCGAGCTCCTCGGAGCGCCGGACGTTGGCGGCGAGCGCGCGGTCGAGGAGATCGGCCCAGCCGCCGGACTGCAGCACGAGCACGGCCTGCTCGGTGGTGCCCTTGGGGCTCGTGACGCGTCGGCGCAGCTCGGCAGGATCCTCGCCGGAGGACTCGAGCAGCGCCGCGGCGCCCGCGACGGTGCCCTCCGCGAGGAGCTTCGCCGCGTCGTCGTCGAAACCGAGCCGCTTCGCCGCGGCGACGAATTCCTCGACGAACAGGAAGAGGTATGCGGGCCCCGACCCCGAGACGGCCGCGACGGCGTTGATCTGCTCCTCGTCCACCACGAGCACCCGGCCGACCGTCTCGAACACCGCACGCACCGTGTCCATGACCTCGGCGTCGGCGACCGCGCCGCCCGCGATGCCGGTGACGCCCTTGCCGATCACCGACGGGGTGTTGGGCATGGCCCGCACGACCGGGTTCACGGCGGGCACGAGCGCCTCCATGCTCGCGATCGTGGTTCCCGCCGCGACGCTGACGACGATCGCACCGGGTTCGAGGTCCCCGGCGATCTCGCGCAGCACGTCGTGGATCATCCACGGTTTGACCGCCAGGATCACGATGCTCGCGCCGCGCACGGCGATCCGGTTCGCCTCCGGCTCGGTCTCGCTCGCGAGCGCGCGCACGTCCTCGGCACCGTCGAACGCCGCAGCGCTGGCCGCGGAACGGGTGGTGACGGTGATGGGGCCGTCGATGCGCACCTCGGGTGCGCGCAGGCCTTCGAGGATCGCGCCGCCCATCGATCCGACTCCGAGGAGGACGGTTCGGGGAAGACGCACGGCGGAAGTATTCGAGTCGCTCACGTCGCCCATCCTAGGATGGATGCACCGCTCCGGCACGGAGCGAACGGAGCCGACGGGCGCCGCCCAGCGCGCGCCCCGACGCCCGATGGAGTCAGTGTGGAGGGAGTCCGGCGATGAGCGCGACCGGCGGTAACAAGGCGATCATCGCGGCATTCCTCGCGAACCTCGGCATCGCCGTCACCAAGTTCATCGCCTGGGCCGTCTCGGGTTCCTCGTCGATGCTCGCCGAGGGCGTGCACTCGCTCGCCGATTCGGGCAACCAGCTCCTCCTGCTGCTCGGCGGCCGCCGCGCGAAGCAGCGCCCCGACAAGGAGCACCCGTTCGGCTACGGCCGGGTGCGCTTCGTCTATGCGTTCGTCGTCGCCATCGTGCTGTTCTCGGTCGGCGGCGTGTTCTCGGTGTACGAGGGCATCTCGAAGATCCAGAGCCCGCACGCCCTCGAGGCCCCGTGGCTGCCGATCCTCGTGCTCCTCATCGCGATCGGGCTCGAAGGCTTCTCGCTGCGCACCGCGATCGCCGAGAGCCGCCCGCACAAGGGCACGGCCAGCTGGTTCTCGTTCATCCGCCGGTCGAAGGCCCCCGAGCTCCCGATCGTGCTGCTCGAGGACCTCGCCGCGCTCACTGGCCTCGTGATCGCGCTGCTCGGCGTGGGCCTCACCGTCATCACCGGCGAGAGCGTCTTCGACGGCATCGCGACGATCCTCATCGGCGTGCTCCTCATCGCGGTCGCGATCATCGTGGGCATCGAGGTCAAGAGCCTCCTCGTCGGCGAGGGCGCGAGCGACGAGGACGTGGCGAAGATCGAGCAGGCCCTGCTCGCGAACTCCGAGGTCGAGCGCATCATCCACATGAAGACCCTCTACCTCGGCCCCGACGAGTTCATGGTCGGCGCCAAGATCGGCGTCGCAGCCGAACGCACCATGCGCGAGGTCTCGGTCATCGTGAACCTCGCCGAGCGCCGGATCCGCGAGGCGGTGCCCGCGGCCCGCATCATCTACGTCGAGCCCGACGTCTACCTCGATCCCAACACGGTGCAGCCCACCACGGGCTCCATCGTCATGCTGTCGAGCGACTGAGGCGCCCGGCGCCTTCCCCGCGACGCGCTGAGACCGCACCGAGCGGTCACCTTCCCGTAACCCGGGCTTCGACCTGCGGCTACCCGCCGAACGTAGCTTGAGATCCCGGGCCCGGCTTCGCCGACCGACCCGGCATCGCCGGTTCGAACCCGCCAGGGTGGCCCCTCTGGTGATGGAAGGAACTCCACGTGAACTCACGCGCGATGCTGCGAACGGTCGCCCTCAGCGCGACGGCAGCACTCATCCTCGGCGGAACGCTCGTCGGCTGCTCGTCGTCCGACTCGGGTTCGGACGCGAAGGGCGGCTCGGTCGACGCCGCGAAGGCGACCAGCGCGGCCGATTTCGGCGGGATCGACGGCCTCGTGAAGGCCGCGAAGAAGGAGGGGCAGCTCAACGTCATCGCCCTCCCCGAGGACTGGGCCAACTACGGCAAGATCATCAAGGGCTTCGAGGACAAGTACGGGATCACCGTCAACTCGGCCTCCCCCGACGCTTCGAGCGCCGAGGAGATCCAGGCCGCCGACAACCTCAAGGGCCAGGACACCGCGCCCGACGTCTTCGATCTCGGCGCCGCCGTCGCGCTCGCGAACACCGCGAAGTTCGCGCCGTACCAGGTCGAGAAATGGGACGAGATCCCCGACGCCAACAAGGAGAAGACCGGCCTCTGGGTCAATAACTACTCCGGCATCATGTCGATCGGCTACGACTCGGCGAAGGTTCCCGAGCCCCAGAAGCTCGACGACCTGCTCGGCGCCAAGTACACGGGCGCGGTCGCGCTCAACGGCGACCCGACCCAGGCGGGAGCCGCGTTCGCCGCGGTCGGTCTCATCTCGGCGCAGAACGGCGGCGGCGTGAAGGACTTCGGCCCGGGCGTCGACTTCGTCGCGAAGCTCAAGAAGGCCGGCAATTTCCTCACCGTCGACCCGACGCCCGCCACCATCGCCTCGGGCGAGACCCCGGTCGTCTTCGACTGGTCCTTCAACAACGTCGCGGCCGCCAAGGACAAGCCGAGCTGGAAGACCACCGTGCTCCCCGGCGCCGCCTACGTCTCGTTCTACAACGAGGCGATCAGCAAGGACGCCCCGAACCCCGCCGCCGCGCGCCTGTGGCAGGAGTGGATCTTCTCGGACGAGGCGCAGGCCCTCTACCTCGAGGCGAACGCCGTCCCGGTGCGCGTCGAGGCGCTGAAGAAGGCCGGTTCGGCCGACGAGAAGCTCATCGAGCAGGCGACCTTCGGCACCCGGTCGAGCGACTGGATCTCGCCGGACGCCGCGCAGACCGAAGCCGCCAACACGGTGCTCGCCGACCGCTGGGCCGCGGCGGTCAAGTAGGCGCCTCATCGCTCGCGCCAGCGGGCCACCATCCCACCGCCGGTTGAGCGAGCCTGCGAGTCGAAATCACCACCAGCACCGCGGTTTCGACTCGTGCCTCGCTCAACCGGCGGGTTGCACCCGACCCGACGGACCCCCATGAAACGACTGCTCCCCGCCCTCGGCCTCGCGCCGTTCGGCGCGTACATCCTGCTCTTCCTCGCGGTGCCCACGCTGCTCGCCGTCGCGAGCGGCTTCAGCACCCCGGAGGGCTTCTCCTTCGCCAGCCTGTCGGTGCTGGTCCACCCCGATACGCTGCAGGCGTTCGGTGCGAGCGTCTGGGTCAGCGCCCTCACGGCCGTCGTCGGAGCGGCCATCGGCGCCGTGCTCTGCTGGGCGCTCGCCGCGCTCCCGGAGGGCGGCGCGATCCGCCGCGTGATCGACTCCGCGAGCTCGGTGCTCGCGCAGTTCGGCGGCGTCATGCTCGCCTTCGCGTTCATCGCCACGATCGGCATCCAGGGGGTGGTCACGGTGCTGCTGAAGGATCACCTCGGCGTGAACATCTTCCAGGACGGAGTGTGGCTCTACGAACTGCCCGGCCTGATCCTGCCCTACCTCTACTTCCAGGTGCCGCTCATGGTCATCACGTTCCTCCCAGCGGTCGCAGCGCTGCGCCCGGGCTGGGCCGAGGCGGTCGCCACCCTCGGCGGCTCCAGCTGGAGCTACTGGACCCGGGTGGGCCTGCCGGTGCTCGCCCCCGCGTTCCTCGGGTCCCTGCTGCTGCTCTTCGCCAACGCCTTCTCGTCGTACGCGACCGCCGCGGCGCTCATCAGCCAGGGGTCCCAGATCGTGCCGCTCCAGATCCGCGCCGCCCTGATCGGCGAAACCGGAGGCACGACGGCATCGACCGCGGGTGTGCTCGCCCTCGGCATGATCATCGTCATGACCGCGGTCATGCTCGCCTACGGCCGCCTGATGGCGCGGGCCGCGCGGTGGCAGCGATGAGCGCCCGGGTCCCCGGCCGCCCCTCGACGGGGCTGGCGATCACCGTCGTGACGGTGATCGGCATCGTCTTCCTGATCCCGCTCGCCGCGATGGTCGAGTTCACCCTGCGCCAGGCCTCCGGCGGCTACGGGCTCGAGCACTGGGCGGCCCTCTTCGACCCCGAGAAGTCGCGCGGCTACCGGATCCTGTTCCAGGGCCTCGGCAACTCGGTGCTGCTCGCAGTGATCACGCTCGGGATCGTGCTCGCGCTGTTCTTCCCGACGATCGTGCTCGTCCACCTGCGATTCCCGAGGCTGGAACGCGCGCTCGACCTGCTGACGGTGCTGCCGATCGCGATCCCGGCGATCGTGCTCGTCGTCGGGTTCGCACCGATCTACCGCGGCATCGGGCAGCTGTTCGGATCCGGCGTCTGGACCCTCGCGTTCGCCTACGGAGTGCTCGTGCTGCCGTTCGCCTACCGCGCGATCGTCTCCGATTTGCAGGGCATGGACGCCCGGGTCCGCGCCGAGGCCGCTCGGTCGCTCGGAGCCGGGTGGGGCACCGTGCTCGCGCGGGTGATCGCACCCGGCGTGCGCCGCGGCCTGCTCGCGGCATCGCTCCTGACCGTCGCGATCGTGCTCGGCGAGTTCACCGTGTCCTCGCTGCTCAACCGCACCACCCTGCAGACCGCCCTGCTGCAGATCTCCAAGTCGGATCCGTTCGTGGCCGTGATCGTGTCGCTGCTCTCGCTCGTCGGCGCATTCGTCGTGCTGCTGCTCGTGAGCGCCACCGGTTCTGCGCGCCGCGGCGGCCGCCGAGCCCGGCGGGCGGCCTCCCCCGCCCTGCCCGCGCCCGCCGTCACCGGATCCATCTCCGCACCCCTCCCGTCGAAAGAGTCCCCCGATGTCCGTTGATCCGCGCCCCGCCTCCGCGGGCTCGCCCGTCCGCCTCGAATCCGTCACCAAGTCCTACGGCTCGACCACGGTGCTGCACGGCGTCGACCTGTCGCTCGCGCCCGGCGAGCTCATCTGCCTCCTCGGGCCGTCCGGCTGCGGCAAGACCACCGCGCTGCGCTGCATCGCCGGGCTCGAGCAGGTGTCGGGCGGGCGCATCACCATCGGCTCGGACGACGTCACGGACGTTTCCGTCAACCGGCGCGACGTCGGCATGGTGTTCCAGCAGTACTCGCTGTTCCCCCACCTCTCGGTCGCGCGCAACGTCGAGTTCGGCCTGCAGATGCGCCGCATCTCGAAACCGGAGCGCGCCGCGCGCATCGGCGAGATGCTCGAGATCGTCGGGCTGGAGCACCTCGCCGAACGGTTCCCGCACGAGCTCTCGGGCGGTCAGCAGCAGCGCGTCGCCCTGGCCCGAGCGCTCGTCACCCGCCCCCGCGCGCTCCTGCTCGACGAGCCGCTGTCCGCGCTCGACGCGAAGGTGCGCGTGCGCCTGCGGGAGCAGATCCGCGCGATCCAGACCGAACTCGGCATCACGACCGTGTTCGTCACGCACGACCAGGAGGAGGCGCTCGCCGTGTCGGATCGGGTCGCCGTGATGGAGGGCGGCCGGATCGCCCAGCTCGGCACGCCCGAGGAGCTGTACCGCCGCCCCGTCTCGCCGTTCGTCGCCGATTTCGTCGGGCTCTCGAACCGCGTCGACGGCCGGCTCGACGGCGGCGTGGTGCGCGTGCACGGCGCGAGCATCCCCGTGCTCGAGGCGCCCCAGCTCACCGGCGTCGGTGCCGAGGTCACCGCGTACGTGCGCCCCGAGCACGTGCGGCTGCAGCCGGTGACCGAGCGGATCGACCCGCTCGACGCCGTCGTGGTCTCGAGCGGGTTCCTCGGGTCGATCCGGCGCACGGTCGTCCAGCTCGCGGACGGGGCGACCCTCGCCGCGCAGCACGGCGCAGACACGGTGCTGCGCCCGGGCGACTCGGTGCGGGTGACGTTCGCGTCCGAAGCAGTGACGGTGGCGCCTCGGAGCTAGCGCACGGTCGCGGCCCGGGCCCGCGATCGGCTACCGGCGCTGCTCGAAGAAGTCGCGCAGCAGTTCGGCGGCCTCGTCGGCGCGCACGCCGGCGACCACCTCGGGCACCGCGTGCGGCAGTCGGCCGTCGCGGAGCAGGTCGTAGACGCTGCCGACCGCGCCGGCCTTCTCATCCCAGGCACCGAACACGACGCGGGGGATTCGAGCTGCGAGGATCGTCGCCGCGCACATGACGCAGGGCTCGAGGGTGACGACGAGCGTGCAGCCGTCGAGCACGCGGTCGTCGATGCCCGCCGCCGCCGCGCGGATCGCGAGCACCTCGGCGTGCGCCGTCGGGTCCGGCACCGCCTCGCGCGCGTTGCGGCCGGTCCCCACCACGGTGCCCGCCGCGTCGACGACGATCGCGCCGACGGGGATCTCGCCTTCGGCGGACGCCTGTCGCGCCTCGGCGAGGGCGAGCCCCATGAGCCGCAGCTCCTCGGCGGTCGGGGGAATCGGCGCGGCCGATGCGGTGCTCGGCATCCCACTCCCCTCGCAGCCCCGCGCCCTCTAGAATCGAGGTATGCGCGTCGTCGTTGCGGATCACCCGCTCATCACTCACAAGCTTACGGTTCTCCGCGACGAGCGGACCCCGCAGCCCACCTTCCGGCTCCTCATCGAGGAGCTCATGACCCTGCTCGCGTACGAGGCGACCCGCGAGGTCCGGGTCGAGCCCGTCGAGATCACGACCCCGGTCACCACGACCACCGGCGTGCGTCTGAGCGAGCCCCTGCCGCTCATCGTCCCGATCCTGCGCGCGGGCCTCGGCATGCTCGAGGGCATGGTCAAGCTCGTCCCGACCGCCGAGGTCGGGTTCCTCGGCATGGCCCGCAACGAGGAGACGCTGCAGCCCACCACGTACGCCGAGCGGCTGCCCGAGTCGCTCGCCGGCCGCCAGTGCTTCGTGCTCGACCCGATGCTCGCCACGGGCGGCTCGCTCGCGGCGGCCATCAAGTTCCTCTTCGACCGCGGCGCCGACGACGTGACCGCGATCTGCGTGCTCGGCACCCCCGAGGGCGTCGAAGCGATCCGCGAGGCCGCCGGCGACCGGAAGGTCACCCTGGTGCTCGGGGCGCTCGACGAGGGCCTCAACGACCGCGCGTACATCGTTCCCGGCCTCGGCGACGCGGGCGACCGCCTGTACGGAACCGCCGATTAATCCAGGTCACGCATCACTTTCGCCCCGTGCCGAGCATTCCGCTTGACACGGGGCGAAATACTTTGCTTAACTTTGCGTTATGACCGCAACCACGCGACCCCAGTCCGCCTTCGAGGTGAACTTTGGGCTGAACGGCATGATGATGTGCCGCCGTGGTGTCATGCGCTGTCGAATGTGCATCTAACGAACCGGTAGCCCGCACCGGAGGTTCCGCGAATCACCGCGAACCCGCAGGTGCCCACGCACGCCGCCCCGCTCGGGCGCAGGCTGCACTCCTCCGGCGAGATCCGTTTCTGCACGGGATCCGCCGCACCGCTCGTCACCGACGAGGCACATTTCGCCGAACCGTGTTCGGCGCACCGCAAGGACGCACATCATCATGACCACGCTCACCGCTCCCGCTCCCACCGCTTCGACCGCCCAGAACCTGCGCGCCGCCCGCCCCGACCTCGCCCCGCGCGGCACCGAGCCGCAGACCGCCCCGGCACGCCGGGTCCCCGAGGGCACCGAGGTGCGCGGCTTCGCACTCTACGTCGGCCTGTCGGAGGACAAGATCGCCGCGGGCGACCCCGCGCTCGGCACCATCGTCGCGCAGATCAAGCAGCTCGTCGCGCAGCTCTCCCCCGCTGCCGAGACCTACGCCGCTGTCGCGCTGGCGCCCGAGGGCGCCGGCGGACGCGACGTCGATGTCGTCCGCCTCGCGCTCGGCGATCCGGCCGCCATCGCCCGGCAGAAGAAGGACGAGCCCGTCGACGAGGATCGCGCCGCCAGCGGCGTGACCATCGACCTCACCCGCAAGCGGGTGCTGCTCGACAACGTCGCAGCCCCCTCACCTTCCGCGAGTTCGAGCTCCTCCAGTACTTTGTGCTCCGCGAGGGCCGCACGGTCAGCCGCGAAGAGATCATCACGACGCTCTGGGCCGACGCCCCCGAGAGCGAGATCCCGAACGAGCGCACCATCGACGTGCACGTGCGCCGCCTGCGGGTGAAGCTCGCGCAGTACCAGGACATCGTGCGCACCGTGCGCGGCATCGGCTACCGTTTCGATCGCCACGCCGACGTCTCGATCCTGCACACTTCGGCGCCGAGCCCCGATCTGTTCTGATCCCCCGGTCCGATCCCCCGCGTCTCGCAGAACCGGCCCGACGGGTCACGATCTGCTGCCAATCAGACGAATTCTCGGTGCTGCTCTCCCGTTTCGGCGCAAGCAGGAGTAGCGTCGGGGAGCACATAGCAAGCACCCAAGTTGAGGAGACTCACATGACCACGCTGCCTCCCGAGGCCAACGACGGCCAGCAGGGCCCCGACAACGGCTCCGGCGCCGCAGTCCCTCCCCCGCCGGTGCACCGGTCCCGCCGCCCGCGGTTCCCCCGGCCGCACCCCAGGTGCCGCCGGCCGCAGCGCCCCAGGCGCCGCCCGCCGCACCCCAGCCCGGCTACGCGGCTCCGCAGCCCGGCTACGCCGCGCCGCAGCAGCCCGGCTACGCCGCACCCCAGGCCGGCGGCTACCAGACCCCGCCGCCCGCCGGCGGAGGCTACCAGCAGCCCGGCTACGCGCAGCCCGTCGCCGATCCGGTGAGCAACATCACCCTGAACTACTGGCTCTCGGTGTTCTTCACCTGGCTCCCGGCGCTCATCTTCTTCCTCATCGAGAAGGACAAGGGCAACCCGCAGGCGCGCGCCTTCCACGCCGCGAACCTGAACTTCTCGCTGCTGCGGGTCATGGTGTGGGCCGCGATCGTCTTCGTCGCGTGGATCCCCTACCTGGGCTGGATCCTGGGCGGCCTCCTGTGGGTCGGCGCGATCGTGCTGTTCGTCTTCCACATCATCGCCGCGGTCAAGGCGCCGCAGAACTACCGCGCCGGTCAGCAGCCCGGCTTCCTCTTCAACCTCCCGATGGTGAAGTAGCGGGAACCCCTGCGCTCCGGGCGCCGAACCCTCGTGGTTCGGCGCCCGTTCGCGTTACGGCGCCTGACTTCGACAGCCGGCGGTGCCCGAGACGGATCCTAGACTGGGGCGATGACCGAACGTTGGCGCACCGTCGCAGCAGCCACCGGCCTCGTCGCCCCCGACGGCACGACCCGGCCGACCATCTTCGCGGAGATGAGCGCGCTCGCCGCGCGAACGGGGGCCGCGAACCTCGGGCAGGGATTCCCGGATGCCGATGGACCCGAGTGGATCCGCGAAGCCGCGGTCGACGCGATCCGCGATGGTGCGAACCAGTATCCGCCGGGGCGCGGGGTCCCCGAGCTCCGGGCCGCCGTCGCCCGGCACCAGCGGCGGCACTACGGCCTGGAGCTGGATCCTTCGACCGAGGTGCTCGTCACCGCCGGCGCCACCGAGGCCCTCGCGACCGCGGTGCTCGCGCTCGCGGGCCCCGGCGACGAGGTCATCACCCTCGAACCGTTCTTCGACTCGCACGCCGCGAACATCGCCATGGCGGGTGCGACCCACGTCCCCGTTCCGATCGTGCCGGGGCCCGACGGGTTCCGCGTCGACCTGGAGGCGTTCGAACGCGCGGTATCGCCGCGCACGCGCCTGATCCTGCTGAACACTCCTCACAACCCGACCGGCTCCGTGCTGAGCGCCGACGAGCTCGAGGCCATCGCGCGCGCGGCCGTCGCAGCTGACGCGGTCGTGCTCTCGGACGAGGTCTACGAGCACCTCACCTTCGACGGCGCGTCCCACGTGCCCATCGCGACGCTCCCGGGGATGCGCGAGCGCACGCTCACCGTGTCGTCGGCGGGGAAGACCTTCTCGCTCACCGGGTGGAAGATCGGCTGGATCTCGGGACCGGCCGCGCTGATCGAAGCGGTGCTCGCGATCAAGCAGTTCACGACCTTCGTCGGCGGCGCGCCGTTCCAGCCGGCGGTCGCCCGCGCGCTCGACGAGGGCGACCCCGATGTCGCTGCGCTGCGCGACGACCTCGACGCTCGGCGCGGCTTCCTCGTCGACGGCCTGCGACGGGCCGGATTCGACACGGTGGTCCCGTCGGGCACCTACTTCGTCTGCGCGGACGCCTCGGCGCTGCTCGGGGCGCACGCGGACGGCGCCGCCTTCGCCCGCGCGCTGCCCGAGGCCGCGGGCGTCGCGACGGTCCCACTGTCGGCGTTCTGCGTGCCCGGGTCGCCGACGGCGCTCGCGCTCGCGCCCTGGCTGCGGTTCACCTTCGTGAAGGATCGGGCGACCCTCGAGACCGCGGTGGAGCGCCTGATCGCCTTCGGGGCGTCCCGCTAGAAATCGAAGAGCACCGGGGCCCGATCCTGACGCGCGGTCTCGGGTTCCGGCTCCGCTCGCACGATCGCCCGGCACAGCTCCTCGGAGGACGCGACCGCGCACGCGACGAACTCCTGATCGCCCGGCCGGTCTGCGGCGAGCCACTCGTCGTGCATCTCCTCGGGCAGGATCAGCGGCATGCGCGCCTCGCCGCGCGACGACAGCACCGACGCGGCTGCTCCGACGCCGGCGCGCGTCACCATCGAATAGGTGACGAGCGGACTTCCGTCGCGCTGCGGCACGGTGCTCGTGATCGCGGCGATCCCGAACGGCTCGCCCGCGTACCCGAACCGCGCGCCCTGCTCCCTGTACCAGGTGGCCGGCAGGATCGCCCGCCGCTGGAACGGCACCCGCCAGCTGCGCATCAGGGCGTCGTCACGCGAGTTGAAGGCGCTGAAGGGCGCCGGGGCACCGTTCAGCCACAGCCACCACCACCCCGGATCCACGCGTCGCTCGCCGGCGACCTCGTGCACCAGCGGATTCAGGTTGCGGGCCTTCCGCCGGGTGATCTGCGCGGTTCCGCCGAGCGCGGCGGCCCACTGGCCGAGCCGCTCCGAGTGGGCGGCCTCGTCGACCGCGACGAACGAGACGCGGCGCTGCCCGGCCCCGCTCGCGCGCACCTCATCGAATCCGTAGGTGCCGCACATGACTGCCAGCGTATGCCGTGGCGACAGCGCCGGGCGGTCTCGCACGCTGAGATCCGCACGATTTCGGACCTCTCGGGCCCGAACGTCCGAGATTCTGCAGATCTCCGCATTCTGGGAACATGAGAAAGCCCCCGCCTGGGCGGGGGCTTTCTCATGGTGTTGGCGGAGACGGGGGGATTTGAACCCCCGGTCAGGTGTAAGCCCGACCCTTCATTAGCAGTGAAGTCCGTTCGGCCGCTCCGGCACGTCTCCTCGCGTTCGCACGCGAACTCCATCATACGGGAGGAGAGGGCCTCACGAAAAATCCGCCCGGCGCGGCGACCGGTCCGACGCCGGATTCCGCGCCGTACCGGCCCGCGCCTCAGAGGACGGTGCGGCCCTGGGAGCAGGTCTGCGTCGCGCTGCTCTGCCCCGAGATGTTGTCGGGCAGCTTCGTCGTGGTCGGCGGGGCCGTGGTCGCCGGCGGCGTCGTGGCCGACGGAGCCGTCGTGCTGGGTGCCTCCGTGGTCGTCGGAGGCGCGGTCGTGGCGGGCGGAGGCGTGGACGTGCCCCCTCGGTCTTGACCCCCTCGCCGACCTTGGCCACCTCGAACGGCTTGCCGCTCTTGAGGATGTCGAACAGCGTCTTCGCCGACTCCTCGTCGGGAGTCAGGCGACCCTGCTGGTAGGGGTGCGGGAAGCTCGGGTACTGGACGAAGGTGATGCGGTCGAGATCGATGTCCTTCACCGTGCCCGCGAGGGCCTGCAGGAACCCGGCCGACGCCATGTTGCTGGTGAGCTTGATGTTCTCGACGCCGGCCTTCGCGAGCGCGTAGACCTTCAGCGGGTTCGACAGCGTGTCCGCGCTCTTCATCTTGCGCACGAGGCTCGACATGAAGATCTGCTGGTTGCTGATCCGGCTCGTGTCGCCGCCGTCGCCGACGCCGTGGCGGGTGCGCAGGAACTGCAGCGCCTCCATGCCCTTGAGCGTGACCTCGCCCTTCGGCAGGTCGAGGTCGGTGTTCGGATCGACGATGGGTTCGGCGAGGCAGACCTCGACGCCGCCGAGCGCGTTCGACATGCCGATCACGCCGTCGAAGGTGATGAGTCCGCCGTAGGGGATCTTGAGTCCGGTGAGCTGCTCGATCGTGAGCATGACACAGGGCAGGCCGCCCTCCGAGAGCGTCGAATTGAGCTGCTGCTCGCTCATCGCCGGCAACTCGCCCCCACCGGGTGCCGGGCAGCTCGGGATCGGGATCATGAGGTCGCGCGGGAAGCTGATGACGGTCGCGCTCTTGTGATCGGCGGCCACGTGCAGCAGCAGCGTCACGTCGTTGAGCTCGCCCGTCTCGCCGTCGTTGATCGCCTGCCCCTGCCGGGAATCGGACCCGACGAGGAGGATGTTGACCTCGCCCTTCAGCGAGTCCTCTCCCGCCGCGACGGCGTCGGGCCCGTCGACCGTGTGCACGCTGGTCGCGAGACCCCAGACGGCGTAGGCGGCGATGGACGCGCCGCTGAGCAGCACGACGACGGCCATGGTGAGCAGGATCCGGCCGGAGTTCAGCCACGCGCTCGAGCGCCGGAGCTTGCCGTGCCGAGCACTCGCCCACTCCCCTGCCGCGTCCCGCCGCCGTTTCGCCATGCCGTTCGATTCCCCACCTGTCGGATCGCGCGTCACCGCCGGATCCCGGCGAAGACGCGCATACGTCAGAACGAGAGTACCGGAGGATCCTGGGGGTCGCCCCGCCCCGGGCGAGCTCCCAGGCGAACGCGGCGCACCCACGGGATACGGGGAACGCCCGACCAGAACCGTGTTCTGACCGGGCGTTCGTGGCGGTGGGTAGGGGATTTGAACCCCTGAGACGGGGTTACCGCCTGCTTGTTTTCAAGACAAGTTCCTTCGGCCGCTCGGACAACCCACCGCAGAAGAGCTTAGCCGAGGAGCGCGGGGAAGCGGTCGCGCAGCGCCTCGAACAGGCCGTCCTGATCGACCGGCGCCGTGACGCGACCCGCTTCGGCGCGGACGTCGGCCACTGCCTGCCCCATCGCCACCGAGTCGCCGTGATGCCCGGCCCACCGGAGCATGTCGATGTCGTTGCGGCCGTCGCCCGCCGCGAAGACGCGGGAGCGGTCGATGCCGGCCCGGGAGCGCACGACCTCGAGCGCGCTCGCCTTGGTCACGCCGCTCGGCGCGATGTCGAGCCACGAGGTGCGGCCGACCGCGTACGACACGTGCGTGAGTCCGAGCGTCTCGACAGCGCTCAGGAACTCCTCGAGACGGTGGTCGGGCGAGACCACGACCACGCGGGACGCCTGCACTCCGAGCAGTTCTTCGAACGGCACCTGCCGCTGTTCGGAGGGCAGCGTGCCGGTGGGAATCGGCTCGGTGTAGAGGAACCCGCCGCTCGCGAGCTCGACCGCGAAGCGCGCGGTGAGGAGCTGGGCTCGGATCTTGACCAGCGCGTCGCTCGGATCGAAGGCCTCGACGTACTCGCGCCGGTAGGAGCGCGGCGCCAGCGCGTCGCGGCGCAGCGTCACGGCCCCGTTGGCGGCGACCACCCACTCGGGTTTGATGCGCAGCGCCTCGACGACCGGCAGCGTCGCGTCGACCGACCGCCCGGTCGCGATGACGACCTCGTGCCCGGCGGCGTGCAGGGCGCGGATCGCGTTGCCGGCCCGCTCGGGGATCTGCTCGTCCCAGTCGGTCCCCGCCGAACCGTGGTGCTCGTTGTCGAGCACGGTGCCGTCGAGGTCGAGCGCGATGAGGTGGCGCTCGTCCGCCGCGAACCCGGCCGCCACGGTCTAGGCCCCCGCGATCGGGGTCAGCACCTCGAGGCCGCCGAGGTAGGGACGCAGCGCCCCGGGCACGCGGACGCTGCCGTCCGCCTGCTGGTGCGTTTCGAGGATCGCCACGATCCAGCGGGTGGTGGCGAGCGTGCCGTTCAGCGTGGCCACCGGAGCGGTCCTGCCGTTCTCGCCGCGGAAGCGGGTCGAGAGCCGGCGCGCCTGGTACGTGGTGCAGTTGCTCGTCGAGGTGAGCTCCCGGTAGGTGCCCTGGGTCGGGATCCACGCCTCGATGTCGAACTTGCGCGCCGCGCTCGATCCGAGGTCGCCCGCGGCGACGTCGATCACGCGGTAGCTGAGCTCGAGCGCCTGCAGCATCTCCTCCTGCCAGCCGACCAGACGGTCGTGCTCGGCCTCGGCCTCGGCCGGGTCGGCGTAGACGAACATCTCGAGCTTGTTGAACTGGTGCACGCGGAGGATGCCCCGGGTGTCCTTGCCGTGCGAACCCGCCTCGCTGCGATAGCAGGTCGACCAGCCGGCGTAGCGCAGCGGACCGCTCGCGAGATCGATGATCTCGTCGGAGTGGAACCCTGCGAGGGCGACCTCGCTCGTGCCGGTGAGGAAGAGGTCCTGATCCTTCAGGTGGTACACCTCGTCGGCGTGCTCGCCGAGGAAGCCGGTGCCCTGCATGATCTCGGGTTTGACCAGCGTCGGGGTGATGAGCGGGGTGAAGCCGTTCGACAGCGCGCGATCGAGCGCCATGTTCATGAGCGCGATCTCGAGGCGGGCGCCGATGCCGCTCAGGAAGTAGAACCGAGCGCCCGAGACCTTGGCCCCGCGCTGCATGTCGATCGCCCCGAGCATCTCGCCGAGCTCGAGGTGGTCGCGCGCCTCGAAGTCGAAGCTCGGCACCTCGCCGACCTCGCGCAGCGTCACGAAGTTCTCCTCGCCGCCGACGGGCACGCCGTCGACGACGACGTTCTCGATGCGCATCGCGGCCGCCGAGAACTCCTCGTCGCGGGCCTTCGCCAGCGCCTCGGCCGCCTTGACCTGCGCCGCGAGCTCCTGCGCCTGGGCGATCAGCGCCGGCTTCTCGTCCTTCGATGCGGACTTGACCCGGGAGCCGAACTCCTTCTGCTCGGCGCGCAGGCGCTCGAACTCGGAGAGGGCGCTGCGCCGGGCCTCGTCTGCGGCGACGGCCCGGTCCACCACCGCCTCGTCGTTTCCGCGCGCGCGCTGGGAGCGCTTGAGCTGCTCGGGATCGGTGCGGAGGAGTACTGGATCGATCACGAGCCCAGTCTAGCCAGCAGGACGCTGGATCCGGACGGTGCATCCAGGCGCGAGCGACCCCCGGCGCGGTAGTTTGGGCGCATGACCCGAACGCACGCGCGCACGCAGCCCGCCGCGGCGGTGGTCTACCAGCCCTTCAAGACCGACATCGTCGCGCTCCGTCGCGAGGTCGGCCGGCGGGAAGCCGCGGCCGGCTGGGCGCCGACCCGCTGGTACGCGACCGACGCCGATGACGCCGGGGTCGCCGCGACCCACCGGGCCGTCGCCGACGGGGCGAGCGTGATCCTCGGCTCGGGCGGGGACGGCACGATCCGCGCCGTCTCGGAGGCGCTCCGCGGCACGGGCGTGCCCCTCGCCGTGATCCCGCAGGGCACGGGAAACCTCCTCGCCCGGAACCTCGGGATCCCGTTGAACGATCTCGGATCGGCGGTGCGCGCGGCCTTCGGCGGCACCAATCGCCCCATCGACCTCGGGGTCATGACGATCATCCGGGAAGACGAGAGCGAGGACGAGCACGTGTTCCTCGTGCTCGCCGGCATGGGCCTCGATGCGCGGGCCATCCGCTCGACCAGCTCGTCGCTCAAGAAGCGCGTCGGCTGGCTCGCCTACGTCGACGCGGGGCTCCGCACCATGATCCGCGAATCCCCCTGCAGATCCTCTACTCCGTCGACGGCAAGGCCTCGAAATCGCTCTCCGTCTACACCGTCATGATCGGCAACTGCGGGCTCATGCCCGGCGGCGTCCTGCTGATCCCCGACGCGGAGATCGACGACGGCCGCCTCGACGTCGTCGCGCTGCGACCGCTCGGCCCGTTCTCGTGGCTGCGCATCTGGAACAAGATCGGCTGGGAGAACGGCGTGCTGCGCAAGACGAAGGCCGGCCGCCGGATCATCGACCTCGTGCACGACACCCGCAGCGTCAGCTATCTGCGGGCTCAGCGATACGCGCTCTCGGTGCCCTCGCCCGAGCCGATCCAGCTCGACGGCGACGACTTCGGCCTGGCGCTCGCGGCGAGCGGGACCGTCGATCCGGGCGCGCTCGTCGTGCGGGTGCTCCCGCACTGGAGCGTTCCCGCGCTCGGCCGATAGCGCAGCGTTCCGGGCACCCGGTTCACGGACGCTGGGATCCGGGCCGCGTCTCGCGCACCTCGATCCAGGCGTCGAGCTCGCCCGCGAGCTCGGAGGCGAGCTCGACGATGCGATCGCGCGTCTCGGCGCGCACCGCCCACACCCGCCCGAGCGGTCTCCCCTCGATGCCTGGGTCGCGGTCGCGGACGACCGGGCCGGGGCCGACCATCAGGGCCTGCCCCTCGGGCCCGAGCACCTCGGTCCACTCGAGCTCGGAGGTGCTCGCGAGCTCGTCCTCGAAGCGGGTCAGATAGGCCGCGATCTCCTCGTGCCACTCGGGGCTGCGTTCGCGGAGCTCGGTCTCGTCGGTGTGCCAGAGCAGCAGATAGCGCATGGTCGCCTCCTCCGTCGATCCGGGGCGGCCGGGTCCTGCCCCGGGGTTCCCATCCTCCCAGCGGGGTGCGGCGCTGTCGAGGGGCGGGCGGTGAGTTCGCGCTCGATCGGACGAAGGCCCCGCATTCGCACCGCGCCGACGCAGATCCACCGCGCGAGCGGCGGGCGCTCCGGAGCGCCCGGCCGCGATCCGGAGCGCTACCCCTCGCCGTCCGCGGTGCCCTCGATCACGCCGCGCAGCCAGTCTCGCGCTTCGCGGAACGTGCCGTCGTCGTGCGCATCGCGGATCGACGCGGCGACGCGATCGGCACGGGGGTAGGAGCCGAGGAACACGACGTTGGGGCTGAACCGCTTCACGCCGAGCAGCGCGTCGGCGACCCGCTCGTCCTTCACGTGCCCCTCGGCGTCGATCACGAAGCGGTAGCGGCCCATGCGGTCGCCGATGGGGCGCGACGCCAGCAGGGTGAGGTTGACGCCGCGGGTCGCGAACTGCTCGAGCAGGTCGAGCAGCGCGCCGGCGCGGTCGTCCGGCAGTTCGACGATCAGCGAGGTCTTGTCGGCCCCGGTCGGCTCCCCGACGGGCACGGTGCGGCTGACGAGGACGAAGCGGGTCTCGGCGTCGGGGTTCTCGGCGAGACCCTCGGCGAGCACCTCGACGGCGTAGTGATCGGAGATGCCGGGCGGGGCGATCGCCGCGTCGATGCCCTTCTCGGGGTCGAAGAGGTCGGCCGCAGCCTGCACGTTCGAGGTCGCCTGCAGGTGCCGGTGCCCGGGCGCGCGCTCGTCGAGCCAGGCGCGGCACTGCCCGTACGCCACGGGGTGGGCGGCGACGACCTCGATGTCCTCGAGGCGGACGCCGGGCCTGGCGACGAGCACGAAGTCCACGGGGACCAGGTACTCCCCCACGATCCGCAGGTCGGGAATGGTGGCGAGCGCGTCCTGCGCGACGGTCACGCCGCCGTCGATCGAGTTCTCGATCGCGATCATCGCGGCATCGCTCACCCCCGTGACGACGTCGTTCAACGCCTCCCCCAGGTTCGCGACCGGGCGCCACTCCTCGCCGGCGGCCTCGGGCACCTGCTTGAGCGCGGCCTCGGTAAAGGTCCCGGCCGGGCCCAGGTAGCTGTACCGGCGGGATCCTGCGGGGCGCTCGTTCATGGGGTCAAGCGTACCCACCCGGACGACGCGGAGCGCTGCGGCGAGCGTCGGATCGCGCCCGGTTACGCGTCGAGGACCCGGTCGACGAGTCGGCGCGCGGCCTCCTGCACCTGCGCGAGGTGCTCGGGGCCGCGGAACGACTCGGCGTAGATCTTCATGACGTGCTCGGTGCCCGAGGGACGCGCGGCGAACCAGGCGTGCTCGGTCTGCACCTTGAGGCCGCCGATGTCCGCCCCGTTCCCGGGAGCGGTCGTGAGCACCGCGGTGATGGGATCGCCGGCGAGCTCGGTGTCGGTCACGTCGGCGGGGGCGAGGGCCGCGAGCCGGGCCTTCTGCTCGGGCGTCGCGGGGGCGTCCACGCGCGCGTATGCGGGGTCCCCGAGCCGGTCGGCGATCTCGCGGTACCGCTGCGACGGCGACTGCCCGGTGACGGCCTGGATCTCCGCTGCCAGCAGACAGAGCAGGATCCCGTCCTTGTCGGTGCTCCAGGGCGTCCCGTCGAAGCGGAGGAAGGATGCGCCCGCGCTCTCCTCTCCGCCGAACACGACGGTGCCGTCGACGAGCCCGGGGACGAACCACTTGAAGCCGACCGGCACCTCGAGCAGCGTGCGGCCATGCGCGGCCACGACGCGGTCGATGAGCCCGGACGAGACGAGGGTCTTGCCGATGCCCGCCTCGGGCGCCCAGCCGGGCCGGTGGCTCAGCAGGTAGTCGATGGCGACCACGAGGAAGTGGTTGGGGTTCATGAGGCCGGCGTCGGCGGTGACGATGCCGTGGCGGTCGGCGTCGGCATCGTTGCCCGTGACCAGGTCGAAGTCGTCGCGGTAGCCGGCCACGGTCGACATCACCTGCGCCGAGGAGGGATCCATGCGGATCTTGCCGTCCCAGTCGAGGTGCATGAACGACCAGCGCGGGTCGACCCCGGGGCCGAGCACGGTGAGGTCGAGCTCGTAGCGGTCGCGGATCGCGGCCCAGTAGGCGACGCTGGCCCCGCCGAGGGGTGCGCGCCGATGCGCAGCCCCGAACGGCGGATCGCGTCGAGGTCGATGACGCCGTCGAGCGATTCGACGTACTCGCCGAGGAAGTCGTAGCGGCCGACGGGCTCGCCCGCGACCGCATCGCGGCCGGCCCGCGGGATCGCTTCGACGCCGTGCTCGAGCAGCTCGTTCGCGCGGCCGGCGATCCAGGCGGTCGCGTCGGTGTCGGCGGGTCCGCCGTGCGGCGGGTTGTATTTGAAGCCGCCGTCGCGCGGCGGGTTGTGGCTCGGGGTGACCACGATGCCGTCGGCCCGATCGGGGTCGTCGGCGTCGCGTCCGCGGTTGTGGGTGAGGATCGCGTGGCTGACCGCCGGGGTCGGCACGTAGATCTCGTCTCCCGTGCCCGATCGGGCGAGCACGCGGACCCCCGCGGCAGAGAGCACCTCGCGGGCGATCCGCTCGGCGGGCGCGGAGAGCGGGTGGGTGTCGGCGCCGAGGAAGAGCGGCCCCGCGATGCCCTGCTCGGCGCGGTACTCGGCGATGGCCGCGCTCATGGCGACGATGTGCGCCGCGTTGAAAGAGCCGTCGAGCGAGGATCCCCGGTGCCCGGAGGTGCCGAATACGACGCGCTGCGCCGGATCGCTCGGATCGGGGACGCGCTCGTCGAACGCGGAGAGCAGCGCATCGAGGTCGACGAGGTCCTCGGGGCGCGCGGGTGCGGCGGCTCGGTCGTGCATGGATCCAGTCTCCCACCGGAAGCCAGAAGAACCGGTGAGGCCGCGCGGCACCGCGCGTTCACCGGCCGGGACTACTCTGTGCCTATGAGCGAAGCACGCGACGCCGTCCCGCAGTCCTCGATCGAGACCGTCCCCGCGGAGGCGGAGGGGAATCCCCGCGCGCGGATCGAGTGCTGGCTCACCGACATGGACGGCGTCCTCGTGCACGAGAACCGTGCGATCCCGGGCGCTGCCGAGCTGATCGAGCGCTGGCAGGCGGACGGCACCCCTTCCTCGTGCTGACGAACAATTCGATCTTCACCGCCCGCGATCTCAGCGCCCGGCTCTCGGCCTCCGGGCTCGACGTGCCCGAGGACCGCATCTGGACGAGCGCGCTCGCGACGGCGGCGTTCCTCAAGCAGCAGAAGCCCGGCGGTTCGGCGTTCGTGATCGGCGAGGCGGGAATCCTCACGGCGTTGCACGATGCGGGGTACGTGATGACCGAGACCGATCCCGACTTCGTCGTGGTCGGCGAGACCCGCAACTACTCGTTCGAGGCGATCACCAAGGCGATCCGCCTGATCGATCGCGGGGCCCGCTTCATCTCGACGAATCCCGACGCCACGGGTCCGAGCTCCGAGGGACCGCTTCCGGCGACCGGCGCCATCAACGCGCTCATCACCAAGGCCACCGGACGCGAGCCCTACATCGTGGGCAAGCCGAACCCGATGATGTTCCGCTCGGCCCTCAACCGGATCGGTGCGCACTCCCACAACACCGCGATGATCGGCGACCGCATGGACACCGACGTGGTGGCGGGCATGGAGGCGGGCCTGCACACGGTGCTCGTGCTCACGGGCATCTCGGATCAGCGCGAGATCGAGAAGTTCCCGTTCCGTCCGGACGAGGTGCTCGGCTCGGTCGCCGATCTGCTCGACCCGGTCGCGTAGCGCTCGGGGTCCGTTCGCTCGCGGGTTCCGGAGCATCGGGCCCCATCGCGTGCACCCCGAGGTGAAATTCGCGGATCCGGGGATATTAAATCCGGATTTGTGTTCGGTATAGGCGTATCGTACGGTGAATCGCAGTTCCGGCGGCGTTCGCCTTGCGGCCCGGAGCCTCCCCCTGGCGCAAGGCGAGCACAGCGAGAGCGGGTTCTCCCATGTCGAATATCAAGGTCAGTTACGCGGAGATCGAGCAGGCCGCGACGCAGCTGGGTTCGGGGCGTGCGGAGATCACGTCGAAGCTGCAGAACCTGCAGTCGCAGATCGCCGCGAAGATCAACTAGCCGATCTTGGCGGCCGTTCCGACGGGCGAGAACTCGCCGCCGCTGCTGACCGAGTTCGCCGTGCTGTGGAATCGGGGACTCGCCGACGAAGCGAAGCTCTGGCACCTGTTCGACCTCTGCGAGCTGTTCCTGCAGCGCCCGCGACACTTCGGGGCGCCGGTCTTCCGCGTCGAGGATCAATTGGTCACGCCCGCGTTCTCCTCCCAGGAGTCCCTGGCGGAATTCGTGGTGAGCACCGGGCAGCTCGATCTCAACGACCCCGACGACGGCTACGACTGGGTGCGGATGACTGGGGCAGAGTTCTTCGAGCTCCCGGTGCGTGCGCGCCGGTTGTTCGTCGACCCCGGATCGGAAACGGGCGCGGTCATCGATCTGCGTGCTCGGGAGGGCGCTCCGCCCCTCGCGGGCGGGGCACCGCCCGCGGCGATCAATCTCGAGCTCCTGCCCGATGGCACCTTGACCAGCGGCCCCCTCGAGTGGAGCTCGGGATCATCCATCGGCGTACTCACGGGAGGAAGCACATGAGCCGCTTCGAGTGCTCGTCGCAGCAGCTCCGCAACGCCGCGGCCAACGCGGCCACCATCGAGAACGCGATCTCGGTGAATCCGGTGCATCGGATGCGCGGCGGAGACATCGGGCACGCGGGCGTCTCGGCCGCTCTCGAGGCGTTCCGCGCCTCCTGGTCGGGCGAGTTCCGACTGCGGGGAAGCGCCGCACAGCACGCCGCCCGGCTGCTGCGTTCCGCTGCGGCGGATACCGATCGCGTCGACGCGCTGCTCGCACGGGCCGCATCGCGGCTCGGGAGCGGTCGATGATCACGGGCAGCAGCTCTGCCGCGCAGGTTCTGCCGGGCAATCCGGGAGAGATCGCACGCGCCCTGGAAACAGTCGGATCGGGAATCGCTCCAGCCCGGGCGGTGAGCGAAGCCTGGCAGTCGATGGCCATTCCTCACTGGACGGGGCGAGCCGCGGCCCAGTGGGCGGCGTTCACGCCGCGCGAACGGGGCGAACCGCGAAAGCGCCGACCGCGCTGAACCGGGTCTCGAGCGCGATGATGCGCTATCAATCCGCGTTCACCGCGGCGCGGGCAGAGATCGGTGCCGCGATCAGCGACGCCGCGGCCGCAGAACGGACGACTGCTGCCGCGATGAGCGAGCACCGCGAAGCATCCCGCAGAGCCGCACTGGCCGACCCGGGAACCGCCGAAGCGACGGTCGCTCCCTTCAGCGACCCCGGCGCGACGGCGCTCGCGGCGGCGAACACCCGCGCCCGGGCTGCGAAGACCGCGTTCGACCGGCAGGGCGACGAGATCGCGAGCGAGATCCGAGCGGCAGCGGTCATGGCATCTGGAGTGCGCCCCACCGTACTGGCGCCTCCCGGCTACAACCCCGATATCGATCTGGCGCGCGGCGCGGAGTTCTGGAAGGGCTTCTCGCTTCAGACCTGGGACGAGATCGTGGCCCTGTTGAGACTCGCGGTCCCGCTCGCGGATGCGCCCGAGCAGTTCGCAGAGTCCCTCGAGTTCCTCACGGATCCGGACGCGTGGCACGAACGCCAACGCGAGAAGGCCGAGCTCTTCGAAAGCGGTGAGACCTGGCACCAGCTGGCGAACGCGCTCTTCGGCTGGGACGATTGGGGCGAAGGTTCGCCGGAGAGCGCGGGACGCGTGACCGTGATCACGGCGTCCTGGGCGATCCCGCTGAGCAAGCTCGGACGCATGGCGCGCGTCGGGCGACTCGGCAGACCGCTATCGACCGCCACATTCGATTCCAGGTTCGAGAAGCTGAAGAGCAGAGCAAAGCTCCTCAACGACAACGCGAAGAGCGGAACGACGCAATATGAGCTGACCGGTGGGTTCGAACAGGCGCAGCGGGACTTCAGACGTCTATCGGGCGGAGTGGTGCCGAGAACTTCAAAGAAGGGGACGCTGTACCTCTCCCTCCCGGATGGGCGAACAATGAATGTTCGCCCGCTGAGCAGCGGAGAGAGTCGCCCCACCTTTGAGGTAATCGACAAGGCCAGAGGAACAAGAGTCAAATTTAGGTATGAAGAATGATAAATCAGATCTCCGATCATTCAGAGCTTGAGCGGATCCGGCGAACCGCTCGAGAACTCATGGGGCCAGATTCGCACTACCTTTCTCCGGAATGGCTCGCCAGGGATGACATCTTTTGCCTCCCCGAGAGGAACGACAATCAGGGGATTCACTTTGATACAACCCCCATGGAAAGGGTGCGGCGCGCAATGGCGCCTTTTCGATGGTACGCCGCAGAGGTCGATGATGTCGATGACCCAAGCAACCTCATTGAAGTTGTCGATCCCGTCTCTCACATGTTCCCGGGAGGGCACGAAGAATCTCTATCCGACTTCTACACTCCGAGAAGCTATCTGCTATTCAACAGGGAGAAGACTGCGGCCATCCTATATTCAGAAGAGTACGAATATCGACTTATCGCGGGTATAGATGACTTTGTTCTCAAGTACGCTGGGAACGTCGCAGATTTCGTCGCCGAGTTCCGCGACGAGATGGAGCATGACGAGCGAATCTGGGCGAAAAGCGGCAGCCAATCCTGGGCCCGATATTTCATGGAATCTATCGAACTGGCGATGTCGCAGGTGAAGATTCCGCCGGGAGCCGGGGAGGGTGCTGGCTAATCGCGCGCGGGCGAGAAATTGGCTTTCCTGGCATGGGCCTGGTGCCCGCGTACCTTGCGTTCGCACCGACGATGAGGCAAGCTCGGGCGAATTGCCGCGGAACAGCAGGGCGATCCCGCTGCCCAGGCACACACGCCCAGTACGCCGGAGACCGCCCGACTCCGCGCGACGGATCCGATACGCCGACGATACGCCGGGGCTCCTAGCATGGGGGCATGCGCGTACTGATCGTCGAAGACGAGCCCCTGATGGCCGAGGCCGTCCGCGACGGCCTGCGGCTCGAAGCCATCGCGGCCGACATCGCGGGCGACGGCGACACCGCGCTCGAGCTGCTGAGCATCAACTCCTACGACATCGCGGTGCTCGACCGCGATGTGCCAGGCCCGTCGGGCGATGAGATCGCACAGCGCATCGTCGAGTCGGGCAGCGGCATTCCGATCCTCATGGTCACGGCGGCCGATCGGATCGACGACAAGGCCTCGGGTTTCGAGCTCGGCGCCGACGACTACCTGACGAAGCCGTTCGAGCTGCGCGAGCTCGTGCTGCGGCTGCGCGCGCTCGATCGCCGCCGCGCGCACCACCGCCCGCCGGTGCGCGAGATCGCCGGGCTCCGACTCGACCCGTTCCGCCGCGAGGTGTACCGCGACGGGCGCTACGTGGCCCTCACCCGCAAGCAGTTCGCCGTACTCGAGGTGCTCGTCGCCGCCGAGGGCGGCGTGATCAGCGCCGAGGAGCTGCTGGAGCGGGCCTGGGATGAGAACGCCGATCCGTTCACGAACGCCGTGCGGATCACGATGTCCGCGCTGCGCAAGCGGCTCGGCGAGCCGTGGCTCATCGCGACGGTGCCCGGCGTCGGGTACCGCATCGACGCCGAGCCGGGCGAGGAGGGACCCGGCGGTGCCTAGGCCGGCGGCGAGTCGCGAACCCGGCCTGAGCGTCCGGCTGAAGTTCACGCTCAGCTACGCCGCCGTCGTGCTGCTCACCGGCGCCCTGCTGCTCTCGGTCGTCTGGGTGTTCCTGCTGCGCTACGTGCCGACCGATGCCTTCGTCGGTTCGCACCCGGATTCACCCGATGAGTTCCCGAGCCGGTTCTTCCCGGGACGCAACGACCTGATCCGCGCCTTCGTCCCCGCCGCGATCTGGGCACTCCTCGCGCTGCTCGTCTTCGGGCTGATCGGCGGCTGGATCCTGGCAGGCCGCATGCTGGGTCCGCTGCGCCGGATCACCGCAGCGACCCGTCGGGTCTCGGACGGATCGCTCTCGCACCGCATCGAGCTCGAGGGGCGCCACGACGAGTTCCGGGAGCTCGCCGACGGCTTCGATGCGATGCTCGACCGGCTCGAGTCCCAGGTCGCCGAACAGCAGCGCTTCGCGGCGAACGCCTCCCACGAGCTCCGCACCCCGCTCGCGATCACGCAGACCATGCTCGAGGTCGCGCAGAGCGAACCCGCCCGGGCCGATGACGAGCTGCTGGAGCGCCTCCGCACCGTCAACGCGCGGGCGATCGAGCTGACCGAGGCGCTGCTCGTGCTGAGCCGCGCCGATCGGCGATCCTTCGACCGCGAACGGATCGACCTCTCCCTGCTCGGCGAGGAGGCGGCCGAGACGCTGCTGCCGCTCGCCGAGAAACACGGCGTCGCTGTCGAGACGGAGGGCGAGGTCGCGCTCGCCTTCGGATCCCCCGCCCTCCTGCTGCAGACGGTGACGAATCTCGTGCACAACGCGATCGTGCACAACCTCCCGGCAGGCGGGACCGTCCGGGTGCGCACCGCCGCGGGCTCAGAGACCTCGACGATCACGGTCGAGAACACGGGCGAGCGGATCAGCCCCGAGCTCGTCTCGACCCTCACCGAGCCGTTCCGTCGCGGCACCGGCCGCATCCGCAGCGATCAGGCCGGCGTCGGCCTGGGCCTCGCGATCGTGCAGAGCATCGTCACGGCGCACGACGGCGCCCTCGACCTGGCGGCGCTGCCGGACGGCGGCCTGCGGGCGACCGTCGTGCTACCGACGGGCGATCCCGGGAGCCCGCACCGACCGATGCGCCCGAGCGCCCCGGACCGCGAGAGCTGATGCCGGAGCGCACGACCGTACGCGCAGACCGGCGTCCCATTCCGCGCAGCGCGCTCATCGCGAGCCTCTGCGGCACGCTGCTCGCGCTGGTCTGGGCGGTGCTGTGGAAGCTCGAGGTTCCGTACATCGGCACGGGCGGACTCCGCGTGATCAAGCTCGTCCCCTTCGGTGCGGACACCGACGCGACGGCGAGCTTTCCCTCGAAGTCGTCGCGAACCTCGTGCTCTTCCTTCCGCTCGGCTGGCACATCGGACTGCTCGCCCCGCGGCGCTGGTCGGCACGTCGCCTGCTCTGGGCGACGGCCGGGTACTCGGCGGCCGCGAGCCTGCTGCTCGAGCTCGCGCAGTTCGCCCTCGCGGTCGGCGTCTCCGATGTCACCGACGTGCTCGTGAACACCGCGGGCGGGCTCGCGGGGCTCGGGATCCTGATGCTCGCCCGCCGCGCGCTCGGCAGACGGGCCGCGCCGATCCTGGCCCGCCTCTGCGTCGCCGGCACCGCGCTGGCGCTTGCTGCCGCCGTCGCGGTGTGCGTCTCCCCGCTGCACGTCCGGCAGCGGGATGTCTCCTGCGCCGTCCCCGGCGACCCCGCCAGCTGCGTCGTGCGCTCCGGCTCCGACGCTCAGATCCCGATCCGGCGGTAGCGGTCGAGCCGCGCCACCCGGCGCCGATCCCCTCGCTGCAGCATGAGCCCCGCGAGCTCCTGCGCGATCGCATCGCGCATCCGGCCGCAGAAATCGACCGGTTCGCGCGCGGCGTCGGGCAGTTCCGCGACGATCCGGTCGACGATGCCGTTCGCACGGAGCGACGCCGAGGCGACGCCCTGCTGCTCGGCGAGCTCCGCGGCATGCGCCGTGTCCCGGTGCACGATGGCCGATGCTCCTTCCGGCGGCAGCGGCGAGAGCCAGGCGTGCTCGGCCGCGATCGTGCGGTCGGCGGGGAGCAGGGCGAGCGCCCCGCCGCCGGTGCCCTCGCCGAGCAGCACCGAGAGCGTCGGGCCGCGGTGGCTCACGAGATCGGCGAGGCAGTGGGCGATCTCGCTCGCGAGCCCGCCCTCCTCCGCGGCGCGCGAGAGTGCCGCACCCGGGGTGTCGATGACGCTGACGAGCGGCAGCCGCAGCTCCTCCGCCAGGTGCATGGCGCGGCGGGCGGCTCGGAGCGCCCCCGGGCCGAGCGGAGCGTATGCGCGCTGTGTGCGGCGGTCCTGGCCGACGACCACCGCGGGGATGCCGCCGAAGCGCGCGAGGCTCAGCGAGAGCCCGGGGTCGCGTTCGCCCTGCCCCGTTCCCGACAGCGGGACGATGTCGCCGGCGGCGTGACGCAGCAGCTCGCGGAGCCCCGGCCGCCTGCGATCCCGCGTGCGCGTGACCGATTCCCAGGTGGCCGAGGATCCCTCGGGATCGGCGGAGGCCGCCCCCGGATCTGCCGCCCGGGCGACCAGCGCCGCGTGGGTCGGACGCTCGAGCAGTCGCAGCGTGCGCTGCACGACCTCGCGCAGCGCGTCGGGCTGGAGGACGCCGTCGATGATCCCGAGCCGCGCGAGGTTCTCGGCCGACTGCACGCCCGCGGGGAAGGGCTCGCCGTACAGCGCCTCGTAGACCCGCGGTCCGAGGAAGCCGACGAGCGCACCGGGCTCGGCCACGGTGACCTGGCCGAGCGAGCCGAAGGAGGCGAGGGCTCCGCCGGTCGACGGGTGCCTGAGGTAGACGAGGTAGGGCAGCCCCTCGGCCTGGTGGGCCGCGACCGCCGCCGCGATCTTCACCATGGCGACGAACGCGAGCGTCCCCTCCTGCATGCGGGTGCCGCCCGATGCCGTGGAGGCGAGCACCGGCAAGCGCTCGGCGGTGGCCCGCTCGATCGCGGCGACGAAGCGCTCGGCCGATGCCACCCCGATGGATCCCGCGAGGAACGCGAACTCGCAGGCGATGAGCGCGACCCGGCGGCCGTCGATGAGCGCCTCGCCCGTGACGATCGATTCATCGGCGCCGCTCCGCTCCGCCGCCCGGGCGAGCTCTTCGCGGTAGGTCTCGCCGAGGTCGGGCTCGGCCGGCGGCGCATCCCAGGGGACATAGCTGCCGGGATCCGAGATGAGTTCGATGAGCTGCGCGGCCGAGAGGCGGCGCGCGGCACCGGCCGGAGCCGTTCCCGCGGCGCTCATGCCGCATTCTCCGCGAGCGGCGCGCCCGCGAGCCAGGCGCGGATCGCGTCGCCGTGCTGGTCCAGCACGGGAGGCGCCTGGTGCGCGGTCCGCGCGCGCTCGGTCTCCCCCGCCGCGTCGACGTCGAAGAAGCGGATCGCCGGCCCCGGCAGCGAGATGCTGCCGAGCGTCGCGTGGTGCACGTCGACGATGAGCCCCTGCGAGCGGACCTGGTCCCACTCGTAGACCTCGGTGAGATCGCGCACCTTCCCGGCGGGGATCCCCGCGGCGCGCAGCCGCTCCAGCAGGGGCGCGGCGTCGTGCTCGGCGAAGGCCTCCTCGACGAACGAGACGGTCTCGCCGCGCCGCGCGACGCGCTCCGGGTTGGTTCCGAGCCCCGGGGTCGCGGGGTCCAGCCCGAACTCGGCGCAGAACGCCTGCCACAGCCGCTCGCTGCCGACGCTGATCTGCACCGCGCCGTCTCGGCAGCGGAACAGCCCGTACGGCGCGATCGACGGGTGGTGGTTGCCCTGGGCCTGCGGGGTCTGATCCGCCACGGTGACCCGCGTGCCCTGGAACGCGTGCACGCCGACGATCGACGACAGCAGCGAGGTGCGCACCACGCGCCCGCGTCCCGTGCGATCCCGCTCGTGCAGCGCCGCGAGCACGCCGACCACGCCGTGGATCCCGCCGAGCAGGTCGGCGATCGGGGTCCCGACCCGCTGCGGGTCGTCGGGTCCCGGGCCGGTGATCGACATCAGGCCGGCCTCGCCCTGCACGATCTGGTCGTAGCCCGCGCGCCCGCCCTCCGGGCCGTCGTGGCCGAAGCCCGTGATCGAGAGCTGGACGAGTCGGGGATTCAGCTCGGCGAGCGCGGCGGTGCCGAAGCCGAGCCGATCCATCACGCCGGTGCGGAAGTTCTCGATGAGCACGTCGGCCCGTTCGAGCAGGCCGGTCAGCACCGTACGCCCGTCGTCGCTCTTCAGATCCAGCGCGATCGATTCCTTGTTGCGATTGCACGACAGGAAATAGGTGGAGTAGGAGCGGCCATCGGCGCCGTCGACGAACGGCGGCCCCCATGATCGGGTGTCGTCCCCGCTGCCCGGCGACTCGACCTTGATCACCCGTGCGCCGAGATCCCCCAGCATCTGCCCGGCGTGCGGTCCCGCGAGTGCGCGGGACAGATCGATCACCAGCAGGTCTTCGAGCGAGCCCTCGTTCATCGTGCGTCCTCTCTGCGTTTCTGTGTTTCGATCTCGTGGTCGGTTCCGGCCGAGCCGGGATCGAGCCCGGCCCGATCGGCGGGCGGGCTCACCGGCCCAGTGCGTGCCCCAGTGCGGCGAGCGCCGCGCGCACTCCGGTGCTGAGCGTCGGCTCCAGCACGGGGAGGAAGTGCGGCGAGTGGTTCACGGGCGGCGCCGGGTGATCTGCGGGGAAGCCGCCGAAGACCCAGTAGACGCCCGGTGCACCGGCGCCGTCGGGGAGGGTGCCGAAATCCTCCGATCCCATCGCCGGCGGGATCTCGAGCACGTTCCGCTCGCCCAGCTCGGCCTGCAGCGCGGCACGCACGGCCTCCGTCCGCTCCTCGTCGTTGTGCAGGCGGGGGAACCGGTACAGCTCCTCGATCTCGGGGCGCGGAGCGCCCGAGGCGTCGGCCTCCGCGTTCACGATGCGGACGATCGCGGCGAGGACTCGGTCGCGCACGTCCTCCGTGAGCGTCCGGATGTTGAGGGTGAACTCGGCCCGGTCGGGGATGATGTTTTCCTTCAGCCCCGCGTGGAAGGTCCCGCAGGTGACGACCGCCGGTGACTGCGGCGACAGCTCCCGCGAGACGATGGTCTGCAGCCGGGCGACCATGTGGACGCCGAGCACGATCGGGTCGATGGAGTCCTGGGGCTGCGATCCGTGCGACTGCCTGCCGCGCACGGTGACCCTGAGCGAGTCGGCCATGGCCATCGCCGGGCCCGTCGCGAGCGCGACGGTCCCGGCGGGCGTCTCGGGGACGACGTGCTGCCCGAGCACGAGCTCGGGCAGCGGTGCCCGATCCCACAGCCCGTCGGCGACCATGGCCGCGGCACCGGCAGCGGTCTCCTCGCCCGGCTGGAAGATCCAGACGACGGTGCCCGACCAGGCGCCCGGCTGCCGGGCCATCGCGGCGGCCGCGGCGAGCGCGACTGCGACGTGGGTGTCGTGGCCGCAGCCGTGCATCACCGGGACGACGGTGCCGTCCGCGAGCGCACCGGTGGCTGAGGAGGCGTAGTCGGCGCCCGTGTCCTCCCGGATCGGCAGCCCGTCGGTGTCGGCGCGGAACCCGATGACCGGGCCGTCGCCGTTGCGCTGGACGCCGACGACGCCCGTGCCGCCGCAGCGGAAGTGCTCGATCCCGAGTGCGCCGAGCCGGGCCTCGATGAACTCGGCCGTGCGGTGCTCCTGCATCGAGAGCTCCGGGTTCGCGTGGAGGTGCCGGTAGTCCGCGTGCAGCGTCTCTCGCTCGGCGTCCGTCAGGAGGGTGTGCAGCATGACCGGTTCCTTTCGTCGTCCGCGGTCATCGCGCGGCCGAGACCGCGGCCTCGTCTTCGAATTCGACCTGTTCGACCGCCGTACCCCCGCGTGCGCGGCGGATCGCCTCGGCGATGGCGACCACGACGAGGTTCGGGACGAGGGCGATGAGCCCGGAGTCGATGCCCCCGGTGGGGATCCCCGCGAAGGTGATCGTCGCGACGGTGAGCACGCCGACGATGACGCCGAGGCCCACCGGCCATGCGCCGACGCGCACCTTCCGCTGCAGGGCCAGGACGATGCCCGGGGCGAGCTGCGTCGTACCTCCGTAGGTGAGCAGCAGCAGCGCGCCGATGTCCGACCGGACGAGGCCGAAGGCGAGCGCCAGCCCGAGCGCGACCACGATGACCACGTAGTTGACGGTCATCTTGCGCGCGGGGCTCACCCGCTGGAGCACGTTGGAGCTCACGAGCGTCGAGATGCCCATCACGATGCCGGCGGCGGGCACCATCGCCGCCGAGGCGCCACCGACCGCGACGAGGCCGAGCAGCCAATCGGGCACGATGTTCCCGGTCATGGTGAGCAGCACCGCGTTGCCGGGGGTGTCGGCGGGCAGTTTCAGCACGGCCGCCATGCCGACCATGATCGGGATGAACAGCAGCAGCTGGTAGATCGGCAGCCACTTCGAGTTGCTCCGCAGCACCTCGCCGCTCTTCGCGGCGAGCATGGGCGGCCACAGGTGCGGCAGCGTCGCGAAGCCCGCGCCGATCACGGTGACGAGCATCGAAGTGACGAACCACACCGGCCCGAACCCGTCGGCCTGCAGCGTGAGCAGCGTCGGCGTCCGGTCCGCGATCTCCGCGAACACGGGGCTGATGCCGTTGAAGCTGATCGCGACCCCGGCGATCACGACGACGAGTGCGAGCGCCATGAGGATGTCCTTGAGGATCGCGACGCGGGCGATGCCCTTGATGCCCGACCAGGCGACGAAGATCGCGACGAGGATGCTTGCGATGACCATGCTCAGGCCGCGGGCGCTGGAGCTGCCGGTCGCGAGCTCGACGATCATGCCGAGACCCGTGATCTGCAGTTGCAGGTAGGGGATCAGCGTGATCGCGCCGATGATCGCGACGACCTTTCCGAGCCAGCGCGCCCGGAACCGGTCCTCGAAGTAGTCGGCCATGGTGAGGTAGCCGCGGCGCTGGGCGAGATCGCGGATGCGCGGTGCGACGAAGTAGTTGATCGGCCAGGCCATGGTCAGGTAGCCGATCGCGTAGACCGCGCTCGCCCCGCCGCCGAAGGCGAGGCCCGCGAGGCCGAGGAAGCTGAAGGTGGTGAGCGACTCGCCCGCCTGCAGGAACCAGGTGGTCCACTTCGGGATGTCGCGCTTGCCGACCACCCAGTGCGAGGCGCTCGTCTGCCTGCGGCGGAGTCCGATGCCGAGCGCCCCGATGACGAGGATTCCGAGAATGATGATGATCGCGACGGTCATCGGATCCCCTCCTCTTCCTCGGCGGCGATGCGCTCCATGCGCAGCAGCTGGATCTGCCGGGTCTCGAGGCGCTCCTTCTCGGCGAGGTCGGCCTCGCGACCGCCGTTGCGCAGGTAGAGGGACTCGACGATCTGGATGCTCACGACGGTGAGGACCACGAGGATCGCGATCCACACGAGCACGGCGGGCAGGCCGAACCACAGGGTCGGCTCCTGCGCGAAGGTCCAGAACGGGGTCGAGAAGAAGCCGAGGATCGGGATGCCGATGATGGCGGCCCGTCCGGGCGTCAGCAGTCGGGGGTTCATATTGCTCCTTTGCAATGGGGTCGCGTTCGGATCAGCCGGCGTGCACCGTCGGAACGGTGCGCCAGACGGGGAGTTCGCGCTCGAACTGCTGGGCGAGGGACAGTAGCAGCGCTTCGCGGCGCGGCGGCGCGATGAGCTGGAGGCCGACCGGAAGACCCTCGGGGCTGAAGCCGCAGGGCACGCTGATGGCGGCGAAACCGGTGACCGTGATCCGCCAGCTCGCCCGCATCCAGTCGAGATAGTCCGCCTGGGGGACGCCGTTGATCTCGCGCGGCCAGTGCTGGTCCGCGGAGAACGGGAGCACGGTGGTCACCGGTGCCGCGAGCACGTCGATGCGTTCGAAGAGCTCGACCATTCCGGCGAACACGCGCGTACGCTGCTCCCGGGCCTCGGCGAAGTCGGCGATCCCGAGCCCCAGGCCGTACTCGGTATTGGTCACGAGCTCCGGGCTGAGGATGTCGCGGTGCGCTTCGAGCAGCGGCCCGAAGCCCCGCGCGTATCCGATCCCGCGCAGGACCCGGAACGCGGCGTCCGCTTCCGAGAGGTCGGGTTCGACATCGGCGATCTCGTGCCCGAGACGCTGCAGCGCGGGGAGCCCCTCCCCGTCGAGCACCTCGGTGATCGCCGGCTCGATGTCGAGCCCGTCGAGCGACCGGCTCCAGCCGATGCGCAGCGGGGTCCCGAGCTCGGGAACGACCGGCGCGAAGCGCTCGGGGAACGCGAGCGGCGAGCGCGGATCGCCGCCGGAGAGCACCGAGAGCAGCAGCGCCGTGTCTGCGACGGTGCGTCCCATCGGCCCGTTCGTGGCGAGGGACTCCCAGGCATCCTTCGCGGGCCAGTTCGGCACGCGTCCGATCGACGGGCGCAGGCCGACCACGTTGCAGAAGGCCGCGGGGTTGCGCAGCGAGCCGCCCATGTCCGAGCCGTCCGCCACCGACGAGAGGCCCGCGGCGAGCGCCGCCGCGGCTCCCCCGCTCGATCCGCCGGCGCTGCGATCCGGCGCGTAGGGATTGGTGGTCGTGCCGAAGACGCGGTTGTAGGTGTGCGATCCGGTGCCGAACTCGGGAGTGTTGGTCTTGCCGTAGATCACGGCGCCGGCGGCGCGCATGCGCTCGACCACGAGGCTGTCCCGGGCCGGCACGTGCTCGGCGTGCAGCTGGGAGCCGTAGGTGCTGCGCAGCCCGGCGGTGTCCTCGAGATCCTTGACCGCGATGGGGAGGCCTTCGAGCGGACGGACGGGCTCCCCTGCTGCGCGGCGACGATCGGACTCCGCGGCGGCGACCTCGGCGGCGTCGAAGTCCACCGTCACGACGGCGTTGATCGCCGGGTTGATCCGCTCGTATCGCTCGCGCGTCTCGCGCAGCAGCTCGCGGGCCGAGAGCTCGCCTCGGCCGAGCGCTTCGATCTGCTCCAGGGCGCTGCCGCGGCAGAGATCGATGTCCGTTTCAGTCACTCACTCCTCCTTGAATGAGTAGATCGGGTAACTTTCGCCCCCGACATGTCCTCTTTAGGTATTGATCGTGGGACATCGTGGCGATTCTGTCAACCTCGAATACCTTTCGTGTCCGAAAAGCCACCTTCCGAGCCGTTAGGCTCCTGATCAGGAGGTGCACGATGACCGAGCCGCTCGACCAGTCAGACCGCGAGATCTGCGCGGCGCTGCTGCGCAACGGACGCGCTTCGTGGCGCCTCATCGCCCAGACCACCGGCCTGCAGGAGCGCACCGTGGCACGCCGGGGCGCGCGGCTCATCGAGCAGGGGCTCGTGCACGTTCGCGGCCTGTCGCAGCCCCACCTCCTCGACCGCGGCGACGGCTACTTCGCGCGGATCGAGTGCCGCCCCGGCGACCTGCGCGCCGTCGCGAGCTGGCTCGCCCACCGTCCCGAGACCCTGTGGGTCGCCACCCTCGCCGGGGAGAGCGCGATCGTCTCCGAGGCCTACATCCGCGCAGACGCCCGCTCCCGGTTCATCGAGGAGGAGCTCGCGGCGCAGCCGATCACCGGGTACTCGTTCGAGTACATCGACCGGTTCCGGCGCACCGTGCGCGGCTGGCACCCGAACATCCTGAGCTCCGAGCAGCTCGACATGCTCGGCGAGGACGAGAGCCGAGCGCTGGAGGCCGCGGCGGAGCGGCCGCTCGGGACCGCGGACCCCGACGAGACCGACCTCGAGATCATCCGGCTGCTGAGCGTCGACGGCCGTCTCAGCATCGACGCGATCGCGAATGCCGTCGGCATCGCCAAGCCGACCGTGCGCAAGCGCATCGCGCAGATGCAGCGCACCGATTTCCTGAGCATCCGCGCGGTGCTCGATCCCGCGCTGCTCGGCTTCCCGCTCGAGTCGCTCGTGACCGTGCACGCGCCCGCGTCGCGCGTCGACGAGGTCGCGGAGTTCCTCGCCCGGGATTGGCGCACCCGCTGGGCCGCGGAACTGCCGACAGGGCCCAGCGTTCGCGCGCTGCTCACCCTGTCATCGCGGCGCGAGCTCTTCGACCTGCTCCACGGCTTCGAGGCGGGCCTCGAGGGGCGCGCGCTGCGCATCGAGTCGAGCCCGCTGCTCACGCACTACAAGCGCAGCGACGTCGTGCTCCCGGTCGCGGGCGGTCCCGCCGCGTAGCACGTCGAGCCGCGGCCCGAGTGCCTCCTACGCCGTGGGCTTCCGCATCTTCAACGCCATCTGCACGAGCACGAAGGCGAGCAGGATCGAGAAGGCGATGTTCGACCAGAGCGGCGAGATGTGCGTCGCGAGCACCGAGCCGAGCGGCGAGAGCACGCTCGCCGAGATCCCGAGCGCGGCCGCCGCGCGCAGGTCGACATTGCGCCGGCGGAAGTTGCCGAGGGTTCCCGAGATCGAGCCGGGGATCAGCATGATGAGCGAGGTGCCCTTCGCGATGAGGTCCGAAGCCCCGAAGAAGAACATCAGGATCGGCACCACCACGACCCCGCCGCCGACGCCGAGGAGGCCCGAGAGGACCCCGGTGATCAGACCGGTGACGACGAGCATCACGGCCGAGAACCAGGTGATCCCGATCTCGGAATCGCGCTGGGGCACCACGAACCACAGGCTGACGGCGACCCCGGCGAGGAACACCATGAACATCCAGCGCAGGAACCCCGTGGGGACCTTCGACAGCAGGTAGCTGCCGATCTGCGCCCCGACGACGATGCCGATCGCGAGGCAGAGCGCCGCGACCCAGTCGACATTGCCCTGCACCGCGTATCCGATGCCGCCCACCACCGCCGCCGGCAGGATCGCGGCCACCGAGGTGCCCGCGGCGAGCCGCTGCGGGAAGTGCAGCAGCAGCACGAGCAGCGGCACGAGGACGATGCCCCCACCGATGCCGAACAGCCCCGAGAGCAGGCCGGTGACCGCACCGAGCACGATCAGGACGATGATTCCGGGGCGTGGGCTGTCGGTCATGCTGCCTTCCAAAGTGAGTACGGGTGCGTCCGCGGTCATCGAACGATCGCCGAACCGTCGGATCGCGGATCGCTCGCCGCAGCGTAGTCGGTGCCGTCGACGCGGATGAGGTTCGAGTGCCCGAGGTCCTCCGAGTGCGGGGGCACGACGTCGATGGGGAATCCGGCGGCCGCGATCGCGTCGCGCGCCACCTCAGGAACGTCGGCCTCGGCCATGACCCGCACCTCGCCGGCGTCGTTCGGCTCGCACACCATCCAGCGCGGGGCGTGGGTCGCCTCGGCAGGGTTGCCGCCCTCGAGCGCGCGCAGCAGGAGCTGCGTGTGGATCTGCGGCTGGGCGGACCCGCCCATGGTCGAGGGCACCCACGCCAGCTCGCCGCCGTGCAGCACGAGCACGGGCATGAGCGTGTGCCGCGGTCGCTTGCGGGGCGCGAACGCGTTCGGGGCGGCGGGATCGAGTGAGAAGGAGGTGCCGCGGTTCTGGAAGAGGATCCCGGTCCCGGGATCGAGCACGCAGGCGCCGAAGCCGAAGTAGACGGAGTTGATGAGCGAGATCGCCCAGCCGTCCTCGCTCACCGCGCTGATGCCGACGGTGTCGCCCGTGGGCTTCGGCTGGCCGGGCAGCGGATGCTCGGGCGTCGCCATCTCGATGAGCTCGGCGCCGCTGAGCCCGCCCATGCGGGGGTCGGCGAGCGATGCCGCACGCACGGCGTTGGCCGCGGCGAAGGCGCGGGCGAGTTCTCCCGCGCCCGTGGCGAGAGGGTCCGCGACGGGGGTCCCCCGACGAGGCCGTCGAGTACTTCGAGCGTCCGCAGCAGCATGAATCCCGAGCTGTTCGGCGGCCCGGTGAACACCGTGTGCTCGGCGAACGGGGCGCTGAGCGGCTCGTCCCAGTGGGCCGAGTAGTCGATGGCGTCCTGCTTCGTGATCTTCGAGCCGAGCGCGGCGAGGCCCGCGATCCACCGATCGGCGGTCTCGCCCTCGTAGAACTCGGCGGATCCGCCCGCGGCGATGCGTCGCAGGGTCTCCGCGAGCGCCGGCTGCACGAGGTCGTCGTACTCGGCGAGCGGCTCGCCCCCGGGGAGGAAGATCTCGCGACAGCCCGGGTCCCGCTCCAGCGATTCCCGGTCCTCGAGGATCGCGGCCGCGACCGAGCTCGCGGTCGGCACGCCATCGTCGGCGTAGCGGATCGCCGCGTCGAAGTGGTCGGCCCAGCCGAGCGCAGCGCCGTACTCGTGCAGGGAGTTCCAGCCGCACACCCCGCCGGGCACCGTGACGGTGTCGATGCCGCGCAGGGGGAGCCGGTCGCCGTAGGCGGCTCGCAGCGCGTCCAGCGTCTGACCGGCGGGCGCGGGACCGGTGCCGTTGAGGAAGCGGATCTCGCCATCGGGGCTGCGCACCAGTGCGACCAGGTCGCCGCCGAGCGCGACGTTGTTGGGGTAGACGACGCAGAGCGCGGCCGCGGCGGCGAGCGCCGCGTCGATCGCGTTCCCGCCGGCGTCGAGCGCCGCGGCTCCTGCCTCGGTCGCGAGGTAATGCGATGTGGAGATCGCTCCACGGGTGGTCTGCACGGTCATCGTCGTCCGTTCCTCTCAGTCCTGCGCGGCGGCGATCTGCCGTCCGATGTCGAGCACGTGCTCGCGGGCCTCGCGTTCGGCCGCGTCGCCGTCCCCGGCCGCGATGGCCTCGTAGATGCGGCGGTGGGCGGCGCTCGAGACGGCCCTGCGGGCCTTGGTCTGGTAGCGGTTCGCGCGGCTCGGCGCGATCTGCTGCGCGATCTCGCTGTTGATGAACGCCAGCAGCGGGTTGTGGGCGTACTGGGCGATCGCCTGGTGGAACGCCCGGTCGAGCTCCGCGTAGCGTTCCCGGTTGGCGTCCCCTCCATCGCTTCGACGAGCTCGCACAGCTGGGCCACGTCGCGCGCGGTGGCGCGGCTCGCCGTGATGCGGGCGATGGGGGGCTCGATGATGGCGCGGAGCTCCATGATGTCGTGCAGTTCGGGGCGCAGCGAGGCGACGCCGGTGAGCATGCCGTCGGTGATCCCCGCGCCGTCGCTGGGCTGCAGCACGATGGTGCCGCGGCCGGGCCTGCGGTCGATGAGCCCGCGGTTCTCGAGCTCGCGCAGGGCCTCGCGGATCGAGACCCTGGAGACGCCGAGGTGGGCTGCGAGTTCGCGTTCGGCGGGCAGCCGGTCGCCGGGTGCCAGCTGGCCGTCGAGGATCAACCGCTCCAGGTCGACCGACAGCCGTTCGGGCACGGACAGGGTCGTCGAGCGTCCCAGTGCGGACCAGTCCATCGGCGCCTCCTTCGTGATCGGTACAGCCTTCAACCTAGCGATTCCCGTCATCGGATCGAGATCTTCTTCCCCGCGGGATTCCGTTGACGGGTCGAATCGTTCGGGGTATGGTTCTCGAAGCTTCGTCAGTTGGTCTGACCAACAGACGATAGCCAGCATAGCCCCACCGTCGGGGAATGCGCCAGCGGGCCGACCGGCCCGACCACCGACAAGGAGAAATCATCGTGGCTTTCCCCGCATCCCCCGTCCGCACCCTCGCCGCGCTCGCGGTCGTCGCGACCGCGTCCGTCGCCATGCTCACCGGCTGCTCCGCGGGCGCCCCCGAGGCCCAGAAGAGCTCGACCGCCGACGCCAAGGTCGCCCCGCCGACCGTCCTCAAGGCCGGCACCCTCACCGTCTGCACCGGCGACACCCCGCCGAACATCTACTACGACGAGAACAACGAACTGCAGGGCGTCGAGATCGATCTCGCGAACGCGCTCGCGAAGCAGCTCGGCCTCACCACCAAGCTCGAGGAGTACGCCTTCTCCGGGCTCATCCCCGCGCTGCAGGCCAAGCAGTGCGACGTGATCATGGGTTCGCTCTACATCAAGCCCGAGCGCGAGAAGATCGCGAACTTCGTGCCCTACCTCTACTCGGGAACCGGCGTGGGCGTCAGCAAGAAGAACCCGGCGAAGATCACCGGCTTCGACGAGAGCCTCTGCGGCGCCAAGGTCGTGGCCATCACCGGGGCGACCGGCGGCAACGGCGCCGAGGAGCTCTCCAAGAAGTGCGTCGCCGACGGCGAGAAGCGCCTCGAACTCACCCTGGTGGACGAGGGCACCGCGGCCGTGCAGCAGGTGCTCAACGGCCAGGTCGAGGCGTTCATCGACACCTCCGAGATCATGAGCTTCTATGAGAAGCAGTCGAAGGGCGCATGCACGATGGTCGGCGAACCGTCCGACAAGATCCGCATCGGCGCGGCGACGCTCAAGCAGAACACCGCGCTCAACACAGCGCTCGACGACGCGTTCACGACGCTCGTGGACAGCGGCGAGTACCGGAAGGTGCTCGACAAGTGGGGCGTCGGCTCCAACGACATCACCAAGACCTCCTAGACCGCTCCGCGGCGGGGCGTCCGATCCGGCACCCCGCCGCACCCCGACATGCAAGGACGCATCACCATGACATTCGACTGGGAGTACTTCTGGCAGGCGCTGCTCGCCCCCAGCCAGAGCTTTCTGAACGGTCTCGCCCTGACCATCCTCATCTCGATCGTCGCGATGGCGCTCGCGCTCGTGCTCGGCCTCGTCGTCGCCCTCATGGGGCGGAGCCGGTTCCTCCCCCTGCGCATCATCGCCAGCCTCTACGTCTGGATCATCCGCGGCACCCCGCTGCTGGTCCAGCTCGTGATCCTCTACACCGGCTTCGCGGCGGCCAACATCTTCCGCTTCGAGGACCTCTCGGTCGGATTCCTCATCAAGGGCGCGGTGCAGGCCGCGATCATCGGCCTCATGCTCAACGAGAGCGCGTACATCTCGGAGATCGTCCGCGGCGGACTCGAATCGATCGAGAAGGGCCAGAGCGAGGCGGCGCTGTCGCTCGGCATGACCCCGCTCGGCGCCATGCGCTGGATCATCGTCCCCCAGGCGATCCGGGTCATGGTGCCGCCGCTCGGCAACTCCTTCAACGGCCTCATGAAGAGCACCTCGATCCTCTCCATCATCGGCGTCGCCGAAATGTTCCAGGTCGGCAGCACCATGGCATCCTCCACGTTCAAGGCGTTCGAGATCTACATCGTCGTCGCGCTGTACTACTTGCTGCTGACCACCATCTGGACCATCATCCAGACCGCCATCGAGAACTGGCTCAACACCAAGGCCGGCCTGCCGAAGGCCGAGTCCGTCTGGAAGCGGCTCTTCGGCATGCGGAGCAAGCGGGATCGCATCGCTCCCAAGAGCCCCATCGCCGCCCTGGAAGGAGCCGCAGCGTGAGCATCACCGACTACACCGTCCCCGTGCAGACCTCCGACGGGCCGATCGTGCGCACGGTCGGCATCGAGAAGTGGTTCGGCGACCGGCGGATCCTCTCCGACGTCTCACTCGAGATCCGGCGCGGCGAGGTCGTCGTGCTCGTTGGCCCCTCGGGCGCCGGGAAGACCACCTTCCTGCGGACGCTGAACCGGCTCGAACCCATCGAGGGCGGCGAGATCCACGTCAACGGGCAGCGGATCGGCGAGCGCGAACGCGGCGGCCGGACCGTCGAGATCTCGGCGCGGGAGCTCGCGCGCCAGCGCTCCGACATCGGCTTCGTGTTCCAGCACTTCAACCTGTTCCCGCACATGACGGTGCTCGAGAACATCTGGCACTCCCCCGTGCGGGTGAAGGGCGAGAAGAAGGCCGATGCGGTCGCCTACGCGCGCGAGCTGCTCCAGCGCGTCGGCCTCGCCGACAAGGCCGACGCCCGTCCGCGCTCCCTCTCGGGCGGGCAGCAGCAGCGGGTCGCGATCGCCCGCGCCCTCGCGATGCGTCCCGCACTCATGCTGTTCGACGAGCCGACGAGCGCGCTCGACCCCGAGATGGTCGGCGAGGTGCTCCAAGTGATGAAGGACCTCGCCGCAGCCGGCATGACCATGATCGTCGTGAGCCACGAGATGGGGTTCACGCGCGAGGTCGCCGACCGCGTGATCGTGATGGACGCCGGCACGATCATCGAGCAGGGCGACCCCGAGATCGTGTTCACGAATCCGTCGCACGAGCGGACCCGGCAGTTCCTCTCGAAGGTCCTGTGACCGTGGACGTCCAGCCCGGAGCCGGCCCGACCCGCAGGCCGTCGGGGACCCTGTTCGGAGCGCCGCGCGCCGACACGGCGGCCGGTTCCCGCGCCGCAGTGCTCGGGGTGCCGTTCGACATGGGCTCCCACCCGTCCCGCATCGGCGGGCGGGGCGGCCCGGCCCACGTCCGCGCCGCCTCGCTGCTCGTCGCGGAGAGCGCCGAGGACCTCGGCGTCGATCCGATCGCGCACCTGGGCCTCGTCGACCTCGGCGATGCCGACGTGATCCCCGGACAGGTCGACGAGGCCTTCGCCCGGATCGCGACGGAGGTCGCCGGGATCCTCGACGCCGGCGCGATCCCCGTGACGCTCGGCGGTGACGGGGCGGTCACACTGCCGCAGCTGCGCGAGGCGCACCGCCGGCACCCCGATCTGGTGCTCGTCCACTTCGACGCGCACACCGACGCGTACGAGCTGTTCGAACCGCAGGAGTTCACCAACGCGAACTCCTTCGTGCACGCCGCCCGCGAGGGCGTCGTCGACGTGGCCCGGTCGTTCCACGTCGGCATTCGCGACACGGAGCTGGCCGGACGTCCGGGAGTGATCGGGGTCGCCGAGCGGCTCGGCTACCGGGTGCGGCCCATGCGCGCGATCCGGGAGGTCGGGATCCCGGGGATCCTCGACGAAATCCGTGAGACAGTCGGCGCGCGTCCCGTCTACCTGTGCTGGGACATGGACGTCTTCGATCCATCGGTCGCCCCCGGCGTCGTCACACCGGCCTGGGGCGGCCTCACCACGGCGCAGGGCCTCGAACTGCTCGCGGGGGTCGCCGTCTTGAACGTCGTCGTGCTCGACGTCAACACCGTCTCGCCGACGCACGACCTGCGCGATCAGACCGGCAGCCTCGCCGCGCACGTGGTGCTCGAGTTCCTGAAGGCGGTCGTGGAGCGGGAGCACGCGGAACCGAGATGAGCCGAGTGCAGGTTCTGAACGTTCGAGAACCTGCACTCGGGACGTTTCGGGAAGCGGCGCACCGCCAGGGCGCCGCGAGACCTCGGGCTACTGGGGATCGAGCCCCAGATCGGAGAGGCCGATCGCGTAGCGGTACTCGTAGCCAGCGGCCTCGATGCGCTCCTTCGCGGGCGCCTGGCGGTCGACGACCACGGCGACCGCCGCGACCTCGGCACCGACCTTCTCGAGCGCCTCGATGGCCTTGAGCGGCGACCCGCCCGTGGTCGAGGTGTCCTCCACCACGATCACGCGCTTGCCCGCGAGGTCGGGGCCCTCGACCTGGCGACCGCGACCGTGATCCTTCGGCTCCTTGCGCACCACGAACGAGTCGTAGACCTCGCCGCGCGCCACACCCTGGTGCATGATCGCCGACGCGATCGGGTCGGCGCCCATGGTGAGCCCGCCGACCGCGACGACGCCGTCGACGTCGTCGATCAGGTCGAGCATGACCTGGCCGATGAGCGGGGCCGCACGATGGTCGAGGCTCAGCTTGCGGAGATCGATGTAGTAGGTGGCCTTCTTGCCGCTCGTGAGCGTGAAGTCGCCGTGGAACACGGCCTCGGTCTTGATGAGCTCGATGAGCTGGCTGCGCGCGTCGGACATGCTGCGATTCTACTGCGCGGACGCCAGCACGGCCGCGCGCTCCCCCATGCGGATCGCACCGTCGATATGGGTGTATCCGAGGCCCGCGATGTCGGAGCAGGCGAAGTGGACCGGCCCGACCGACGACCGCACCAGCTCCTCGTAGCGGGTGATCCCGCCGATGCCGGGGCTCGTGCCGTAGGCGCCGCGCGTGTACTCCTCGTCGATCCAATCGCTCTCGGTGTAGTAGGCCGGCTCGAGCGCCCGCTCCCCGAAGTATCGGGCGAAGGACCCGAGGATCGCCTCGCGGCGCGCGGCCGGGTCGAGCGCCAGCATCGCATCGGCCTGGCGGTCCGAGACGAAGCCGACGAGCGTGCCGCCCGCGTAGTCGGGCGCCGTGTTGTCGTACACCTCGTGCACGATCTCGTGCGGACCGTAGGTGCTGCCCGAGAGCCCTTCGGCACGCCAGAACGGCTCGTCGTAGAACGCCTGCACCTTGATCACGCTGCCCATCGAGAACTGCTGCAGCATCTGCGCCTTGCGCCCGGGCAGCGGGGGTTCGAAGTCGATGCGCGAGACGAGGTGCGGTCCGAGCGCGACGATCGCCTCTCGCGCACGCACCGTGACGCCCGAGCTCGTGACGGTCACGCCTCCGGCCCCGTGCACCACCGAACGCACATCGGCGCCCAAGCGGATCCGCTCCGCGCCCACCTCCTCGGCGAGACGGAACGGCACGTTGTGCATGCCGCCGAGCACGCGCTCGTTGAGCACGAGGTCGAGATCCGCGAGGTCGGTGAACCCGCCGGCGCTCGCCGCCATCACGAGTGCGGCGAGCAGCGAGAACGCCTCCGCCGGCTTCGTCAGCATGCCGCCGGAGACGAACGGGGCGACGAACGCCACCGCATCGTCGTCGTCGGTGTTCGCGCGCAGCCAGGCGTCGAACGACACCGCATCGAACTCGGCCGCGCGCGGGTGGGTCCAGGGCTCGAATGGATCGACCTCCTTCGAGAGCGCGTCGAGCTGGTCGCTCAGCCGCTCGATCTCGGCGATCGTGCCCGCGGCGAGCGGCGGCAGGTCCGTGGCGTGGCGGATCCGGGTGCCGGCGCGGTCGATGTAGATCTCGTCGCCGTCCCGGTAGCGCGCGAAGGTCTCGAGCCCCAGCTCCTCGATGAGCGCGATGAGCCGCTCCTGGTCGGGCGCGACCCACTGCCCGCCGACCTCGACGAGGAAACCGTTCGACAGGTCCGACTTGACCCGCCCGCCGACGCGATCCCGCGCCTCCAGCACGACGACCTCCCGGCCCGACTGACGCAGGCGGTGCGCGGCGGTGAGGCCGGCGACGCCCGCTCCGATGACGACGACGTCGGTTTCGATGTGCTCCATGAGCTGCCCTTCCTCAGGTTCGCGGGTCGCCGGTTCGGCGAGCCGTTCGCACCAGTGTGCGCGTCCAGCGGGTCCCTGGCCCGAAATACACCCGTCCTGTTCATTTATGCGGTCCGACGACCGCCGATATCCTTGCGCTCATGGTCGAGGACGACGCCGATACCGCGGACGCGAATCCGCCCGTGTTCAATTCCCGGGGTCGGGGTCGGCCGCGCGTCGCCCGGCTCGACCGCGATCGGATCACCGCGGCGGCGCTCGCCCTGATCCAATCGGACGGCCTGCATCGCCTCACCATGAGGTCGCTCGCCGAACGGCTCGGCGTCTCGCCCGGCGCGCTCTACCACCACGCCGATTCCCGCAGCACCGTGCTGGCGTGGGTGCAGGAGGAGATCAGCGGCCACCTGAACATCGGCGGGTTCGGCACCGTCTCCCTGCGCGATGCGCTCGCGCAGTGGGCCTGGAGCTACCTGCGCTTCCTCCGCGCCCGCCCGCGACTCGTCGACCTCATCGTCGCGGTCCCCGTCTCGCAGACCGCGAACACCTCGCGCATGTACCAGCGGATCGTCGCCGCATTCCGTTCGGCGGGCTGGTACGACCGCAGCATCATCCCGTCGCTCAGCGCGATCGAGACGTTCATCTTCGGCGCGGCCCTCGACTCGGCCGGTCCCGAGAACGTCTACGAGCCCGAGCCGAACGCCGGGACCCCCGCGCTCGGCGACACTCAGGCGGCGTTCGCCGCACTCGTGCGGGAGACCGGCGAGCACGAGCACGACCTCGTCTTCCAACTCGGTCTCGATGCCATGCTCACCGGTCTCCAGGTGCGCTGGGGCGGCGGGCGCTGAAGCGCTACATCACGCTCTCGAGGAAGTTCCGAGTGCGCTGGCGCTGCGGCGCATCGATCACCTCGGCGGGCGGGCCCGCTTCGACGACCACGCCGCCGTCCATGAACACGACCTGATCGGCGACGCTGCGAGCGAAGCCGATCTCGTGCGTCACCACGATCATGGTCATCCCGTCGCGGGCCAGCTCCCGCATCACGTCGAGCACGTCGCCGACGAGTTCGGGATCGAGCGCCGAGGTGGGCTCGTCGAACAGCATGAGCTTCGGGTCCATGGCGAGCGCCCTCGCGATGGCGACGCGCTGCTGCTGGCCGCCCGAGAGCTGCGCCGGGTAGTGGCCGGCGAAGTCCTCGAGCCCGACCCGAGCGAGCAGGTCCATCGCCCGCTGCCGGGCGAGGGGCCGAGCCCGGCCCACGACGCCGACGGGTGCCTCGACCACGTTCTCGAGCGCGGTCATGTGCGGGAACAGGTTGAACTTCTGGAACACCATGCCGATGCCGCGTCGCTGCTTCGCGATCTGCTTCGGCGTCATCTCGTGGATCCGGTGCCCCGACTGACGGTAGCCGATCAGCTCGCCGTCCACGATGATCCGGCCGCCGTCGATCGTCTCGAGGTGGTTGACGCAGCGCAGCAGCGTCGACTTGCCCGAGCCCGACGGCCCGAGCAGGACCGTCACCGTTCCGGCGGGCACCTGGAGCGAGACGTCGCGCAGCACCTGGTGCGCACCGAAGCTCTTGCGGACCCGCCGGATCTGCACGAGGGCGTCGGACGGCGGAAGCGCTCCGGGCTCGCCCGCGGCGCTGGACGCCTCGATGGTCTGATTCTCGATCGGGCTCATTCGCCGATCACCTCCGTCATCTGCGTCGCGGGCGCCGGCGCCGGGCCCGGCCTGCGACGATCGAGCATCGCCCGGAACCGCTGGAACGGCGTGGGCGGCAGGGTGCGGGTGGAACCGCGGCCGAAGCGGCGCTCCAGGTAGTACTGCGGCACCGAGAGGATCGTGGTCATGATCAGGTACCAGATGCTCGCGACGATCAGCAGCTCGACCTGCTTGAGGTTCTGGGCCGAGATCATGGTCGCCGCGGTGTAGACCTCGGGGACCGCGATCACCATGAGCAGCGAGGTGTTCTTCAGCATCGAGATCGTCTCGTTGCCCATCGGGGGGATGATCACGCGCATCGCCTGCGGCAGCAGCACCCGGCGGAACGTGTACACGGGAGACATGCCCAGCGAGTACGCGGCCTCCCGCTGCCCTTCGTCGACCGACAGCATGCCCGCGCGGACGATCTCCGAGGAGTAGGCGGCCTGGTTCAACGTCAGGGCGAGCGTGCCCGCGACGAACGCATTGATGAGGTCGTTGGTGTTCACCTGCCAGAAGACGACGTCGGTGAACGGGATCCCGAGCGTCAGCTTCTCGTAGAGCAGCCCCAGGTATCCCCAGAGCACGATCTGCACGATCTGCGGGGTCCCGCGGAACACCCAGACGTAGAACCAGGCGACGCCCGAGAGCACGGGGTTCTTCGAGAGCCGCATCGCCGCGACCAGCACGGCGAGCAGCGTCGAGACGACCATGGAGACGAGCGTGATGAGCACCGTCAGACCGACACCGGCCAGGATCCGCGGATCGAACACGAAGGTGCCCACGGTCGCGAAGTCGAGGTTGGGGTTCGTCCCGACCGAGTACAGGAGGAAGGCCAGCACCAGGATCACGGCGACCGCGCCGACCCAGCGCCACGGGTGGCGGAGCGGGATCGCGTCGACGTCGTCCTCGGTGCTCAGCTGCAGCGATCCCGCTGCGGGTGCGGCGACGGTCACTGGGTCTTCCCGCCCTGGTTGATCTCGGCGCTCTTCACGCCGTACGCCTCCATGTGGTTGCGCTCGAGCACCTTCTGGTAGCTGCCGTCGTCGATGAGGGCCTGCAGCGCCTTCTGGATGGCGTCGACGAGCTGGGTGTTGCTCTTCAGTACGCCGATGCCGCTGTAGACCGGGTTGAACCCGGCCGGGTTCTCGGGATCCCGGACGATCTCGTAGGCCTTGCCGTCGTCGGTCGTCGCGGCGACGTAGTCGGCCACGACCGCGTCGGCCGAGTAGGCGTCGCTCTTGCCGGCGCGCAGCGCGGTCAGCGCGTCGAGGTCGGTCGGCAGCTCCATCACGGTGACGGGCGCCCCGCTGCACTTCGTCGCGCGCAGCAGCTCGCCCTGGATCGTGGACTTCTGCACCGACACCGTCTTCCCGCAGAGCGCGCTCTGTCCGGTGATCTTCTTCGGGTTGCCCGGCTTCACCAGGATCGCGAACCCGCCGTGCGTGTAGTCGACGTAGGTGATCGTCTGCTCCCGCTCGGGGGTGTCGTTCATGCCGCTCATGATGATGTCGTGTTTCTTGGCCTGCATCGACGGGATCACGCTGTCGAACGCCTGCTTCGACAGCACGACGTCGACGCCGAGCTTCTGACCGAGCAGGCGCCCGAGCTCGGGGTCGAAGCCGATCTCCCGATTGTCCTTGTCGTAGGCGGAGAGCGGCGGGAAGGGGATATCGACCGCGATGTCGATCGACCCCTTCTTCCGGATGTCCTCGGGCAGCAGTTTCTTCAGCGAGGGATCGACCTTGGTGCTGACCTCGTCGCCCTGCGGGAGGTTCGGCTTGCCGGTGTCGGCTCCCCCACCTCCGCCCGAGCAGCCGGTGAGCAGCAGGGCCGAGACGGCGGCCGCGCCGATGAGGGTCAGGGTGACGTGCTTGCGCATGATGACAGGTCCTTCTTCATTGGAGGATGGTCAGGGCGCGGCCGGAGCCGCAATGGAAACGGGGCCGGGCCTGAGCCCGACCCCGAGGTCTTATCCGGCGAGCGCCGGCGCGTGCAGTGCGAGGAGGTCCTCGTAGGTCTCCCGTCGGGCGACGAGGCGCGCCTCGCCGTCGCGCACGAACACGATGGCCGGCTTGAGCGCACCGTTGTAGTTGTTCGCCATGGTGTAGGAGTAGGCGCCGGTGGTCGCCATCACGAGCACGTCGCCGACACGGGCGGGCGGCAGCTGCGCGCGGTCGACGAGCAGGTCGCCGGACTCGCACTGGCGGCCGACCACCTGAGCGGTCTCGATCCACGCCTCGTCGAGACGGTTGGCGAGCACCGGCTCGTAGCGCTGCTCGGTGAGCGCGATGTCGATGAGGTCGGCGAGGCCGCCGTCGACCGCGACGAAGGTCTTGCCCGTGTGCTTGACGGTCACGACGCGGTAGGCGGAGACGCCGGCGCGTGCGACGAGCGAGCGGCCCGGCTCGATCATGATCCGTGCGCCCTCGGGAAGATTCGCGCGGGCGGCCTCCACGATCGCGTCGAGGTAGGACTCGACGCTCGGCGCGACCTCGTCGTAGGTGTACTTGACGCCGAGCCCGCCGCCCACGTCGTAGGTGCCGAAGGTGCCCGCCGTCGAGATCTTCTCGACGGCCTCGGCAAACTGCTCGGTGTCGAGGATCTGCGAGCCGATGTGCAGGTGCACGCCCTCGAACTCCATGAGGGGATGCGCCTGCATGCGCGCGATCGCCTGGGCGGCCTGGTCCATGGGCAGGCCGAACTTCGAGTCGAGGCCGCCCGTCGCCTGCGAGGCGTGGGTCTTGGCGTCGACGCCGGGGATCACCCGCAGCAGCAGCTTCTGCGGCTTCGTCAGGAGCCGCTCCAGCCGGGTGATCTCGTCGTCGTTGTCGACGATGATCGTGCCGATGCCCGCGTCGAGCGCCATGCGCAGTTCGGCATCGCTCTTCGCGTTGCCGTGGAAGTGCAGCCGGGCGGGGTCGACGCCTGCGGCGAGCGCGAGCTGCAGCTCTCCGCCGCCGGCCACGTCGATCGAGAGGCCCTCCTCCTGCGCGAGTGCGTACATGCCCACGACGGGCAGCGACTTCGAGGCGAACAGCACCTCGGAGTCCGGCCAGCGCTCGTGCAGGCCGTCGACGAAGCGGCGCACCTGGCGGCGGAGACCGGTCTCGTCGAAGATCTGCAGCGGGGTACCGTACTCCTCCACCAGGCGGGTGACGGGGATCCCGCCGATCGCGAGCTCACCGCCCTCGGCTCCGTCGACGCGCGAGGACTCCTCGGGGAGGATGCTCCACAGCTCGCCGAGGCGGGTGCCCTGGGGCGACGGCTGGTCGAGCGAGGTCTGCGGGTCCTGGTGCGCGTTCACGGCGTCTCCTGTCTGGTCGATGGGGTCGAGCCTACGGCGAGAACCTTCGCCGGATCGTGTCGATATCGCATAGATTGGAGACATGAATGCAGGTATTTCTCCATCTCTTCCCGTGATGGAGCCGCATCTCACGGTCACGCTGCACGGGTTGCTCGTCCACCTCGGACCGCAGAGCGCCGAGCTCCTCGGCCCGGCCGACACGGAGCGCGAGGTGCTGGGCACCGAGTTCTACGACGCGCTCGACGACCTGCCCGACGAACCGGGGGCGATCCTGCTCATCCCGTCCGGCTCGGCCCTCACGACCGCGGAGCTCAGCTCCATCGCGACCGCCGCGGCGACCGCGCGCTACGCCGCGATCGCGCTCAAGTGCCGCGATGCCGAGGCGGGCACCCTCGCGGCGATCGCTGAGACGAGCGGCATCCCGTTCGTTCGGGTGCGCGAACGGGTGGGCTGGCGGCTGTTCGAGGCGCTCATCTCGCAGCAGCTCGGCGAGCAGCGCCGCACCGACGACGCGCATCTCGACCGCGGCGCCGAGCCGCTCTTCGCGCTCGCGAACGAGCTGGCCGAGTTCTTCGGCGGCTCGGTCGCGATCGAGGATCTCGGCCGGCGGATCATCGCCTACTCCTCGGTTCCCGGCCAGGCCATCGACCCGTTCCGCACGCAGGGGATCCTGGCACGGCACGTTCCCGACTCCCCGTTCAACGACGACCAGTACCGCACCGCCGTCCGCTCGGAGGTCCCGATCAAGTACCCGCAGCTCGGCGAGGAGCTCCCCGGGTCGTCACCGCGATCCGGGCCGGCGCCCTGCCGCTCGGCACGATCTGGGCGATCGACCCCACGGGTGATGCTCCGATCACCGAGGCGCAGATCCATCGCGTGCGGAGCGCGGCCGCGGTGGCGGCCGCGCACATGCTCAACGACCTGCGGGTGCGCGACGCGGGACGGATCCCCCGCGAGAACCGCCTGCGGGCGCTCCTCACCGGCACCGGGGTCGTGGGTTCGGAGTTCGCCGAGCTCGGGATCCCCGAGGAGCGCGGGGCCGCGCTGCTCGGCTTCGACCCCGGTGGGCCCGGCAGCGCGGAGGGCCGGGCGGCGAGCGATCATCCCACGCGGCTCGCCCAGCTGCGCTCCACCGTGCAGCGGCACCTCGCGGTCCATCGCCCCGAGGTGGTCACGGTCGCCCACGGCGGTCGGGTCTACGCGCTCTTCTCCTGCGACGACCTGGCCGCCGCGCTCCGCCTGGCGGAGCCGCTGCTCCCGATCCTCGACCGCCTGCTCGACACGGGCACCGCGATCGCCGCGCCCGGCATCGTGCACCGGCCCGTCGAGGTCGCGCCGCGCCGCGCCGCCGCGGATCGCCTGTTCGCCACCGCGGAGCACTGGGCCGTGCCCGACCGGGTGCTCACCGCCGCCCGGCTGCGTCCGCTGCTGGTGTTCGAGCGCAGCGCCGAACTGTTCGCCGCCGAACCCGAGCTGCGGCTCCCCGGATCCGGGAGCTCGTCGACACCGACCTCGCGGTCGCCGAAACCCTGCTGGCCTGGTGCCAGCGCTTCGGGAACGTCGCGCGCACGGCCGCGGATCTCGGGGTGCACGAGAACACCGTGCGCGCTCGGCTGCGGCGCGCCGAGCGCACGCACGGGATCCCGCTCGAGGATCCGGATACGCTGCTGACCATCTGGCTGCAGCTGCGCAGCGAAGGAGTCGCCGCATGACCGTCTGGTTCACCCCGTCGTCCGATCCCGCCGACGCGTCGCTCGCGCTCGACGCGCTCGCCTCCGTGTTCGCCGAAGGCCCCGCGCTGCTGCTCACCGGAGCCGGGATCAGCACCGACTCGGGCATCCCCGACTACCGCGGACCCGATTCCCCGCCGCGCAACCCGATGCGCATCGATCAGTATCTGCACGACGAGTCGTATCGTCGGCGCTTCTGGGCCGGTGCCCGCGTCGGATTCGACGCGCTGCACGTCGAGCCGAACACCGGGCACCGGGCCGCGGCCGCGCTCGAGGCCGCCGGGATGCTCACGGGGATCGCGACGCAGAACGTCGATGGGCTCCACCAGCGGGCGGGCGCCCGGCGGGTGGTCGAGCTGCACGGCAGCGGGGCGACGATCCGCTGCGTGGAGCACGGGCACCGCTGGAGCCGGGCCGAGGTGCTCGCCTGGTTCGACACCGCGAACCCGGGGTTCGCGGAAGCGAACGCGGATGCTCGGATCGCGCCGGACGGCGACGCGGAGGTCGACGGGGTCGCGGACGTGGTCGTGCCGGTCTGCCCCGCCTGCGGCGGCATGCTGCGACCCGACGTCGTCTACTTCGGCGAGCACGTGCCGCGCGAGGTCTTCGCGGCGGCCGAGTCCCTGCTCGCCGACGCCACGGGCCTGCTGATCGCGGGCTCGTCGCTCGCGGTGAACACCGGGGTACGGCTCGTGCACCGGGCCACCCGGCGCGAGATCCCCATCGGCGTGATCAACCGCGGGCCCACCGCGGCGGACGCGCGCGCGAGCGTCCGCATCGAGGGCGGGGTGAGCGAGACCCTCTCGGGCCTCGCCGCGCGGCTGCTCTGACGGTTCGGGTCTGGTTCGGAAGGAGATTCGGGATCAGCAGGAGGATCCGATCCGAATCGTCCTCCTGAACCCGGTTCTCCTTCCGAAGCCGGCCTCTCGCGCTACTCGACGACGACGATCAGGTCGCCCGCTTCGACGGAGCGCGCCCCCGAGAACACGATCCGCGACACGGTGCCCGTCACGGGCGCCGTGATCGCCGCTTCCATCTTCATCGCCTCGATGACCGCGACCGGATGCCCGGCCTCGACGCGGTCGCCGACGGCGACCTTTACCGTCACGGTGCCCGAGAACGGCGCCGCGATCTGTCCCGGCACGGTCCGGTCGGCCTTCTCGGCGACCGGGGCCGAGACGGCGACCCGCTCGTCCTTCACGAACACGGGACGCAGCTGGCCGTTGACCCGCACCATGACCGTGCGCACGCCCTTGTCGTCGGCGTCGCCGATCGCCTCGAGCCCGACGTAGAGGCGGACCCCTTGGCCAGGTCGACCGCGTGCTCGGTGCCCGAATCGAGACCGTACAGGTAGTCCCCGGTGTCGAGGATCGACAGGTCCCCGAAGCTCTCGCGGGCCGCCTGGAACTGCGCGGTCGGCTGCGGGAAGAGCAGTCGGTTGAGCGCGTCGCGGCGCTCGGCGCTGTCGCCGTCGAGCAGCGCCGAGTCCTCGGCCGAGACGCTCGCGGTCTCGGGCCGCACCTGGCGCCCGGCGAGCACCTTGGAGCGGAACGGCTCGGGCCAACCGCCCGGGATCTCGCCGAGCTCGCCCGAGAGGAAGCCCACGACCGAGTCCGGCACGTCGTAGCTCTGCGGATTCTGCTCGAAGTCGGCGGGGTCGGCGTCGACCGCAGCGAGGTGCAGTGCGAGATCGCCGACGACCTTCGACGAGGGCGTGACCTTCGGGATCCGTCCGAGGATCCGGTCGGCCGCCGCGTACATGTCTTCGATCTTCTCGAAGTTCTCGGCCAGGCCGAGCGCGATGGCCTGCTGCCGGAGGTTCGAGAGCTGACCGCCGGGGATCTCGTGCGCGTAGACCCGACCGGTCGGCGAGGGAAGCCCCGACTCGAAGGGCTTGTAGAGCGTGCGTACCGCGTCCCAGTAGGGTTCGAGCGCGAACACCGCGTCCTGCGACAGCCCCGTGTCCCGCTCGGTATCGGCGAGGGCCGCGACGAGCGCCGACAGCGACGGCTGGCTCGTGGTGCCCGACATCGGCGCGGAGGCGGCGTCGACCGCGTCGACGCCCGCCGCGGACGCGGCGAGCAGGGTCGCGAGCTGGCCGCCCGGGGTGTCGTGGGTGTGCAGGTGCACCGGCAGGTCGAACCGCTCGCGCAGCGCGCGGACGAGCTTCGCCGCCGCGGCCGGACGCAGCAGGCCGGCCATGTCCTTGATGGCGAGGACGTGCGCTCCGGCCCCGACGATCTCGTCGGCCAGGCGCAGATAGTAGTCGAGGGTGTACTTGTCTTCTCGCGGGTCGAGCAGGTTGCCGGTGTAGGCCATCGCGACCTCGGCGACGGCGGTTCCCGACTCGCGCACCGCGTCGATGGCGACGCGCATCTGCTTCACGTCGTTGAGCGCGTCGAAGATGCGGAACACGTCGACGCCGGTCTCCGCGGCCTCGCGCACGAACGCGCGCGCGACGGATTCCGGGTACGGGGTGTAGCCGACCGTGTTCTGGCCGCGCAGCAGCATCTGGATCGGCACGTTCGGCAGCGCCTCGCGGAGCGCTGCGAGGCGGTCCCACGGGTCCTCGCCGAGGAACCGCAGGGCCACGTCGTAGGTCGCACCGCCCCAGGCCTCCACCGACCACAGCTGCGGAGTGAGGCGTGAGACGTGCGGCGCCACGGCGAGGAGATCCCGGGTCCGCACCCGTGTCGCGAGCAGGCTCTGGTGCGCATCGCGGAAGGTGGTCTCGGTGACGGCCAGGGCCGTCTGCTCGCGCAGGCTCTTCGCGTAGGCGTCGGGACCGAGCTCGAGCAGGCGCTGACGGTAGCCCGCGGGCACCGGGGCGTCGAGGTCGACGACGGGCAGCTTGACGCGGGGTTCGACGGCGCCCGGGCGCTCGCCGTTCGGCTGGTTCACCGTGACGTCGGCGAGGTACTGCAGGACGCGGGTTGCCCGGTCCTTCGGCTTGTTGAGCGTCAGCAGCTCGGGCCGCTCCTCGATGAAGGACGTCGACACGTCCCCGGCGCGGAACGCGGGATCGGCGAGGACGGCCTGCAGGAACGGGATGTTGGTCGAGACGCCGCGGATGCGGAACTCGGCGAGCGCCCGCTCGGCACGGCCGACCGCGCCGGCGAAGTCGCGGCCGCGGCAGGTGAGCTTCGCCAGCATCGAATCGAAGTGGGGGCTGATGTGGGCGCCCGGGTTGATGGTGCCGCCGTCGAGGCGCACACCGCCGCCGCCCGGAGAACGGTAGGCCGTGATGCGGCCGAGATCGGGTCGGAATCCGTTGGCGGGATCCTCGGTGGTGATGCGGCACTGCAGCGCCGCGCCCCGCAGCTGGATGCGATCCTGCGTGAGCCCCAGCTCGGCGAGGGTCTCGCCCGCGGCGATCCGCATCTGTGCCTGCACCAGGTCGACATCGGTCACCTCCTCGGTGACGGTGTGCTCGACCTGGATGCGAGGATTCATCTCGATGAACACGTGCTCGCCGGCGCGTTCGCCCTCGGTGTCGAGCAGGAACTCGACGGTGCCCGCGTTCTCGTAGCCGATGGACTCGGCGAAGGCGATCGCGTCGCGGGTGAGCGCGTCGCGCACCGCGGGGTCGAGATTCGGTGCGGGAGCGATCTCGACGACCTTCTGGTGCCGGCGCTGCACCGAGCAGTCGCGTTCGTAGAGGTGGACGGTCGCGCCCGTGCGGTCGGCGAGCACCTGCACCTCGATGTGGCGCGGCCGCAGGACCGCCTGCTCGATGAACATCGTCGCGTCGCCGAACGCCGATTCGGCCTCGCGCATGGCGCTCTCGAGCGCATCGCGGAGGTCCTCTTCGCGTTCCACGCGACGCATCCCGCGTCCGCCGCCACCGGCGACGGCCTTCGCGAACACCGGGAAGCCGATCTCGCGCGCACCCGCGACGAGCGCATCGATGTCGGTCGACGGCGGTGTCGAACGCAGGACGGGCACCCCCGCGGCGATCGCGTGCTCCTTCGCGGCGACCTTGTTGCCGGCCATCTCGAGCGCACGTCGGCCGGGTCCGATGAAGCGGATCCCCGCGGCTTCGGCGGCCGCGGCCAGCTCCGGGTTCTCCGAGAGGAAGCCGTAGCCGGGATAGATCGCGTCGCAGCCCGCCTCCGACGCGACCCGCACGATCTCGGCGACGTCGAGGTAGGCCCGGACGGGATGCCCCTCCGTCCCGATCAGGTAGGCCTCGTCGGCCTTCAGCCGGTGCAGGGAGTTGCGGTCCTCGTAGGGGAACACGGCGACGGTCTTCGCGCCCAGCTCGTAGGCGGCGCGGAATGCGCGAATGGCGATTTCGCCGCGGTTGGCGACCAGGATCTTCCGGAACATCGGTGGTGCGGGTCCTTTCTCGGGGGCCTCGGGGTGGGAGGCTGCTGAGGGAAACGGCCGCCCCTCGCGCATGCGAGGGGCGGCCGTCGTGCTGCACTACTCCGAGACGAAGTAGAGACGCTTGTTGGCGAACTCGCCGATTCCGACGGGGCCCATCTCTCGGCCGAAGCCGGAGCGCTTCACTCCGCCGAACGGGATCTCGGCGGCTTCGGCGGCGATGATGTTGACGTGCGCCATGCCGACCTCGAGCTTCGAAGCGACCCGGGCGGCCCGGGCGTCGTCGGTCGAGAACACGGATCCGCCGAGGCCGAGCGCGCAGTCGTTCGCGAGCTCCAGCGCCTCTTCGTCGCTGTGCACCTTGTAGACGGTCGCGACGGGCCCGAAGATCTCCTCGCGGTAGGAGGAGGACTCGCGCGGAACGTCGACGAGCACGGTCGGGGAATAGTAGGCCGCGGGCCCCTCCGACAGCACGCCGCCGGCGAGCACCCGAGCGCCTTCGGACACGGCCTGCTGCACCTGGGCGTGCACGGTCTCGGCCGCGGCGCGGGTGGAGAGCGGCACGTACTCGCCCTCGCCCAGGTTCAGCTGGTCGCCGGGCGTGAGGCCCTCGGCGAGCTTCACCAGCTCGGCGACGAACTCGTCGTAGATGTCGGCCATGACGATGAGGCGCTTGTTGGAGTTGCAGACCTGGCCCGCGTTGTAGGTGCGGAAGTCCCATGCGGCCTTGGCGACGCCTGCGACGTCGTCGGAGTCGAGGACGACCATGGGGTCGATGCCGCCGAGCTCGAGCACGCACTTCTTGAGGTGCGTGCCGGCCTGAGCGCCGATGATGGCGCCGGCGCGCTCCGAGCCGGTGAGGGAGACGCCCTGCACGCGGGGGTCGGCGATCATGGTCGCGATCTGCTCGTGGGAGACGAACGCCGCCTGGTAGCCGCCGACGGGCACGCCGGCCTGCTCCATGATCTCCTGGATCACGAGGTTCGACTTGGCGCAGATGTCGGCGTGCTTGAGGATGATGGTGTTCCCGAGCACGAGGTTGGGCGCCGCGAAGCGGGCCACCTGGTAGTAGGGGAAGTTCCAGGGCATGACGCCGAGGAGCGCACCGAGCGGCAGGTGCTGCATCACGGCCTTGCCGGGGATGGTGCTGGGGATCTCGTAGTCGGTGATGAGCCCGGGGCCGTAGACGGCGTAGTAGTCGATGATCGCGGTCGCGAAGTCGACCTCGTCGAGGCTCTCGGCGATCGACTTGCCCATTTCGAGGGCGATGATCTCGGCGAGTTCCTCGCGGCGCTCCGCGAAGATCTCGGCGACACGCTTCACGACGGCGGCGCGCTCCTGCACGCTGCGGTCCCGCCACTCGCGATAGGCGGCGTCGGCGGAGGCGAGCTGCTGCTCGACCTGCGCATCGGTTGCGGATTCGAAGGTCTCGACAATCTCGCCCGTCGCGGGGTTTTGAACTCGATACTTCGCCATGATCTATCTGTTTCCTGTCTTCCACACGGCGAACCACGTCGTCGCCGGTCAGGTCTATGCTCGCATCTTTCGACGGTCGAGCGCACCTTCAGCTGCTCCTGGCTTCGGGCTTCTCGCAGACAGAGTGACCCGATCGGCCGGGCCAGCACTGGCCCCAGCGGTGCGGCGGGAGGACTCGCCGCGCAGTGCCGCCGGCCGGTTCGGAGGCGGAAACGCGAACAGGGGCGGGGGTCTCGCGAGAACTCGCGGGCCCCCGCCCCTGGACACCCGTGTGGGCAGTGAAAACACAAACGGGGCCAGGCTGGTCAGGAAGCTCACGCTCCCCAACCAGTCTGGCCCCGTTCAAAAAAGGGGTCCGGCGGTGTCCTACTCTCCCACACCCTCCCGAGTGCAGTACCATCGGCGCAGTCAGCCTTAGCTTCCGGGTTCGGAATGTAACCGGGCGTTTCCCTGACGCTATAACCGCCGTAACTCTATTGACATACCAAAACCATCACCACCCACACCCCCACAAGAAGGGCTGGCGGCAGGGTCCTTGGCCGTACGTCAAGAACCACAAAGTGGACGCGAACAATCACAACAGGAAATTCTGAAAGTGTAAATCAAGTCATCGGCTTATTAGTACCAGTCAGCTCCACACCTTACGGCGCTTCCACATCTGGCCTATCAACCCAGTCGTCTACTGGGAGCCTCACACACACAAGGTGTACGGAAATCTCATCTCGAGGCCGGCTTCCCGCTTAGATGCTTTCAGCGGTTATCCATCCCGAACGTAGCCAACCAGCCATGCCCTTGGCAGAACAACTGGCACACCAGAGGTTCGTCCAACCCGGTCCTCTCGTACTAGGGTCAGATCCTCTCAAATTTCCAACGCGCGCAGCGGATAGGGACCGAACTGTCTCACGACGTTCTAAACCCAGCTCGCGTACCGCTTTAATGGGCGAACAGCCCAACCCTTGGGACCAACTCCAGCCCCAGGATGCGACGAGCCGACATCGAGGTGCCAAACCATGCCGTCGATATGGACTCTTGGGCAAGATCAGCCTGTTATCCCCGAGGTACCTTTTATCCGTTGAGCGACAGCGCTTCCACAAGCCACTGCCGGATCACTAGTCCCGACTTTCGTCCCTGCTCGACCTGTCAGTCTCACAGTCAAGCTCCCTTGTGCACTTACACTCGCCACCTGATTGCCAACCAGGTTGAGGGAACCTTTGGGCGCCTCCGTTACTTTTTGGGAGGCAACCGCCCCAGTTAAACTACCCACCAGGCACTGTCCCAAGACCCGATCAGGGTCCGTAGTTAGATATCCAGAATGACCAGAGTGGTATTTCAACAATGACTCCACGAACACTGGCGTGCCCGCTTCACAGTCTCCCACCTATCCTACACAAGTCACACCGAATACCAATACCAAGCTGTAGTAAAGGTCACGGGGTCTTTCCGTCCTGCTGCGCGTAACGAGCATCTTTACTCGTAATGCAATTTCGCCGAGTTCATGGTGGAGACAGCTGGGAAGTCGTTACGCCATTCGTGCAGGTCGGAACTTACCCGACAAGGAATTTCGCTACCTTAGGATGGTTATAGTTACCACCGCCGTTTACTGGGGCTTAAATTCAAAGCTTCGACCGAAGTCTAACCTCTCCTCTTAACCTTCCAGCACCGGGCAGGCGTCAGTCCGTATACGTCCACTTGCGTGTTAGCACGGACCTGTGTTTTTAGTAAACAGTCGCTTCCCACTGGTCTCTGCGGCCACCACACCCTTTCCCAAGCAAGTTGGTATAAGCGGATGGCCCCCCTTCTCCCGAAGTTACGGGGGCATTTTGCCGAGTTCCTTCACCACGATTCTCTCGATCTCCTTAGTATTCTCTACCTGACCACCTGAGTCGGTTTGGGGTACGGGCGGCTAAAACCTCGCGTCGATGCTTTTCTCGGCAGCATAGGATCACTGACTTCCCCATACGGGTCCCCATCACATCTCACCCAAAGCCTCTAAATATTACTCAGAGACGGGCTACATGCTTAGCCCGGGACAACCATCGCCCGGGACCAGCTACCTTCCTGCGTCACACCTGTTAATACGCTCACCTCACCAGATCGGGTTCGCAACCTCCACACCCACAGAACCCGAAGGCTCAAAGGATGCTTCACCTGCTTAGCACTCCTGGATCAGCGTTTGACGGTTCTTCGCCGGTACGGGAATATCAACCCGTTGTCCATCGACTACGCCTGTCGGCCTCGCCTTAGGTCCCGACTTACCCAGGGCAGATTAGCTTGACCCTGGAACCCTTGGTCTTCCGGAGGACGGGTTTCTCACCCGTCTTTCGCTACTCATGCCTGCATTCTCACTCGTGTGGCATCCACGACTGGATCACTCCGCCGCTTCACTCGCCACACGACGCTCTCCTACCCATCCATACGGCTGAACCACGAAGGCTTGCCTCAGTACGAATGCCACAACTTCGGTGGCGTGCTTGAGCCCCGTTACATTGTCGGCGCGGAATCACTTGACCAGTGAGCTATTACGCACTCTTTCAAGGGTGGCTGCTTCTAAGCCAACCTCCTGGTTGTCACAGCAACTCCACATCCTTTTCCACTTAGCACGCGCTTTGGGACCTTAGTTGGTGATCTGGGTTGTTTCCCTCTCGACTATGAAGCTTATCCCCCACAGTCTCACTGCTGCGCTCTCACTTACCGGCATTCGGAGTTTAGCTGACGTCAGTAACCTTGTAGGGCCCATCGGCCATCCAGTAGCTCTACCTCCGGCAAGAAACACGCAACGCTGCACCTAAATGCATTTCGGAGAGAACCAGCTATCACGAAGTTTGATTGGCCTTTCACCCCTATCCACAGCTCATCCCCTCAGTTTTCAACCTAAGTGGGTTCGGTCCTCCACGACGTCTTACCGTCGCTTCAACCTGGCCATGGATAGATCACTTCGCTTCGGGTCTAGGACATGCGACTGAACCGCCCTATTCAGACTCGCTTTCGCTACGGCTACCCCACACGGGTTAACCTCGCCACATATCGCTAACTCGCAGGCTCATTCTTCAAAAGGCACGCTGTCACACCTACAAGGGTGCTCCAACGGATTGTAAGCAAACGGTTTCAGGTACTATTTCACTCCCCTCCCGGGGTACTTTTCACCTTTCCCTCACGGTACTAGTCCGCTATCGGTCATCTGGGAGTATTTAGGCTTATCAGGTGGTCCTGACAGATTCACACGGGATTTCTCGGGCCCCGTGCTACTTGGGATACACACCACGCGGTAAAACCATTTCAGATACGGGGCTCTCACCCTCTCCGGCCGCCCCTTCCAAGGCGTTCTCCTATAGCTTCACTCTCACGCTCGAGACTCAGCAGCGTCTCACGGCATGTCCCACAACCCCCAACGTGCAACCCCTGCCAGGTATCACACACGCTAGGTTTAGCCTCTTCCGGTTTCGCTCGCCACTACTCCCGGAATCACATGTTGTTTTCTCTTCCTGTGGGTACTGAGATGTTTCACTTCCCCACGTTCCCTCTACCCGCCCTATATATTCAGGCGGGAGTCACCAGGCACGCACGCGCCCTGGCGGGGTTTCCCCATTCGGAAATCCTCGGATCACAGCTCGTTTATCAACTCCCCGAGGCTTATCGCAGATTACGACGTCCTTCTTCGGCTCCAGATGCCAAGGCATCCACCGTTTGCTCTTCGAAACTTGAAATCACATAAGTATCAGAAACGCTCACACCAACCCAACGGGCCAGCATGAGCAAATTTTTGACCAGTGAGCAGACACCACCCGAAGGCGATGTCCAGCTCAAGAACCAGTACAAGTACTGGTTCGAAGATGCTCGCGTCCACTGTGTAGTTCTCAACGTACGGTCGATCCCACCCCCGCAAGCAACACGTCTTACGGACGAGGGTCAGAGACCCAGTCACCCACACCCCAAAAGGGCGTAGCCGGCTGGTCCTCCAGGACCCAATAGTATGCACCTGGAAGCCTCGACCTCCCCCACCCATGCGTTCCAACAGCCCCTCCACGAGGAAGACGCTGCGTACTAGCACAGGCGACGAAAATCAAGACTTGTCTTGTCGAATGTTCCACCCATGAGCGGCCAGCATCACACGTTCGGTGATGATCTGGCCATTCTGCGGAACCCCGTAGGGTTCCGAGTGCTCCTTAGAAAGGAGGTGATCCAGCCGCACCTTCCGGTACGGCTACCTTGTTACGACTTAGTCCTAATCACCAGTCCCACCTTCGACGGCTCCCTCCACAAGGGTTAGGCCACCGGCTTCGGGTGTTACCGACTTTCATGACTTGACGGGCGGTGTGTACAAGGCCCGGGAACGTATTCACCGCAGCGTTGCTGATCTGCGATTACTAGCGACTCCGACTTCATGGGGTCGAGTTGCAGACCCCAATCCGAACTGAGACCGACTTTTTGGGATTCGCTCCACCTCGCGGTATCGCAGCCCTTTGTATCGGCCATTGTAGCATGCGTGAAGCCCAAGACATAAGGGGCATGATGATTTGACGTCATCCCCACCTTCCTCCGTGTTGACCACGGCAGTATCCCATGAGTTCCCACCATAACGTGCTGGCAACATAGGACGAGGGTTGCGCTCGTTGCCGGACTTAACCGAACATCTCACGACACGAGCTGACGACAACCATGCACCACCTGTATACGAGTGTCCAAAGAGTTGACCATTTCTGGCCCGTTCTCGTATATGTCAAGCCTTGGTAAGGTTCTTCGCGTTGCATCGAATTAATCCGCATGCTCCGCCGCTTGTGCGGGCCCCCGTCAATTCCTTTGAGTTTTAGCCTTGCGGCCGTACTCCCCAGGCGGGGAACTTAATGCGTTAGCTACGACACAGAAACCGTGGAACAGTCCCTACATCTAGTTCCCAACGTTTACGGCATGGACTACCAGGGTATCTAATCCTGTTCGCTCCCCATGCTTTCGCTCCTCAGCGTCAGTTACGGCCCAGAGATCTGCCTTCGCCATCGGTGTTCCTCCTGATATCTGCGCATTCCACCGCTACACCAGGAATTCCAATCTCCCCTACCGCACTCTAGCCTGCCCGTACCCACTGCAGGCCCGAGGTTGAGCCTCGGGTTTTCACAGCAGACGCGACAAGCCGCCTACGAGCTCTTTACGCCCAATAATTCCGGACAACGCTTGCACCCTACGTATTACCGCGGCTGCTGGCACGTAGTTAGCCGGTGCTTTTTCTGCAGGTACCGTCACTTTCGCTTCTTCCCTACTAAAAGAGGTTTACAACCCGAAGGCCGTCATCCCTCACGCGGCGTTGCTGCATCAGGCTTGCGCCCATTGTGCAATATTCCCCACTGCTGCCTCCCGTAGGAGTCTGGGCCGTGTCTCAGTCCCAGTGTGGCCGGTCACCCTCTCAGGCCGGCTACCCGTCGTCGCCTTGGTGAGCCATTACCTCACCAACAAGCTGATAGGCCGCGAGTCCATCCCGAACCGATAAATCTTTCCACCCACACACCATGCGGTGATGGGACATATCCAGTATTAGACGCCGTTTCCAGCGCTTATCCCAGAGTTCGGGGCAGGTTACTCACGTGTTACTCACCCGTTCGCCACTCTTCCACCCAGCAAGCTGGGCTTCATCGTTCGACTTGCATGTGTTAAGCACGCCGCCAGCGTTCGTCCTGAGCCAGGATCAAACTCTCCGTAAAGAAACAAATGCAGAACCACCAGCGGAATAAGCCGACAGCCTGCGAGTTTGACCTGACAAAAACAAACATCATTACTGACGTTCAATTTGTCCAAAAGGAATCGCCATTCACCCACACCCAAAGGCGCGAGTGGACGGGATAATAAATTGGCATTTGACAATCAAGTGCACACTATTGAGTTCTCAAGGACCAGACGCCCCCCGTACTCGCCAAAGCTTTCCGAAAGACAACCTCTCCAACTTACCACACCAAAACCAGACCAGCAACCAACCCAAACGAGCCAGCACCAGCACCCACACGACAACAGCCCTGCAGAACCCCAGCCCCCGAAAGAACCAGAACCACCCGGTAGTGGTAAGAAGCGGATCCTCACTCTAGCACCGCGCCTGCCGACACAACAAGTCGGGGTTTCGATGATCCAGAGGGATCCATCCGCGCCAACCGCCCGAGCCGCTTCCGCGTCCCGCACTGTCGCGCTGACAAGGGAATACATTACGCGCACCCCACCCCACCCGCAACACCACACGTCATCCCGCGCGTGTCCC